>NZ_CP071383.1:1882362-2196089 GCF_017348915.1 Leclercia pneumoniae | reverse complement strand
CTCAATGACCACCTGCTCCGGCACCAGACCATGGCGCAGGATCTGCTCCATCAAAAATTCCACCGCGCCGGGCACATTTACCAGCGACATCGGCAGCAGATTGATGGCGATTTTATGATCGCCAATACCAATTTTTTCGGCCAGCGCGAAGGCATACGCTTTGGTTTGCAGATCCACTTCGTAAACTTTATCGCTGTCGATAGCGCTGAAAAAGCGCTCCGGGCTGCCTCCGTCATTACTGCGGATCAGGGCTTCCAGCGAGGAGATTTTTCCTTCACCAGGCTCGACAATCGGCTGCAGGGCGAACTGGCACATCTGGTTATCGATCAGCTCACCCCGCGGCGGGCCAAAGGGGGCCTGCTCCTGGGTGAGTGTCCACCGTTCAGGAGACGAGGTCGCGGCAGGCTCTGGCCGCTGAGTTTTGCTAATAAATTGCTGAATGAATTTGAAAACCCGATCTTCCGAAGCCAGATAGCGTTCTATTTTGCTGTAGCTCAGCACGGAGGTCAGGATGGATTTCGGCATATCAACGCGCAGATCGAAAAGCAACATTCCCACGTTTTCAAAACGACGACGCGGGCCATAATCGCGCATCAGCTCCACCACGCTATGGTGCCGCCTGTCGTCCCGGATGGTCTTGAAAAGCGTATCGACGGTCTCTTCTGCCCCCTCGAGAATTTGCAAAAATTCCGTACCGTTAAAGAGCAAAATACCGGTGACACCCAACTTCACATTGCTGTGCTTCGCTTTTTCAATCAAAGCGGTGATAGATAACAATTCGCAGGAGGAATTTAACTGGCTTCGGTAGATAAGTGTAGTCAGCACAGCAATGGGTCCCGGTCGGTGAAATGTTGTTATAAGCTATTGTTTAGCATACTTCATATTGTGCTACTAAAGATATCGTTGCGGCCTGTGAATTATACATATTCTGACATGAATATAACTAATTTGAATGCTTGCCGTCAGGAGCGATAACACGGCGGGTTTCTCGGGCCTCCACCCGGTTGCCATCCTTATCCGTGACCTCCAGTTTCGCAAGGGATTGCCCATCGGCCGTTTGCAGATGAGACATCGCCTCGCCTTCGTTAAACAGGTTCATCTCACCCCATTGACGCAGGCAGACAACCAGCGGGAAGAGCGCCTCACCACGCGCAGTCAGATGATAAGCCTTATATGCCCCGCCTTCGCTGGCTGGGGTCTGCATCAGGATGCCTGCCTCTGTCAGAGTTTTTAGCCGCGCGGCCAGGATATTTTTGGCCACGCCGGTACTCTTTTGAAAATCACTAAAGCGGGAAATTCCGTCAAACGCGTCGCGGATAATCATCAATATCCAGCGATCGCCCAGCACATTCACGCTGCGGGCTACCGGACAGGTGGTGGTGATAAACGTCTCTTCGTGCGTCATAAAGTACCCTCTACGTAAAAACTGGTTGCAAATAAAAACCAGACCAGGTGATAGTAATCTGGTTTTTATTTAAAACCAGTTTAGAGGGTAATGCAAATGAGCCTGACC
Organism: Leclercia pneumoniae; assembly: GCF_017348915.1. Lineage (NCBI taxonomy): Bacteria > Pseudomonadati > Pseudomonadota > Gammaproteobacteria > Enterobacterales > Enterobacteriaceae > Leclercia > Leclercia pneumoniae. Next base: position 2,194,576 of record NZ_CP071383.1, on the reverse strand, counting down.
GAATCGTCACGCGCCACGCCGCTGCTCACCTCCCGGCAGCTGTTTCTCTTCGCCGTGCTCTGCGCGTTTGCGGTAGCCAATGTCTATATGACCCAGCCCCTTCTCGACCAGATTGCCCATGACCTGCACGCGCGTACCGCAAGCATGGGATGGATTATCACCGCGACCCAGACGGGCTATGGGCTGGGGCTGCTGTTTTTAGTGCCGCTGGGCGACAGAGTGAATCGTAAAACGCTGATCGCCTCATTGATGCTAATGAGTAGCCTGCTGCTGGCGATCGCCTCGCAGGCAGGGTCATTGCTGATGCTCAGCACCCTTATGGGCGTGGTGGGACTGCTGGCGGTGGTGGTCCAGATTGTGGTGGCCTATACCGCCAGCCTGACGGAGAGTGCGCGCCGGGGCGAAGCGACTGGGAGAGTCACGAGCGGCGTGGTGCTGGGGATCTTACTGGCGCGAGTGGTGGCCGGGTTGCTTGGGGAGTGGAGCTCCTGGCGTATTGTGCTTCTCTTTTCTGCCCTGGCGATGCTGGGCATGGCGCTGCTCTTTATCCGCACTGCGCCGCAGGAGGAAACGCAGAAGCCGCCTCGCCCCTATAGCGAGCTGCTGCTCTCGCTGTTTGCGCTCTGGCGGGAACTGCCTGTGCTGCGGGTACGCGCCCTCCTCGCTCTGCTGATTTTTATGGCTTTTAGCCTGCTCTGGACCTCGCTGGTGTTCCCGTTAAGCGGTGCGCCGTATGACCTCAGCCCGGGCCAGATTGGTCTGTTCGGGATAGCGGGCATTGCCGGGGCGCTGGCGGCGCGTCAGGCTGGTCTCCTGGCGGATCGCGGCCTGGGGCTGCGGGTCACAGGCTGGGCACTGTTGCTGCTGTTACTGAGCTGGGGGCTGATGGCCTGCGGCGAAGGGTCTCTTATCATTCTGACGCTGGGCATCATTCTGCTGGATTTTGCCGTACAGGCGGTGCACGTCACGAGCCAGAGCCTGATCTTCGCGCAACGCCCGCAGGCAACCAGCCGTCTGGTTGCGGTGTATATGGCTTTCTATTCGCTGGGTAGCGCCAGCGGCGCGTGGCTCGCCACCCATTTGTGGGCCTGGGGTGGCTGGCACGCCGTCTGTGCTGCGGGCGCGTTCATCAGCGGGCTGGCGCTGGCGTACTGGGCGCTGTTTGCACGATCCGCTGTAACATATAGTCGTAGAAAGGGTTTGAGGTAAGTCGCATCATGGCGTCCATGCCGGCGATCAATCCCCCCGTTTCGCCACGCAGGGCCGCATTACCCAGATTTATGCCAAACCGCTGCGGATCGACTGGCCGGGTACCGTAGAGATCGTCCTGCGGCGGGAACGGCAGCGCCACGTGTGAGAGGGAATAGATATCTGCCGGCCAGGGGGTAGTGAGCGGCGTAATCTGCGCCGCCACTGCCCCGGCGGGCAGCCTGCGCGCGACCGTTTTCAGGGTCTGCGCCGAGGCATTGGTCACCACCGTCGTCGTATATCGGCGCGGCGGCGGAGGTAACAGCGCATCAACCGAAAGATACGCCCCCGGACGCAGGAACGGGCGCAGACTGGCGGCCTAGTTGATGTCAAAAATGACCAGCTCGCTGCCGTTAGACGGAAGCAGATTAAACAGCATATCCACCACCGCACGGGTGCTGACGGTGCTGTCCATAACAGACTGGAAGGCCAGTACCGGAGGAAGCGCCGTCAGGCTCTGCTTGTCGGCATAACGGCGGATCTGCTGTTGCAACGCCTGGGTCAGTTGCCAACTCTGGCGCGCCCCGTTCACTGGGAACGAGTTGTATTTAAAGGGATTGTATTCCGGCTGAATATTCAGCCATGCCGCTTTGGCGAAGGGCGGAAGCAGCGCGGGCAGCCCCGCCAGCCCGGCAAAACGGGCGAAGGCGCTGACGCCAATCATCGGCGAAATCAAAATCAGCTGCTGGGGTTTCGCCAGGTGGTTGTCATCAAGGGCGTCGAGAGCGTATTTCAACGCCAGCGCCCCGCCGTTGGAGTAGCCCACCAGATGCAGCGGCACCTTTGCCCCGCCAAGACGATGGGCTTCACGCACGGCCAGACGGGTCACCGCCATCCACTGCTCCCACTCCACATCACTGAGCGCGCCCGGTGCGGTACCGTGGCCCGGCAGACGCGGCACGACGGCCACAAATCCACGCTGTTGATAGTCGGCGGCGATGCGCTGCACGCTGTAGGGGGAGTCAGTTAGTCCATGCAGTAACACCACCGTACCGCGTGGCGTACCCTCAGGCAGCAGCACCCGGGAGCGATTCCCCTGCAACGAAAACTGTCCGGGCCAGACCAGGCTGTTGCGGTAATAGCGGTTCAGCGGCGTCTGCTCGTCACCTTTTGTCTTATCCACCACGTCGCGCTGTAATGCCTGGAAGATCTGCCCTTCCTGACGCAGATAATCGGCAAACGTCGCCTGATCAATATCGCGCGCCGACATCTCCGGCGCAGTCCAGGTGTGCCACGGGTGCAGCGCGGGGCCGGTCTGCGATTTATAAATCCGGAAGGCCAGCAGCACGATCAGGACGACGCCCAGTACCTTAGCGACAATTTTCACGGTGGAGAACATCTGGGCGCGCATGGGCTTCCTTTCCAGAATGGGATTGACGCTATCTTAGCGCGTTTCTCCCGGCCCACAAAAATGTGATGCCCGTGACGTACTCACTAATTTCATACCTTCAACGCGGCCTGGCTGCACCAAAAGTGCGCCATGTTGCACTAATGTTACTCATAAGTTAATTGAATATTGCAGAGAAACCCGCCATTTCTGGCATGGGCTGGATTGGCACGCGTCCTGCATTGTTAATCAGGTAACAGTTTTTCCGGTGATGACAACCCGTTAACAGCGAGGCGGCATGACTCCACACACTGAATTTCTGGCGCGTATAGAAGGCGGTTTTAGCCAGCTCACCCCTACCGAGAAACGGGTTGCGAGCTGGCTGCTGGCCCATGCGGGTCAAATCCCGTTTGAAACGGCAGAGAGCATCGCGCAGGCCACCGGCACCAGCGGTATCACCGTGGGACGTTACTTACGCAAACTGGGTTATCGCAATCTGGATGATGCCAAAAAAAGTCTGCGCGAATGGCCTGCCGCCCCCTATCAGCCCTGGGGGATGAAAGAGCGTCTCGACTCCTGGCAGCAGCAGCAGACGCTTCCTGACCGGGCGCAGCGCTCTCTCGCGCTGGAAATGGATGCTATAGGGCATGTCTACCAGCTGGCGCAAAGCGAGGGTTTTCAACGGGTGGTACACCATCTGGCCACCGCTGACGCGGTCTTTGTGCTGGGGATCCAGTCCACCCGCGGCATCGCCAACGCCTTCTTCAGCCATCTGGAGTATCTGCGTCCGCGCGTCATTTATAGCGAAGGGCTCTCCGGCAGCTGGGTTGAGTCGCTCAACTCCGGCTTTAGCCACCCCTACGTGGTACTGACCGATACCCGCGCTTACTCCTCGGTGGCCCGTCAGTTTTGCCGGGTAGCCTGTGAGCGACAGATCCGTACCGTACTGATCACCGATATCTGGTGCCCCTGGGCGCGGGATTACCCCATCGATCTTCTGCAGGTGAAAACCGATACCGGCCACTTCTGGGACTCTCTGGCCCCGGTGAGCTGCCTATTTAACCTGCTGCTGTCGGGCGTGGTCCAGGCGCTGGGCGATGCCCTGCCCACCCGCCTGGCGGCAAACCGGCAATTACAACAAGAGTTTGGTCAATTCGAACGTTAAGGAGCGGAGCTATGCCCGAAGAGTGTCAACTGGTCGACGTCGCCAGGACGTTTCCTACCCTGCATATCGACCTGAAGTATGCCACGGCCGACAACATTACCGGCCGCCCTGTCTACCGCGAGGCGCGCTGTCTGCTGCATCCGGATGCTATAACCGCGCTGGCGAAAGCGATAAGTATTGCCGACCTCGCCGGTTTACAGCTGCTGGTGTATGACGCCTATCGCCCGCAGGCGGCCCAGGCTCGCCTGTGGGAGGCATGCCCGGATCCGCAATACGTGGTGGATGTCTCTACCGGCTCGAACCACAGCCGCGGTACGGCTATCGACGTCACGCTGATGGACGCCCGCGGGGCGGTGCTGGATATGGGGGCGGGCTTTGACGAAATGCACGACCGCTCTCACGCCTTTCACTCCTCCGTTCCGCCAGAGGCGCAGCGCAACCGTCTGCTGCTGAACGGCATCATGGCCGGCGGGGGATTTGTTGGCATCAGTTCCGAATGGTGGCACTTCGAGCTGCCGCTTGCTGCCAGCTATCCGCTGCTTGAAGACCGTTTCGCCTGTTTTTGACGCACACCCTTTTACTCGCTGGAGCCTTGCTATGAACACACTCAACCTGTTTCGCCCCGCGCTGATTGCCGCGGCCCTCGCCCTGGCGCTCCCTGCCGCTCAGGCCGCGGTGCCGAAAGATATGCTGGTCATTGGTAAAGCCGCCGACCCGCAAACCCTCGATCCGGCCGTGACCATCGATAATAACGACTGGACGGTGACCTACCCCTCTTATCAACGTCTGGTGCAGTACAAGCCGGGCTCAACGGAGATTGAAGGCGATCTTGCCAGCGGCTGGAAAGCGTCCGAAGACCAGAAAACCTGGACCTTCACCCTGCAAGACAACGCCCGTTTCGCCGACGGCACCCCGGTCACCGCTGAGGCAGTCAAGGCCTCGTTTGAGCGGCTGCTGAAAATTGGTCAGGGACCGGCAGAGGCCTTCCCTAAAGATTTGCAGGTCGAAGCGGTGGATGCGCACACGGTGAAATTCACTCTGAACCAGCCGTTTGCGCCATTCCTCTATACGCTGGCCAACGATGGGGCCTCGATTATTAACCCGGCGGTCCTGAAAGCTAACGCGGCGGATGATGCGCGCGGATATCTGGCGCAACACACGGCCGGATCCGGTCCCTTTATGTTGAAAAGCTGGCAGAAAGGCCAGCAGTTAATCCTGGTACCCAACCCGCACTGGCCGGGGAAAAAACCGGCGTTTAAGCGCGTATCGGTGAAGATCATCGGTGAGAGCGCATCTCGCCGTCTGCAGCTTTCGCGGGGTGATATCGATATCGCCGATGCCCTGCCGGTGGATCAGCTTACCGCCCTGAAGCAGGAGGGCAAAGTGGCCGTGGCCGAGTACCCCTCCCTGCGAGTGACCTACCTCTACCTGAACAACAGCAAAGCGCCATTGAACCAGGTCGATCTGCGTCGGGCCATCTCCTGGTCTACCGATTATCAGGGGATGGTGAAAGGGATTCTGAGCGGCAACGGTAAGCAGATGCGCGGCCCCATTCCTGAGGGGATGTGGGGCTTTGACGCAACGGCCCAGCAGTACAGTCTGGACGAAGCCAAGGCCAAAGCGGCGCTGGAAAAGGTGAAAGAGAAACCGGCCAGCCTCACCTTCCTCTACTCAGATAACGATCCGAACTGGGAGCCGATCGCCCTCTCTACCCAGGCCAGCCTTGGTAAGCTCGGTATTAACGTCAAGCTGGAAAAACTGGCGAACGCCACCATGCGGGATCGCGTAGGCAAAGGCGATTACGACATGGCGATAGGTAACTGGAGTCCGGATTTCGCCGACCCGTACATGTTTATGAACTACTGGTTCGAATCGGACAAAAAAGGGCTACCGGGTAACCGCGCTTTCTATGAGAACAAAACGGTCGATTCGCTGCTGCAAAGTGCGTTGAAGACCACCGACCAGGCCGAACGGACCAAAGATTACCAGCAGGCGCAGAAGATCGTGATCGACGAAGCGGCCTACGTCTATCTGTTCCAGAAAAACTACCAGCTGGCGATGAACAAAGAGGTCAAAGGTTTCACCTTTAACCCGATGCTTGAGCAGGTGTTCAACATCGCCACGATGAGCAAATAAGCGTGAGCCGGCGCCGGGGGCCCGGCGCCGCAGGAGGGGCGTATGACATTCTGGAGCATTGTGCGGCAGCGCTGCTGGGGGCTTATCCTGGTCGTGGCTGGCGTCTGTATCATCACCTTTATTATTTCGCACATGATCCCCGGCGATCCGGCGCGTCTGCTGGCAGGCGACCGCGCCAGTGAGGAGATTGTGCAAAATATTCGGCTACAGCTGGGGCTCGACCAACCGTTATATGTGCAATTTGGCCACTACGTGAATGCGCTGGCACACGGCGATTTGGGGACGTCGATACGCACTGGCCGCCCGGTGGTGGAGGAGTTGAAGGCGTTCTTCCCGGCGACCCTCGAACTGGCGTTCTGCGCCCTGTTGCTGGCGCTGCTCATTGGCGTGCCGCTCGGGATTTTGTCGGCTGTTTACCGTAACCGCTGGCTGGATCATCTGGTGCGCCTGATGGCCATCACCGGTATTTCGACCCCCGCTTTCTGGCTAGGGCTGGGGGTGATTGTTCTCTTTTACGGTCAGCTACAAATTCTGCCCGGCGGCGGCAGGCTTGACGACTGGCTGGATCCCCCTGCTCATTTCACCGGCTTCTACCTGATAGATGCGCTGATCGAAGGCAATGGCGAAGTCTTCTTTAATGCGCTTCAGCACCTGATTTTACCCGCCCTGACCCTGGCCTTTGTCCACCTGGGGATTGTGGCGCGGCAGATCCGTTCTGCAATGCTGGAACAGCTTAGCGAGGATTATATTCGTACCGCCCGCGCCAGCGGTCTGCCTGGCTGGTACATCATTATGCGCTATGCCTTGCCGAACGCGATGATCCCGTCCATCACCGTGCTGGGGCTGGCGCTGGGCGACCTCCTCTATGGCGCGGTGCTGACCGAAACCGTCTTTGCCTGGCCGGGAATGGGTGCCTGGGTGGTGACCTCGATTCAGGCACTGGATTTTCCGTCAGTAATGGGCTTTGCAGTGGTGGTGTCGCTGGCCTACGTGATAGTCAATCTGGTGGTGGATCTGCTCTATCTGTGGATCGACCCCCGTATCGGGCGCGGAGGTGCTGAATGATGTTAAGCCAGGAAACGCCAGTGACCGTAAAGGCCACGCCGCCCCGCATTGACTGGGCAAAAATAATATGGCTGCTGCGCCAGAGTCCGCTGACGCTGGTGGGCGGGCTAATCATGCTCTTGATGCTGCTGTTAATGATCCTGTCACCCTGGATTGTCCCGCACGACCCGAATGCGCTCGATCTCACCGCGCGTTTACAGGCGCCGTCGGCAACCCACTGGTTTGGTACCGATGAGGTCGGACGCGATCTGTTTAGCCGGGTGCTGGTGGGTAGCCAACAATCCATCGCCGCAGGGCTGGCGGTGGTGGTAATAGCCGGTGGCATTGGCTCACTGCTGGGCTGCTTCTCCGGTGTCATCGGCGGACGTGGCGACGCCATCATTATGCGCGTCATGGACATTATGCTGTCGATCCCCTCGCTGGTCCTCACCATGGCGCTGGCCGCGGCCCTGGGGCCAAGCCTGTTCAACGCCATGCTGGCAATTGCTATCGTCCGTATTCCGTTTTATGTGCGCCTGGCGCGCGGTCAGACGCTGGTGGTACGCCAGTTCACCTATGTACAGGCGGCGCGCACCTTTGGCGCGTCACGCTGGCATTTGATCAGCTGGCATATTCTGCGCAATGCCCTGCCGCCGCTTATTGTCCAGGCATCGCTGGATATCGGCAGCGCCATTCTGATGGCAGCCACGCTAGGATTCATCGGACTGGGGGCACAGCAGCCCACCGCTGAATGGGGGGCGATGGTGGCTGTTGGCCGTAACTATGTGCTCGATCAGTGGTGGTATTGCGCTTTTCCGGGTGTGGCCATTCTGATTACCGCCGTGGGTTTTAACCTGTTCGGCGACGGCATTCGTGACCTGCTTGATCCGAAATCGGGAGGAAAACAGTAATGGGAGACGCAGTCTTAGCCATCGACAATTTACACCTGAGCTTTCCTGTTTTTCGCGGTGAAGTGCATGCTCTGAACCGCGTCTCGCTGGAGGTTAAGCGCGGCGAAATCGTGGGGGTAGTAGGCGAATCGGGCTCCGGTAAATCAGTTACCGCCATGCTGGCAATGCGCCTGCTGCCCGAGGGGAGTTATCGCATTCACAGCGGTCAGGTGACGCTACTCGGGGAGGACATGCTCACTGCCCACGAAAAACAGCTGCGCCAGTGGCGTGGCGCCCGGGTGGCGATGATTTTTCAGGAGCCGATGACCGCCCTTAACCCGACCCGGCGCATCGGCCGACAAATGATGGAGGTGATCCGCCAGCACCAGCCGCTCTCCCGCCGCGAGGCGCAGCAAAAGGCCATTTCGCTGCTGGAGGAGATGCAGATCCCCGATGCGGCGCGGGTGATGGATCGCTACCCGTTCGAACTCTCAGGGGGGATGCGCCAGCGGGTGATGATCGCCCTGGCCTTCTCCTGCGAGCCGGATCTGATTATCGCCGATGAACCCACCACCGCGCTGGATGTGACCGTCCAGCTGCAGGTGCTGCGGTTGCTGAAGCATAAAGCCCGCGCCAGCGGCACCTCGGTGCTGTTCATTAGCCACGATATGGCGGTCGTCTCGCAACTCTGCGATCGACTGTATGTCATGTATGCCGGAAGCGTGATCGAAACGGGAGCGACCGATGCCCTGATTGCCCATCCGGTGCATCCCTACTCTATCGGCCTGCTGCAGTGCGCCCCGGAAAATGGCGAACCGCGCGAAATGCTGCCGGCGATCCCCGGCACCGTACCCAACCTGACCCGTTTGCCCACGGGGTGCGCGTTTCGCGAACGCTGCTTCGCCGCCGGAACACAATGTAGCCAGATACCGCCGCTCTCACCGCACGGTGCCACCGGCCAGCTCGCGGCCTGCTGGTATCCGCAACTGGAGACTCGTCATGTCTGAAGTATTACTTGAGCTTAATCGAGTGCATGTGAATTTTCCGGCGCGGAAAAACTGGCGGGGACGGGTGACAGAACAGGTTCATGCCCTGAACGGGCTCGATTTGCAGATCAAACGCGGTGAAACCCTGGGGGTGGTCGGGGAGTCAGGGTGCGGTAAAAGCACCCTTGCCCAACTGCTGATGGGCATGCTGAAGCCCAGCACCGGCGAATGCTGCCACCATGACCGCAGCGGGATGCAGATGGTGTTTCAGGATCCGCTCTCCTCCCTCGATCCGCGCCTGCCGGTCTGGCGGATCATCACGGAACCCGTGTGGATAAAAACGCGCAGTAACGAACGCGCCCGCCGCAGTCTGGCCGAAGCGCTGGCGCAACAGGTGGGCATTCGCCCCGAATATCTCGATCGTCTACCGCATGCCTTTTCTGGCGGGCAGCGCCAGCGAATCGCCATTGCCAGGGCATTGTCATCGGACCCCGATATCATCGTGCTGGATGAGCCTACCAGCGCGCTGGATATTTCCGTGCAGGCACAAATTCTGAATCTGTTGGTCAATTTACAGCGTGAGCGGACGCTAACCTATGTGCTGATTTCCCATAATGTCTCGGTGGTCCGGCACATGAGTGACCGGGTGGCGGTGATGTATCTGGGGCAGATCGTTGAGCTGGGCGAGACACAGCAGGTACTGAATAGCCCGTCCCACCCTTACACCCAGCTGCTGCTGGACTCGGTACCGAAAACCGGCGCACCGCTGGATGATGCCCTGGCATTACGAAAAACCGATCTGCCGGGCAATCGTCAGCTGCCGACGGGCTGCTATTTCCGCGACCGCTGTCCGTTGGCCACCGCAGGCTGCGAACAGCCGCAGGCGCTTGCCACGGTTTCGGGTGGCCGTGCGGTGCGCTGTTGGCGTAAGCTTGAGTAATGCGTTTATTACTTGTTTTGGCCTTTTTACCCTCCCTGCTCTGGGCGGCACCGCTGGTGCCGCCGCCGGGGTTTACCCGCCCCCTGCCGCACACCCTGGCCGGAAAGTGTGTCGATCTGCCTGCCCCCTGGACCGGGGCGCTGGACTTTCCCAGTAAATATGCAGGCTCAGACAGCGCGCGCGCCACCCTGAACCCTGCAGCGGAACGCGCGTTTCGCTCCCATACCCAACCTATTGTCGACTTTGAACGCGGTATCTCGACCATGGTCTGGCGCTATAAACAGAGCGGCGATCCCGCCACGCTCAACTGTCTCCTGAAGGGTTATCGCGCATGGGCCCGCGCGGGGGCATTAACCTCAACCCAGACCAACCATACCGGGCGGGCAATGCGTAAATGGGCGCTGGCCACTCTCGCTACAGGCTGGCTGACGCTACAACCGCAGCCTGAAGACGCGCAGGTTGCGCACTGGCTCGGGGAACTGGCGGACCTGGTGGTGGCAGACTGGGACGGTCTGGCGCTGCAAAAAACCAATAATCACAGCTACTGGGCGGCCTGGGCGGTGATGAGCACGGCGGTTGCGCTCGACCGTCAGGATCTGTACGACTGGTCAATAAAGGTGTTTCGCCTTGCCGCCGGGCAGATCGCCGCCGATGGGCAACTACCCAACGAACAAAAACGCGGTGCACGCGCGCTGGCTTATCATAATTACGCCCTGCAACCGCTGGTGATGATCGCCAGCTTTGCTGCAGCGAACGGACAGGATCTACTGAAGGAGAATCATGGTGCCCTGGGGCGGCTGGCGGGATACGTTCTGAGCCAGAGAGAAACCGATCCGGTGTGGCTGGCACCCTGGTGCAATCTGACCCGGTGTAACGCCACGACGCGCGCCCTGCGTGACGCCCGTCAACCGCTTGAAAGCCGCCGTCTCGGCGGCAATCTCACGCTTATTTATGCGCCCTAGATCTGCGCCATACCGCCATCGACAAACAGTTCGGTGGCATTGATAAAGCTGGCGGCATCGGAGGCCAGGAAGGCCACGGCTTTACCCACCTCTTCCGGTTCGCCAATGCGTTGCAGCGGGACCTGAGCGGCCAGCGCGTCGAACAACCCCTGGCGCTGCTCTTCCGGCACCAGATCGCCAAGTCCTGGGGTTTTAATCGGGCCAGGGCTTACCACGTTAATCCGCACACCGCGCCCCTGTAAATCCAGCGCCCAGGAGCGGGCAAAGTTACGTACCGCCGCCTTGCTGGCGCTGTAAACACTGAAATTAGCCGTTCCCATCACCGAGACCGTAGAGCCGGTCAGGATCACCGAAGACCCATTCGACAGCAGCGGCAGCGCCTTCTGTACGGTAAAGAGCACGCCGCGCACGTTAGTGGCGAAAATACGGTCAAAATGTTCTTCGGTAATTTCTCCCAGCGGCAACATGTCGCCGCCGCCCGCGTTGGCAAAGAGGATATCCAGCCGCCCGGCCTGTTCTGCGATCTGTCCATAAACCTTATCGAGGTCAGCAAGCTGCGATGCGTCTGCGCGGATGCCGGTGGCAGCATCGCCCAGCGCGATCAGCGCTTTCTCCAGCTCGGCTTCGCGACGACCGGTGATGTACACCTTCGCCCCCTGCGCAATTAACTCTTTGGCTGTTGCCAGACCGATGCCGCTGGTGCCGCCGGTGACGAGTGCGATTTTTCCATTCAGTGCGTTGTTCATGTGATTTACCTTGTGGTTGCGTTAGTAACTGTCTGTGGGGCTAATCTAACGCTTGCCGGATTGGAGAAAAATTAGCAAAAATGGAAATGACTCTTTCTGTGTGTGCATAATCGAGGGCTAGCGGTGGATCAATTATTGGCAATGCGCGCTTTTGCGCGAGTGGTAGAAAGCGGGAGTTTTACCCGGGCGGCAGACTCGCTGAATATGCCGAATGCGACCCTCAGCAAACTGGTGAAATCGCTGGAAGCGCATCTGGGCGTACAGTTATTACAGCGCACCACCCGTCGGGTAAGCGCTACGCCTGAAGGGCGCGAGTATTATGAGAAAGCCTCACGGGTGCTGATTGATATTGAAGATATCGACACCGCCTTTAATACAGCAAAACAGCAGCCTCAGGGGCAACTGCGCATCGACGTGGGTGGCTCAACGGCGCGGGATGTGCTCATTCCTGCGCTGCCAGATTTTATGCGCCAGTATCCCGGCATCCGCCTGGAGCTTGGCGTGGCCGACCGGCCGGTTGATTTGATCCGCGGCAGCGTGGATTGCGTGATCCGCGGCGGTGCGCTGGAAGACTCGTCACTTATTGCGCGGCATATCGGTAATGCGGAGATGGTGACCTGCGCCACGCCCGCCTATCTGAAGCACCACGGCACCCCCGCCTATCCCGAAGAGCTACGCAATGGCCACCGGCTGGTGAGCTATCTCTCCCCGGTCACTGGCCGTCCTTTTCCCTTTCGTTTTACCGACGAGGATGGGGTGCGGGAAATGGTGATGCCCCATGCCATCGGCATCAATGAGAGCAATGCTCACCTGGCCGCGGCGGTGGCAGGTATGGGTATTGTGCAGACTTTTCGCTATTCGGCTGGTGAATTGATACGGGAAGGGAAACTGGTTGAGATCTTGGTGAAATGGCGACCGCCGCGGTATCCGTTTTATGTGGTCTATCCACAAAACCGGCATGTGACGCATCGGTTGCGGGTATTTATCGACTGGCTGACGGCAATCTTCCCCGAGGGATTGAATGGCCCGGGGCGTTGATGGATAGCCGGGCGCGCGGCCCGGCCAGACCATTAATTCAGTTTATAGTCCAGGGTGATCTCAGCATTCAGCACCTGCGACACCGGGCAACCGGCTTTGGCCTTCTGAATAATGCCGTCGAACTGCTGTGGATCAATGCCAGGTACCGTCACTTTACTCTCCAGGGCAATTTTGCTGATGGCAAAACCGCTGTCCGTTTTATCCAGTGACACTACCGCTTTGGTATCAATGGAATCGGCTGTGTAACCCGCTTCGCCCAACATCAGCGAAAGCGCCATTGAGAAACAGGCTGCATGCGCCGCGCCGATCAGTTCTTCCGGGTTGGTACCGGCCGCCCCTTCAAAGCGAGTATTGAAGCCGTAGGGCTGCTGGTTGAGCACGCCGCTTTCGGTAGAAACCGTCCCTTTACCGCGTTTGATGTCACCAGACCAGTGCGCCGAACCGTGTTTATGAATCGTCATGCTTGTTCTCCTTTTGACATACAAAGGGTTAAGTATAGACCACCCTTTTTGCCTGACCCGAAACACGGATAATTCTTGTTAATTGCGCAGATGTTGTTCAACGGCGTCAAGGAAAAGGCGCAGCGCGGCGGGCTGGTATTCGCGTGACTGATAGATACCGAAAATAGACAAGGGCTTAGGCGTGAGTTCGGGCAATACCGGCACCAGTTCACCCTGCGCCAGCGCAGCCTGCGCCTCCTGCTCGGGCAGCATGGCAATTCCGCAGTGGGCTACGGCAGCAGCCAGTAAGAGCGATGAGATACTGGCGCTGAGATTACCCCCGACGGCTACGCTCAGCCCCTCCCCCTCCGGGGTGATAAATTGCCAGGACTGCCCGGCAAAAAAGCTGTAATGCAGACAGTTATGCTGAGCTAATGCCTGCGGGTGCTGCGGTGTGCCATGAGTAGCCAGATAATGCGGCGAGGCGCAGAGCACTGACCTACAGCGCCCCAGCTTACGGGCAATCATGCCCGGCTCCGGGTTATCCGTGATGCGAATAGCGACATCAATCCGTTCTCCCACCAGGCTGACCGGGTGATTATTCACATCCAGCTCGACGCGCACCTGCGGGTAGCGCGCCAGAAAATCAGGCAAAATGGGGGCAAGCATATGGAGGGCGGTAAAATGGGCGCAGGCGACGCGTAACGTACCGGAGGGCAGATCGCGGGGCGCATGGCCTTCGATCTCGTGCGACAGCTGCGCCAGCGTACGGGTTTTCTGCAGCACGTTCTCCCCTGCCGCCGTCAGCGTGAGCTTGCGGGTCGAGCGGTTCACCAGCCGGGTTCCGGCCCACTTTTCCATCTGTTCCAGATAGCGGCTCACCATCGGGCGTGAAATACCCAGCGCACGGGCTGCCGCGCTCAGGCTCCCCAGTTCACATATGCGGTTATAGACCTGAGCGGCAATGACGCGATCCATGAAAACTCCATTTGTTCGATTTATGAAACTAAGCATGTCTTGTTTCAGTAATTCTGGCAAATGCGCTGAGGGGTACAATAGCGGCTTTGTTGCTAACCGAGACCCGAAGATGAAGCTTACCCACCTTGCCGTACTGTGCACCCTTATCACCCCCGCCGCCTTTGCGGCCCCATTGACCGTAGAGAGCTATAACCCGCAGGAGAACGCGATTTTTGCCGTCTCCTCAACGCTGGTTTATGGCCCGAAAGAGGCTGTCCTTTTTGATGCGCAGTTCAGCGTGAAAGATGGTGAAGCGCTGGTCGAGAAAATTCGTCGCAGCGGCAGGAAGCTGAACAAAATTGTGATCACCTCCGGCGACCCGGATTTCTACTTTGGTCTGCAGCCGCTGGTGAAGGCCTTCCCGGAGGCCAAAATCCTGGCAACCCGGCAGGTAGTGGATCACATTAACGCCACCAAAGAGGCGAAACTGCAATTCTGGGGACCGCAGATGAAAGACGGTGCGCCGACTAATCTGTACGTGCCGCAGGTGCTGGCCTCCACAACTTTTATGATCGACGGCGAAAAAGTGTCGATAGAGCATGCTGACGATTACGCGGCTTACGTCTGGATCCCGTCCGCGAAAACCATCCTGGGGGGAACCGGCGTTTCCTGGGGCATTCACGTCTGGACGGCGGATACGCAAACCAAAGAATCCCGCCAGCAGTGGCAACAGACGCTGGCGGCGATGGCGGCCCATCAGCCAGAGCGGGTAATTCCGGGCCATTACCTCGGTACGCCGCCTGCGGGAGCGGAGGCGATTCGTTTTACTCAGCATTATCTTGCCCAGTTTGAAACTGCCCTGGCGCAGCATAAAAAATCGGCGGATGTGATTAACACTATGAAAAAAGCCTATCCTGACCTGGCCGAAGTTAGCTCGCTTGAGTTAAGCGCCAAAGTGAATACCGGCGAAATGAAGTGGTAATAAGCTAACCTCCTCCTGCTATAGTGAATAATTCGTATAGCAGGAGGAATGATGCAAACGACAGTAAGAGGTATTGACCACATAGGTATTACGGTGCCTGATATTGAACAAGCCACGTTATTTTTAGAACAGGCACTGGACGCGCGCATTTTATATCGCTCTGTCGAACCCGGCAGCGAGAATATCGACCCTGAGGCGCAGCAGCATACGTTAAGATTATTCCCCGGCACGGAAATACGCGCCATCCGCATGCTGGCCTTGCCGCACGGCCCCGGTATCGAACTCTTTGAAATGCACGGCCCACACCAACAGTCCCCCGCCCGCCCCAGCGATTTTGGCCTGCAGCACTTTGCTGTCTATGTCGATGATTTTTCGCAGGCAATCAGCCGTTTTACCGCAGCCGGCGGCGAGATATTTACCGAACCAAAAGCGCTCTCTTTTCCCGCTGAAAAAGGAGAAGGTAATGCGTTTTGTTATGGTAAAACCCCTTGGGGGAGAGTGATTGAATTGATCTCGTGGCCTTCGCCAATGCCTTATGAAAAATATACGGAACTGCGTCGCTGGAAGCCATAATATATTCTCCAAATACAGTTTGATGATATTTTTATTTCCAGGACGAATCTTAAACACAGCGGTAAAAATATTTGTCATTCTGAATGCGTATTATGTTTTTGCGAGCCGTACCATTAAACAGAGAACGACACGGAGGCAACATGTTTAATTATTATTCTGCGACCAACTCTTCCGCACAGCCGGAACTGGTAAATGCCATTGCACAGGGTTTACGTGCCGAAATGGGTGCTGTCACCGAAGATGACATTTTGATGGAGCTGACCAAATGGGTCGAAGCGTCAGACAATGACATCCTCAGTGATATCTACCAGCAGACCATTAACTACGTGGTTAGCGGTCAGCACGCAGCTTTATAAAAGCCTGCTAAGCTCAATGGGCAACCTTCATGGTTATATTTCGTTTGCGTAAGCAGACTGGTCCTTAAAACTATCAACAGGATTGAGGAGTTAAGATGAAATCGAACCGTCAGGCACGTCACATTCTGGGGCTGAACTACAAACTCTCTAACCAGAGAAAAGTGGTGATTGAAAACAATCAGGAGTCAGTTACCACCCATGCGACCGGCAGAAAGCGCCACGCAGATAAATAAAGCACACACTGTGATGCGAAACGCCATCGATTTTATCGGTGGCGTTTTTGTTTCCAGAGTGCGGAAATTAATATTCACCTCATTTATACTACCCCCCACCGCAGCCCTGAAGCCAGGCCATCGATGCTGAAAAACGACAATGCCAGGGACCGGATATTCAAAAATTAAGTGAGTGACATGGACAACAAACTGAAAAAACATCGTTCCCTTTACATCCCCTATGCCGGCCCTGTCCTGCTGGAGTTCCCGCTTCTGAACAAGGGCAGCGCCTTTAGCCTGGAAGAGCGCAGCAACTTCAACCTGCTCGGCCTGTTGCCCGAAGTGGTAGAAACCATTGAAGAACAGGCGGAACGCGCCTGGATCCAGTACCAGGGCTTCAAGACTGAAATTGATAAACACATCTACCTGCGCAATATTCAGGACACCAACGAAACCCTCTTCTATCGCCTGGTACAAAACCACCTCGAAGAAATGATGCCGGTCATCTACACCCCGACCGTTGGCGCCGCCTGCGAACGTTTCTCTGAAATTTATCGTCGTTCCCGCGGGGTGTTCATCTCTTACCAGAATCGTCACAACATGGACGATATTCTGCAGAACGTGCCGAATCACAACATTAAAGTCATTGTGGTCACCGACGGGGAGCGCATCCTCGGCCTGGGGGATCAGGGCATTGGCGGAATGGGGATCCCTATCGGCAAGCTGTCGCTCTACACCGCCTGTGGCGGCATCAGCCCGGCGTATACCCTGCCGGTAGTTCTGGATGTGGGCACCAATAATCCGCAGCTGCTCAACGACCCACTCTATATGGGCTGGCGTCACCCGCGTATTACCGATGAAGAGTATTATCAGTTTGTGGACGACTTCATCCAGGCGGTTAAACATCGCTGGCCGGACGTGCTGTTGCAGTTCGAAGATTTTGCCCAGAAGAACGCCATGCCGCTGCTTAACCGCTATCGCGATGAGATCTGCTCTTTCAACGATGACATCCAGGGCACCGCTGCCGTCACGGTGGGTACCCTGATCGCGGCCAGCCGTGCGGCAGGCAGTCAACTGAGTTACCAGAAGATCGTCTTCCTGGGCGCGGGTTCTGCCGGGTGTGGTATCGCCGAGCAAATTATCGCCCAGACCCAGCGGGAAGGATTAAGCGAAGAGCTGGCCCGTTCACGCGTCTTTATGGTGGATCGGTTTGGTCTGCTGACCGACGCGATGCCAAATCTGCTGCCGTTCCAGAGCAAACTGGTGCAGAAGCGCGACAACCTCAAAAACTGGGATACCGACAACGAAGTCCTCTCTCTGCTTGACGTGGTGCGTAATGTTAAGCCGGATATCCTGATTGGCGTCTCTGGCCAGACGGGTCTCTTCACCGAAGAGATCATCCGCGAGATGCACAAATATTGCGCTCGCCCGATCGTGATGCCGCTCTCTAACCCGACATCTCGTGTGGAAGCGACGCCGCAGGACATTATCGCCTGGACCGAAGGGAACGCGCTGGTCGCGACCGGCAGCCCGTTTGCGCCAGTGGTGTGGAAGGATAAAACCTACCCGATTGCCCAGTGCAATAACTCTTACATTTTCCCGGGTATCGGCCTTGGGGTCATTGCCTCTGGTGCTTCGCGCATTACTGACGAGATGCTGATGTCAGCCAGTGAAACCCTGGCCAAGCACTCTCCTCTGGTCAATAACGGAGAGGGGCTGGTCCTGCCTGAGCTGAAGGATATCCATGTGGTCTCCCGCGCAATTGCGTTTGCCGTGGGCAAGATGGCGCAACAGCAAGGCGTGGCGGTGAAGACCTCCGCCGATGCGTTGCAGCAGGCGATTGATGATAATTTCTGGATGCCGGAGTACCGGAGTTATCGTCGTACATCGATTTAAGATCGTAACGGTAACGTCGGTTGTCATGCCAGTCAGTTAAGCAATCCGGCGTCGCTAAGACAGTAGAGTGGAAAGGTTCCGTTCACTAAGGCATCTCTGCGTTATGCCGCTTCCTCTGCGGTGAACGGAACAATTCCACCGTGCTTAACCGATCGGCAATGACAACCTCGGTTGCCGTTTTTTTTGCTGACGCTCTGTGCCTTACCCGTTACTTTGCCCTTTCACCGCTAGCCAAAACCTTTCCGTCCCGCTACACTCCCCTTACCCATAAATCTAATGAATATATAAGGAGGCTAATTATGCTGTACTGTGAAATCTTTCTGTTTTCACGTACTTATGGTGATCGCACCTGCTCAAGCGTTATCGATATCGTGCTGCGATAACTTCGGCTTGAGCGAAGATACCATTCACTAAACCCTTCTCTCGGGCTTACCGGGTTATCGTCAGCGTTGTTTGACGAGGCATTCTCATGCCTGTAACTCTTGAGTAAGCAAATGAGCACATTACTAACTGCACAATCCCTTCGTGTTGATACGGCGTTTGGCACGCTTTTCGACAACCTCTCCTTTACGCTGAAAAAAGGCGACCGCATTGGTCTGCTGGGCGATAACGGCTGCGGGAAAAGTACCCTTCTGAAGATCCTCGACGGCACCGACTCGCCACTTACGGGCACGGTGACGCTGGCCGGACACTGCCTGATGGCGCGAGTGGAACAGCACCTTCCGGAGGCGCTCTATCCGCTGACGTTGCTGGACGCGGTACTGGCACAACTCCCTGCACCCGAGCGTGACAGCCTGCGCTGGCGGGCAGAAACGTTACTTGCCGGCATGGGTTTTGCCAGTCAGGATCTGGCGTTAACGTCAGCGACGCTCAGCGGCGGGCAGCATACCCGTCTGCTGCTGGCGCGAGCGCTGATTCGCGAGCCCGATCTCTTGCTGCTGGATGAACCCAGTAACCACCTCGATCTGCCTACGCTGCTCTGGCTGGAGACGTTTTTACAGCGCTGGACGGGGAGCTTTGTGCTAGTTTCGCATGACAGACAACTGCTGGATGCGGTGACCAACGGCAGCTGGATCCTGCGCGACCAGCGCCTGCACTACTTCGCCCTTCCCTGCACCCAGGCGCGCCGCGCACTCTCTGAGCGGGACGAAAGCGATGCACTTCGCCACAAAGCCGAGCAGAAAGAGATTGACCGGATCGCCGCCAGCGCCAAACGGCTGGCAACCTGGGGCAAGGTCTATGACAACGAAGATCTCTCCCGCAAAGCGAAGCAGATGGAACGTCAGGTCGAACGGCTTAAAGAGAGTCAGACCGATCTGACGGCAGGCTCACCCTGGACGTTAACCCTGCGTGGCGACGCCCTGCGTGCTGACCGTCTTCTGGAGATGACAACTCTTGCGGTGCCGCCCGCGCCGGGCCTGAGCCCGCTCTTTACGCTGGATAGCGCCCGGCTAAAAAGCGGCGACCGGGTAGCCATAGTTGGGCGTAACGGCTGCGGGAAATCATCGCTGATGAGGCTTATCTGGCAGCAATTTATCGCCGGGCAAGCCACTGAGGCACTGAATATCCACCCGCGGGTTACGCTCGGTTATTACGACCAGACCCTGCATCAACTGCCGGATGACGCCAGCCTGCTGGAAGCACTGGCGCCTTTCGCTGCCGATCCTCAGCGTCGCAAAATGGCCCTGATTAGCGCTGGCTTCCCGTGGATACGGCACGGTCAGGCTGTGAGTACCCTGAGCGGCGGCGAGCGTTCGCGGCTGCTGTTCGTTGGGCTGACGCTGGCGCGATTTAGTTTGCTGATGCTGGACGAGCCGACCAACCACCTGGACATGGAAGGCAAAGAGGCGCTGGCCGGGACCCTGGAGCAGTTCGAGGGCGGCGTACTGCTGGTGAGCCACGATCGTCAGTTAATACGCCAGAGCTGTAATCGCTTCTGGCTCATTGAGGACGGTAAGCTTAGCGAGTGGCATGATGCCGACGCGGTATTTGAGCGTCTGCGCCATAGCGTCCAACTTCCGGCGGTAGCTGACGACTCCGTTGACGTTCAACACGAGGAAAACGAGGATCTGCTGGAACGGCTGATTGCGCTGGAGACACTGCTTGCAGAAGATCTGGCGCGCAAGCCTAAACATCAGAAACCGCTGCTGCAGGCGCAGTGGCGTGAGGCCATCGACAGGCTAACGGCACAGCTATAAACCACAGCCCGGCGGCCTTGCGCCGCCGGGCTGCATAGCAGTTATTGCGCAGGTTTCGCTTTCCAGGCATCCCATGCCTGTTTAATTTCCTGCTTCGCGGTCGCGGCATCGTTAAAGCCATTCAGCTCCACTTTTTTGCGCCCTTCCGGCAGCTCCTTATAGACGCGGAAAAAGGCTTCCAGACGTTGCTGCTCAATCTTCGGCAGATCGCTCAGCTCTTTAATGTCATCGTAGGTCGGGTCGATTTTGCTTGCCGGTACGGCCACGATTTTGTCATCTTTTTCACCGCCATCGATCATCTTCAGCACGCCAATGGCGCGCAGTTTGATCAGGGTGCCGGGCGCCATCGGCGCACGGGTATAAAACACCACGTCCAGCGGATCGCCATCCCCTGCCAGCGACTGGGTCAGGGACCCGTAGTTCGCCGGATAGGCCACCGGCATAGACTGGAAACGATCGGCAATGATAAAGCCCGTTTTGGCATCGGTTTCGTATTTAATAATCCCGCCAGCCGGGATTTCAGTGACCGCGTAAAACTCTTCCGGATTATTCTCCGGCTGCGGGAACTCAAGAATATTTTGGGCCTGAACGGAGGCAGATAACAGCAGGCTCACGGCGAGCACTTTTTTGACCAGATGCATTGTCTTTTAACTCTTTGGTTATTAGGAAGACAACACCTTACGGAGCAAAAATGTCAGAAACATGACGGTTTATTGACGAAACCGATAGCCAACCATTCATCATAGTTATTAATCATTCACCCCCTCTCACCAGGCAAAATACCGACTAAATTATTACATTATGTTGCTCTGCCCTTGCCGGATTGATTGAAAGAATTAATCCTTAAGAGGTATGTCGTTAGTACGATATGCCGGACCTGCCTCGCAGATCTCATCATGAACATGGAGAAACATATGAAAGCTGCAGTTGTGACAAAAGACCATCATGTGGACGTGACCGACAAAACTCTTCGCGCACTCAAGCATGGCGAAGCGCTGCTGAAGATGGAGTGCTGTGGCGTGTGCCATACCGATCTTCACGTTAAAAATGGCGATTTTGGTGACAAAACCGGGGTGATTCTCGGGCATGAAGGTATCGGGGTCGTGAAAGAAGTTGGGCCGGGCGTCACCTCCCTCAAGGTGGGTGACCGTGCAAGCGTCGCCTGGTTCTTTGAAGGATGTGGTCATTGCGAATACTGTAACTCGGGCAACGAAACCTTATGCCGCACGGTAAAGAACGCCGGCTATTCAGTGGACGGTGGCATGGCTGAAGAGTGCATCGTTACCGCCGACTACTCGGTCAAGGTGCCGGACGGTCTGGGGTCGGCAGAAGCCAGCAGCATTACCTGCGCCGGAGTGACTACCTACAAAGCGGTGAAGATTTCAGACATCAAACCCGGCCAGTGGATTGCTATTTATGGCCTGGGCGGCCTGGGGAACCTGGCGCTGCAATACGCTAAGAATGTCTTTAACGCCAAAGTGATTGCCATTGATGTCAATGACGAACAGCTGAAGCTGGCGGCGGAGATGGGGGCTGATCTCACCATCAACTCGCGCACCGAAGATGCAGCTAAGATCGTTCAGGAGAAGGCCGGTGGTGCCCATGCTGCCGTGGTGACCGCAGTGGCAAAAGCGGCCTTCAACTCAGCGGTGGATGCCGTGCGTGCCGGTGGCCGCGTGGTTGCCGTGGGCCTTCCACCCGAAGCGATGAGCCTGGACATTCCACGTCTGGTGCTGGATGGCATCCAGGTCGTAGGCTCTCTGGTGGGCACGCGCCAGGATCTGACCGAAGCGTTCCAGTTTGCTGCGGAAGGAAAAGTGGTACCGAAAGTGGCCCTGCGTCCGCTGGGTGATATCAACGCCATTTTCAAAGAGATGGAACAGGGCCAGATCCGTGGCCGTATGGTGATTGATTTCCGCCAGTAAGTCTTAACCCTCGTCTTAGGACGAGGGCGCTTTCAGTTAGAACTGCGCCTGTCGGCAATCCACTCCTGCACTTCAATCTGAAAGGTATCCGGCGCTTTACGGAACATCTTGCGTGCCAGATCCAGAATGGTATGCCGGGATAACTCCTCTTCCATCCGCTGCTGCGCACTGTCCATCACCGAACGGACGCCGCACGGCCCTTCGCAGGCCCATGCGGGAGGGGCTTCATCAAACAGCGCCAGCCGCTGTCGCACTTCGCGACATTCGAACATGTTCTTCTGGCCATCGATGGCATGCGCCACATCCAGCACGGTGATCAGCTCGGCCGCACGCGCCAGCTTAAACCCTCCGCCCTTACCTTCGGTGCTGATGACCAGCCCGGCGCGGGAGAGGCGCGTGAATATTTTGCCCAGGTAGTCATAAGGCACGCCCTGCAGTTCGGCCATTTCCCGCACGCTCATTTCGCGCTCATTGCCCTTTGCATCCACCATGCACATCAGGCTGTGAATACCGTATTCCACACCGGAACTGTAAAAGGCCATGCGTAACTCCGTAATGATTAATCCTGGTTAGTATAGCGTTAGCGTCCTTCTGAAAACTAGTCCGAACCAGATAGCAGTCCTAACCTGTTATTTAACAAGAATATTTATTGCAATCCAAAATTCGTGCTTGCGCTTAACTCAGAAAACTATTGTCGCAGTTAACTACGACAAGTATAGTTGGAGTCAGGTCAGACATAGAGCCTGACGCGTTTAAGGAACGAAGATGAAGAAGCAACTTTTGATTGTGGGCAGCGGCTTTGCCGGAATGTGGGCGGCGGTCAGTGCTGCGCGTGTAGCTGAACTGAGTAGCAGCGATGACCTTCAGATCGCCGTGCTGGCCCCCGCCGCCGAGCTGCGCGTGCGTCCGCGTTTTTACGAGGAAAATGTCGCCGGGCTACGTGCCCCATTAAGCGACCTCTATGCCGAGCTTGATGTCGAATTTATCGCAGGTCACGCAGAACGCATTGATACTACTGAAAAAACGGTCTGGTACCGCGCACAGGATGGCGGCACGTCGCTCAGGAACTATGACCGTGTGATCCTGGCAACCGGCAGCCAAATCCGTCGTCCTGCCATTAACGGCCTGGCAGAGTATGCTTTTGATATCGACCAGATGGAATCTGCGCAAATCTTTGAAAAACACCTCGACGAACTGGTCAATCAGCCAGCGAGCCTTGCGCGAAATACGGTGGTGGTCTGCGGTGGCGGTTTTACCGGCATTGAGCTGGCGACCGAATTACCGGCACGTCTGCGTGCACGTCTTGGTGATGATACCCAGACCAGAGTTATCGTAGTTGAGCGCGGTGATAAAATCGGCGGACGTTTCAGCGAGGCACTGAGTCAGGTCATCGCGGAAGCCAGCATTGGGCTGGGCGTTGAATGGCGCGTGAACAGCGAAGTTGAGTCCATCGACGCGACGGGCGTAACGCTAAAAGGCGGCGAACATATTGAATCGTCTACCGTGGTCTGGACCGCCGGTGTGGAGGCGCATCCCCTCACCCAGCAGATCCGCGCTGAACGCGATGCGCAGGGGCGTCTGCGCGTAAATGATTTACTGCAAATCCCGGCACTTCCCGACGTCTATGCCACCGGCGATACGGCACATGCGAAAACCGACGAGCTCGGTAATACCGCGCTGATGACCTGCCAGCATGCGATCCAGCTTGGAAAATTCGCCGGTCATAATGCGGCGGCCAGCCTGCTGAACGCCGCGCCTCACCCTTATCGTCAGGTTAATTATGTTACCTGTCTGGATCTCGGGGGCTGGGGCGCGGTCTACACAGAGGGCTGGGAACAGGCGGTGAAGAGCGTGCGTGAGGAGGCGAAAAAAATCAAAATCGCCATTACTAACGAACTCATCTACCCACCGGCGGCAAACCGCGCGATTGCCTTTGCCGCCGGCGATCCGCTGGCAAAATTTGTTTAATATCGCCAACCGCCCTCATGGGCGGTTGTTTTACATTCTGCATGAAACCAGACGGGCCTGAAAAGCATCAGGCTACCGCGCTGGCGCTGGAATGAGCCCCTCTTGATTTCCGATATCCGTACATCAATAAACAGGACATTGCGGCAAACGACAGCAGGGCTGCGGGCAGCGTGACATAGTCCCAGCTGTAGCCAAGCGTAATCATCAATCCACCGAACCAGGCCCCAATTGCGCTGCCAAGGTTAAAGGCCACCTGGCCGCCTGCCGCCCCCAGCAATTCCCCGCCTTTGGCGTTTTGCAGTAACAAAATCTGCAACGGCGCAGAGAGTGCAAAGAGTCCGGCGCAGCAGATAAAGCCCATCACCAGCGAGGCGGTTTGGTTCTCACCGAAAGTGAACAGCAGCAACAGGGACAAGACAATCACCAGGTCTGTTGTGGCGGCAATGCGCAGCGGACTGAAACGTCCGGATAACTTGCCGCTGAGCAGGTTGCCGAGCACCATCCCCAGCCCCATCAGCATCATGATGAAGGTCATAAACAGGTCAGAGAAACCAGAGACGTTAACCATGAAGGGTTTAACGAAGCTAAACCAGGCAAACACCCCTGCGTTGCCAAACATGGTCGCGGCAAAGATCAGCCAGGGCTCAGGTTTCTTCAAAAAATGGAACTGCTCGGTGAGGCGGGCTTCGCTTTTATCGTAGAGCTTAGGCACCCATAAGAGTATGGAAAGGATCACCAGCGCATCGAAAAGCGCAATCAGGGCGAAGGTGTAACGCCAATGATAGGTCTGGCCAATCCAGGTGCCCAGCGGCACGCCCATCAGATTGGCGACCGTCATGCCGGCAATCATTCCGGATACGGCCAGCGTGACTTTACCCGGCGGCGCGATTTTAGAAAGAAGAATGGCCCCGACGCCAAAGAAAGCACCATGCGGAAGACCCGAGATCAGACGGCCCAGCGCCAGCATGGTATAGGAGTTTGCGCAGGTGAAAATGGCATTACCTGCCACGCAGAGCGCCACCAGAAAGAGCAGCGTGCTCTTCAGGGAAAACTTACTGGAGAAGAGCGCGATGATCGGCGCGCCAATCACTACGCCAAAAGCGTAAAACGAGATCATATTGCCCGCAGAGGGAATGGAGATCCCGGTATCCTGCGCCAGTTCAGTTAACACACCCATAATGCCAAATTCGGCCATACCCAGGCCGAAGGTGCCAAGTGCCAACGAAAAAATGATTTTTTTCATACCACGACCACTTGTTAATAAATTGCAACGCGCATTATCGGCCAATCTTACTGTGTGAGCCAGTTCAAAACTGTCCGCTGACCGTTTCATCCATTATTTCGGGTAGGGTGTGAATATTTTCCGCCAGCCTGCCACGCCACGATTACACTTCAAGGTGTTAGCACGCAATGAACCTGCAACTCTATCGAGGATCGCAACATGGCAGAGAAGAAAAAGAGCAAGGCCGCCGCGGATGCCACTCCCACTGCGCCGCTTAAAAACAAAGCGTATGAAAAAGAGCTGCGCCGACTGCACGTGGAGCTGGTTAAATTGCAGCAGTGGGTGGTCGCAAAAGGCTTAAAAGTCTGCATCGTCTTTGAAGGGCGAGATGGTGCCGGTAAAGGCGGTACCATCAAAGCCATCACCGAGCGCGTCAGCCCGCGAGTATTTCGGGTTGTGGCTCTCCCTGCCCCAACCGAAAAAGAGAAAAGCCAACTCTACATGCAGCGCTATGTGCCTCATCTGCCTTCTGCCGGCGAGATCGTTATCTTTGACCGCAGTTGGTATAACCGCGCCGGTGTAGAACGCGTGATGGGGTTCTGTACTGAGGATCAAGTCGAAAAATTTCTTGATGGCACCCCGGTAATGGAAAAGGCCATGGTGGATGCAGGCATTATCTTGCTGAAGTATTGGCTTGAGGTTACGCCGAAAGAGCAAGAGCGCCGGCTTCGCGATCGTATTAACGACGGGCGCAAGACCTGGAAGCTCTCCCCGATGGATATTAAATCCTTCAATATGTGGGATGAATATACTGCCGCCCGCGACGCCATGTTTGAAGCCACCGACACCGCCTGGGCGCCCTGGTTTGTGGCGCGTTCAGAAGATAAAAAGCGCGTTCGCCTGAATATTATTTCGCATCTGCTGTCACAGATTCCGTATAAAGATCTGCATATTAAGCCGATGGATTTACCGAAGCGAAAAATAGGCAAGATAAAACCGACGAAATATCCGTTCAGGTATATTGCGGAGCGCTTCTAAAATTACTGGAAGACGCCTCGCAAGAATCACTCTTGCCAGGAGAAGTGCTATTGTCTTTTGTCGGCTGCGGTTGATAATAACCGCACCAACACAGGAGGTGAAAAATGAAAGCAAACGAGAAAGAAAATCGCTGTACTCAGCAGCATCTAAGCCCAGCGATGCCGCTTCCCGCCTTGCACAAAGATGATAAATTACCGCCAGGCCAGCACGACAAAGAATTTATTAAAGCTATGAATGCGTTTACAGCAAAAGCGGGGCTATTGTCAGATGATCCCTATTTCGGAGGGATTTGATGGGATATCAGTTCGATATTTACCGCAACCCATCGGGCAGGACTTGCGAGTATCAACCCTATTTTATGATCATTCAACATGATTGGTATGACGACTTATCAACGAGGCTTATTATACCATTAAGTTATCGTATTCATCTGAATAGCCATATTCACTCTGCAACTCCTCTGGTGAACATTGAATTCGAGAAGTTGTTCCTGAATACACCTGGTATGACTCATATAGATAAAAATAAGCTCAATAAGAAAAACTATGTCTGTAATTTACAGAGTGCACGAAGTCGTGTTATCGCAAGCATTGATGCTTTAATCACCAATACATGACCCGCAAAGCGCCGCCGGACTCTGCCGACGGCGCACGGCCGGGTTAGTTTATCCCCTCTTCACTCTCTTTCTTCGCTTCCAGACGTTCCACATCCCGATACCAGCGCGGATGGTGTTTCTTCGCCCAGCGGCGGCTTACCTTCCCTTCAATCATCCCCTTAATCGACCCTTTAACCCAGAAAGCCATATACATATGGATCAGAATGGCATGGATCAAAATAATGGCAGACGTCGCGTGGATCAGCAGGCTATAACGCACCAGCTGAATCGGGAATAAGTGGGCAAAATAAGGACGCCAGATAATGACGCCCGTCACCAGCAGCACAAAAATCATGCTCATGATGGTCCAGAACATCATTTTTTGCCCGGCGTTATATTTCCCCACTTTTGCGACTTTATGCTCGTTCCCTTTCAGGACCTCAACAATCCCCTTCACCCACGGAATATCCTGCTTGTCCGGAATGTTATGGTGTACGAAGCGCACGAACATAAACATCAGCGCCACGAAGATCAGCACGCCGAAGAACGGATGCAGAATGCGCCCCATCTGCGGGGTACCGAAGGTTTCGGTCAGCCACTGTAGCGTCGGGAAGAAGAACGAAATTCCCGATACCGCCACCAGGAAGAAGCAGATCACCACCGTCCAGTGACAGGCGCGGTCGATAAATTTCGTGCGCACAATCATCTTTGACTTACTCATGATGCTCCTCCTCGTCGTCATCCACCTCTTTGTTCGGACCAATGCCAATATAATGATAAATCAGCCCGGCAAAGGTGGCGATAAAGCCCGCCGCAGAGAGGGGTTTCAACGCCCCTTTCCACAGGTTGATCGAAGTATCAATCGCCGGGTCTTTCGGCAGATTGTGGTACAGTTCCGGCTGGTCGTTGTGGTGCAACACATACATCACGTGTGTCCCCCCGACCCCCTGCGGATTGTAGATCCCCGCGTTGGCGTAACCGCGCGCTTTTAACTTGTCGACGCGCTGCTGCGCCACTTCCAGCATCTCTTTTTTGGTCCCGAAGTGAATGGCGCCCGTAGGACAGGTCTTCACGCAGGCCGGCTCTTGCCCAACGCTGACGCGATCCACACACAGGGTGCATTTATAGACCCGGTTATCCTCTTTGTTAAGACGTGGGACGTTAAACGGACAGCCCGCAATGCAGTAGCCGCAGCCGATACAGTTGTCCTGCTGAAAATCCACGATGCCGTTGGCGTACTGAATAATCGCGCCGGCAGACGGGCAAGCCTTGAGGCAGCCCGGATCTTCGCAGTGCATACAGCCATCTTTGCGGATCAACCACTCCAGCTTGCCGTTCTGGTCGGTTTCGCTAAAGCGCATCACCGTCCAGGATTTGGCGCTCAAATCCGCCGGGTTATCGTAGACCCCGACGCAATGGCCCACTTCGTCACGGATATCATTCCACTCTGAACACGCCACCTGGCAGGCTTTGCAGCCCACACAGGATGACACATCGATAAGCTTGGCAACTTCGGCCTTGTAATCCCGCGCGCGGGGCGCGGGAGTGATGCCATTGGTCGCGGAGCGTTTAATAATGTCTTGTGTTTCCATCGCCATCTTATCGCTCCTTACGCTTTCTCGATGTTAACCAGAAACGCTTTGTACTCCGGCGTTTGCGAGTTGGCGTCGCCGACGTTAGGCGTCAGGGTATTGGCGATATAGCCTTTCTGCGCCACCCCTTCAAAGCCCCAGTGCAGCGGAATACCGACGGTTTCCACCTGCTGACCGTGTACGTTCAGGGTCTGCAGACGACGGGTCACCACCGCAACGGCGCGTATAAAGCCGCGCTTGCTGCTCACCTTCACGCGGTCGCCGTTGGCAATCCCCTTCGCTTTCGCCAGATTTTTACTGATCTCCACAAACTGTTCCGGCTGCGCGATGGCGTTGAGCCGCGCGTGTTTGGTCCAGGTGTGGAAATGCTCGGTCAGGCGGTAGGTGGTCCCCACGTACGGGAACTTGTCCTTCTTACCTAAACGCAGCACGTCGTCTTCGTAGATACGCACCACCGGGCTGGAGACCACGTTCGGGTGCAGCGGGTTGGTGCCGAGCGGCGTTTCCATCGGCTCGTAGTGTTCCGGGAATGGCCCTTCCGCCAGTTTGTCGAGGGCAAACAGACGCCCCAGCCCTTCCGGCTGCATAATGAACGGACCGGTGTTGCTGCCCGGCGCGGCGGTGTTGAAGTCCGGGATATCGTTCCCCGCCCACTTCGATCCGTTCCACGCGATCAGCATCCGTTTTGGATCCCACGGCCTGCCGTTGATGTCCGCCGACGCACGGTTGTAGAGCACGCGACGGTTAAGCGGCCACGCCCATGCCCAGCCCAGCGTATTGCCCAGACCTGATGGGTCTGCGTTGTCGCGGTTGGCCATCTGGTTACCCTGCTCGGTCCAGCTGCCGGTATAAATCCAGCACGAGGAAGCCGTGGTGCCGTCATCACGCAGCAACGCGAAGCTGTTCAGCAGCTGACCTTTCTTCGCCAGCAGGTTACCGTTAGCATCATAGAGATCCGCCAGCGCAACGCCGTTGTTCTCTTTGGCCACTTCCTCTGACTCAGGGTGATCCGGCTGCTTATAGCTCCAGCTCATCTTCAATAGCGGCTCGATGCCCTTGCCGCCTTCCGTGCGATACATGTCGCGCAGACGGTGGTAAATGCCCGCCAGAATTTCGCCATCGTTACGTGCTTCACCCGGCGCATCCTGGCCTTTCCAGTGCCACTGCAGCCAGCGGCCAGAGTTGGCAATAGAGCCATCCTCTTCCGCGAAGCAGGTGGACGGCAGGCGGAACACCTCGGTCTGAATCGAGGCCGGATCCACGTCGTTAGACTCCCCGTGGTTCTGCCAGAAGGTCGAGGTTTCAGTCACCAGCGGATCGATAACCACCATGTACTTCAGCTTGCTCAGGCTGCGAACCACTTTGTTTTTGTCCGGGAACGAGGCAACAGGGTTAAAGCCCTGGCAGATATAGCCCGTTACCTTGCCCTGATCCATCAGGTTGAAATACTTGATGACGTCCCAGGACTGATCCCACTTCGGCAGCCAGTCAAAGCCCCAGTCGTTCTCTTTCTGCGCCGCATCGCCGTAGAAAGATTTCATCAGGCTGACGTAGAACTTCGGATAGTTGCTCCAGTAGTTCACCTGATCCGGTAACGTCGCTTTTGGCGTATTTGCCGCCAGATAGCTTTGCAGATCGGTCTGTTTTTCTGACGGCAGCGTCAGGTATCCCGGCAGGCTGGTGGAGAGCAGCCCAAGATCAGTCAGACCCTGAATGTTGGAGTGGCCGCGCAGCGCGTTCACCCCACCGCCCGCCATCCCCATGTTGCCAAGCAGCAGCTGGATCATCGCCATGGTGCGGATGTTCTGCGCACCCACGGTATGCTGTGTCCAGCCCAACGCATACAGGAAGGTGGTGGTTCTGTCTGCTGCACTTGTTGAGGCCAGCACTTCACACACTTTCAGGAAGTCCGCTTTCGGCGTACCACAGATGTTTTCCACTACCTCCGGCGTATAACGGGACACGTGCTGTTTGAGCAAATTCCACACGCAGCGCGGATGCGTTAGTGTTTCATCGCGCATCGCATAACCGTTTTCATCGAACTGGTAGTTCCAGGAGGATTTATCGTACAGGCGTTTTTCCGCGTCATAGCCGCTGAACAGCCCGTCTTCGAAGGCAAAATCATCCCGCACCAGCAGGTTAGCGTTGGTGTAGTGCTTAACGTATTCCGCGTTAATTTTGTTATTTTCGATCAGATACAGCAGTACCCCAGAGAGGAACGTAATGTCCGTACCGGAGCGAATAGGCGCATAGATATCGGCCACCGATGCCGTACGCGTAAAGCGCGGATCGACGACGATAAGCGTTGCGTCGTTGTTGTTTTTTGCTTCCATCGCCCAGCGGAACCCCACCGGATGGGCTTCAGCGGCGTTACCGCCCATCACCACCACGACATTCGCGTTTTTGATATCAACCCAGTGGTTGGTCATCGCACCGCGACCAAATGTTGGAGCAAGACTTGCTACCGTTGGTCCGTGTCAGACGCGCGCCTGGTTATCTACCGCCAGCATGCCGAGGGAGCGCACAAACTTTTGCGTCAGCATGCCGGTTTCATTACTTGCCGCGGATGCACAAAGCATCCCGGTGGAAAGCCAGCGGTTAACCGTGACGCCCTGTGCGTTCTTTTCAATAAAGTTGGCATCGCGGTCGGCTTTCATTAATTTTGCAATTCGGGAGAAGGCCTCATCCCAGGAGATGCGCTGCCATTTATTGGAGCCTGGCGCGCGGTACTCCGGATAGCGTAGACGGTTGTCGCTGTGAACGTAATCCAACAGCCCCGCCCCTTTCGGGCACAGTGCCCCGCGGCTTACCGGATGATCCGGATCCCCTTCAATATGATAAATCGCCTTTTTGGTGTTCTTCGCACCATCACCCAGGCTATACATTAATAGCCCGCATCCAACGGAGCAGTATGTGCAGGTGTTACGGATCTCTTTAGCGCGCAACAGTTTGTAGTTGCGTGCCTGAGCCAGCGCCATTTTGGGCGCAAATCCCAGCATTGCTGCTGTAGTCCCGGCCATACCGCCCGCGCAGATTTTAAAGAACTGTCTGCGGCTGACGTCCATTGCTGTCCTCTTTTTCTGATAACTCTTCGCGCCGCAAACTATCAGCAAAGCCCCTGTTTTTATTGCGTCAAATCAAAGTCACCTGAGTTCGCCCTCTTAATTGTCACGATGAGCCGTTTTGCTTAACCCGTTGGTATTAGCTCGCTTACGTTTCATTCGCGAAAGCGGCTCAAAGGGTGCTATAAACTTTTCCCTTTATTTCAATGCCTCGGGGAGAGATATGGACAGGAAAAAAGCCACGCTGATCGGCCTGCTCGCCATTGTGCTATGGAGCACCATGGTGGGACTTATTCGGAGCGTCAGCGAAGGACTGGGGCCGGTGGGTGGTGCGGCAATGATTTATACTCTGAGCGGCTTATTATGTTGGCTAATTGTTGGGTTCCCGTCGTTTCGCCGTTTTACGCCAGGCTACCTGATTGCTGGTAGCGTGCTATTCGTCAGCTACGAAATATGTCTGGCGCTGTCGCTCGGTTATGCCAGTACTCGCCATCAGGCGATTGAAGTGGGGATGGTGAATTATCTCTGGCCAAGTCTGACCATTGTTTTTGCTATTCTCTTCAACGGGCAGAAAAGCAGCCTGTGGGTAGTGCCCGGATTACTCATCGCACTCTTCGGCGTAAGTTGGGTATTAGGAGGTGAACAGGGTCTGCATGTTGATGAAATAGTCAGCAATATTCTCTCAAATCCTCTGAGCTATGGCCTCGCCTTTGCCGGCGCGTTTATCTGGGCGGCCTACTGCACCGTTACCCGCAAATATGCTAAGGGTCAGAATGGCATTACGCTCTTTGTGTTACTCACCGCCCTGACGCTGTGGATGAAATATCTGCTGAGCGACCAGCCGGAGATGACCTTTAGCCTGCCGATCGTTTTCAAATTGCTTCTGTGCGGCATGGCTCTGGGTATCGGCTATGCGTCCTGGAATATTGGTATCCTGCACGGAAATGTTTCCCTGCTGGCGACAGTCTCCTATTTCACACCGGTGTTATCTGCCGCCCTTGCCGCCGCGCTACTGAGCGCGCCTCTCTCTTTCACCTTCTGGCAGGGTGCATTACTGGTCTGCGCCGGGTCGCTGCTCTGCTGGTATGCCACGCGCAATTAACGGTTTGGCTCCCTCCCGCGGGGAGGGGCGCCTCAGTTGTAAAATAAA
Source organism: Leclercia pneumoniae (assembly GCF_017348915.1). Taxonomy (NCBI): domain Bacteria; kingdom Pseudomonadati; phylum Pseudomonadota; class Gammaproteobacteria; order Enterobacterales; family Enterobacteriaceae; genus Leclercia; species Leclercia pneumoniae. The sequence goes on along the minus strand of NZ_CP071383.1, from coordinate 2,161,928 downwards.
ATGTGATCTCTCCTCAGAATATTTAGGTAAACACTAGCCGCTACGTTGTGTGTTTGTTTATATTTGTTTCCGTCGTAAATAAATATTTCATTGAACTTACATTTATTGACAACAGATGTAATTAATTGACTCCTAATACTCACGTGCGATATAGCACGAAGTGCAATAGTATGTTTCTGAATATTTCAAAGAAAAATGTATAAAATATAGCCTGGCCGCTGGTTAACCCACTGTTTTTGACTAATTAAATGTCTTGAGCCGATCAAATTTCGCACACCTGCTCCGCTAATTTCCCTACGAAACAAAACCCCTCCAAGACTATAAATAGATTAATAATAAATTACGGCACCAAATAAATTTCAGAACATTTTCTAAGCGAATTTTGCAATATATGCGCTCATTTTACCGATCGCGATCACACTAATTGAAATTAAGATTAATAATTTGAAACTTATTATTGAAACGATGCAGCAAGAATCTTAAAAATAGCGTGCCATTGACGAGCGGCCTCGTTCATCAAGGGTTGAGGGTGTGCTTAAAAGAAAATTATAAGGATTACAAGCAATGAAACTTAAATTAGTTGCAGTGGCAGTGACTACCCTGTTGGCGGCTGGCGCAGTAAACGCAGCCGAAGTTTATAACAAAGACGGCAACAAACTGGATCTGTACGGTAAAGTGACAGGTCTGCACTATTTCTCTGACGACACCGATAACGACGGCGACAAAACTTATGTTCGTCTGGGCTTCAAAGGTGAAACTCAGATCAACGATCAGCTGACCGGTTTTGGTCAGTGGGAATATGAATTCCGCGGTGACAATGCTGAATCTCAGGGTTCTGACGGTAACAAAACCCGTCTGGCCTTTGCTGGTCTGAAATTCAACGAGTTCGGCTCCTTCGACTACGGCCGTAACTACGGTGTTGCATATGACATCGGCGCATGGACCGACGTTCTGCCGGAATACGGCGGCGACACCTGGACCCAGACTGACGTCTTCATGACTGGCCGTACTACTGGCGTAGCGACCTACCGTAACACCGACTTCTTCGGTCTGGTGGAAGGCTGGAACTTCGCGGTTCAGTATCAGGGCAAAAATGAGCGTTCTGATAGCCAAAAACTCTACGGTGCAAACATCACCAAAGCGAACGGCGACGGCTGGGGTCTCTCCTCTACCTATGAAATGGACGGTTTTGGCATTGGTGCAACCTATGCGAAATCTGACCGTACCGATGCGCAGGTTCGTGCAGCAGTTAACAATCTGAACGCTGGCGGCGATGAAGCAGACGTATGGGCAGCGGGTCTGAAATATGACGCAAACAACCTGTACCTGGCAACCACCTACTCTGAGACCCGTAACATGACTACCTTCGGTAGCGGTTACATCGCCAACAAAACCCAGAACTTTGAAGCGGTTGCTCAGTACCAGTTCGACTTCGGTCTGCGTCCGTCCGTTTCTTACCTGAAATCCAAAGGTAAAGACATCGGTTCTTACGGCGACCAGGATCTGGTTGAGTACATTGAAGTGGGCGCAACCTACTACTTCAACAAAAACATGTCTACCTACGCTGATTACAAAATCAACCTGCTGGACGACACTGAATTCACCAATTCAGCAGCCAAGATTGCAACCGACAACATCGTTGCACTGGGTCTGACCTACCAGTTCTAATCGACATATCATGTCTAAGGCCAGCCTCCGTGCTGGCCTTTTTATTGGGCGTAATAAAGGAATATGCCATGCAACGTTTTACCGGGCGCTGTTTATGCGGGATGAGCCACTTCAGCGTTACGATCAAGAACTTCGATGTCTATGCGTGCCACTGCACCCTCTGTCAGAAATGGTCTGGCGGGGTGGCAATGTACCTTGAAACTGAGGGCGAGCCGCAGGTAGAAGAGGGCTCTATCGCCCCCTCTCATTTTCACTCGTCCGAACGCGGGGAGCGCCGGTTCTGCCCCGGCTGCGGCTGTCCGCTCTGGTCCACACTCACCACCGTCGGACGCTATTTTGTTCCCTGGACGCTGCTGGAACTGAGCGAAGTTGAACGCCGCCGCCTGGTATTGGCCGCCGAAATTTACACCGAAACGCAGCCCGCCTTCTGGCGTTTGACCGGGCAATATGCCCGCTTCAGCGGCACCGAGATCGAAGCGCTGGATAATCACTGTTCGCTTACGCCGTAACGTCACCGTCCCCCGCCGCTCGGCGCAGCCACGATTGCAGCAGTTTGCCATCCTGGGTCATATCAGAATCCTGGCGCACACAAAGATAATAATCGCGGCCGTCATCGATAGGGGCATCAAAAATTTTCACCAGCTCACCGCTCTCCAGATAGGGTGCAATCAGCGGCTCGCGCATGAGGGCGCACCCTAACCCCGCCTGCACCCCCGCCAGCGTCAATAAGCCATCTTCAAACATCGGCCCGCTGCGGCGCGCCGGACGTTTTACCCCCTGCTGGGTGAACCACATCTGCCAGGTTGCACGCTCTTCGTCATGCAGAAGTGGCATTTGCAGCAGCTGTTCCGGGGTATCGATATGGCCATGGAGCCGCAAGAACGCCCTGCTACAGACCGGCACCATCTGGCCCGAGATCAGCTTTTCACTCTGATAGCCCGTCCACTGGCCGTTACCAAAGCGGATAGACATATCCGACGCGTCGCTAAGGTAGTTACGGTGGTTGGCATAGACCACGTTGATCTCGGTCTGGGGATTGGCACGCATAAAGGTCGGTAAGCGCGGAATAAACCACCCCATACCAAACAGCGGGATCAGGCTGATCGTGACCTGCCGGGTCTGCGCCTGCTCCACCAGATGCTCGGTGGCCTGGCGCAGCACATTGAAGGCCGCCCGTATCGAGCGGTAATAGTCGCGACCATTTTGACTGAGTACCAGCTTGCGCCCCTGCCGTTCAGTCAGCGGCATTTGCAAATATCCCTCCAGCACCCGCAGCTGATGACTGACCGCTGAAGGAGAGATTGCCAGCTCCTGTGCCGCGAGCGTAACGCTGCCGAGCCGGGCGATGGCCTCAAAAGCGCGTACCGCCCGTAAAGGGGGATCGTTGGCCAGACGGCTCTCTGCGTAAGCGGCCAGCATCACTGATTGTTCTGTTTTATTCATATATTGATTTTAATGAAGAAATTGCCCTGAGGGTCCATTGCGCTATTGTGTTTAAAATCATGCAGATAAATCAATCATTAAATATCATAAGAAATAATATATGCGTATTTTACAATTTAATTCATTTATCAGATGTTACCCGCTGAAAGAGCAATTTGTCGGGTAGGAACGTTGGACACTCTCATACAACAACTGATCAATGGGGTAATGCTTGGCAGCATCTACGCCCTGATCGCGCTGGGCTATACCATGGTGTATGGCATTTTGCGCATTATTAACTTTGCCCACGGCGATATTCTGATGGTTGGCGCGCTCACAACGCTTTCTGCCATTAACGCCCTGAATAACCATTTCCCTGAAATGCCGCTGCTGTTACAGCTCGGTTTTGCGTTGATCATCGCGATGGCGGTGTGTGCCCTGCTGGCGATGGCGGTAGAACGCTTCGCCTACCGTCGCCTGCGCAATGCCCCGCGCCTGGCACCGCTCATCTCCGGTATCGGCGTCTCCGTACTGCTGCAGACGGTGGCGATGATCGTCTGGACGCGCAATCCGCTGATGTTCCCGCAGATCCTGCCCATGGATCCGATCGCCGTTACCGCCGGTAGCGACGCCCATCCTCCCGTAATTATCACCGTTACCGGCATGGTAACGGTTGCGCTGTCGCTGGTGGTGATGATCGGCCTCTGGTTGCTGGTGGAGTACACCCGCCTCGGGCGTGGGATGCGCGCAGTGGCGGAAAACCCGCGCGTCGCCACCTTAATGGGCGTTAACCCTAACGCCATTATCACCCTCACCTTTGCCATTGGCGGCATCTTCGCCGCGCTGGCCGGGGTGATGATGGCCAGCAATTTTGGTAATGCCAGCTTCTCGATGGGCTTTTTGCCGGGGATTAAAGCCTTTACCGCTGCGGTATTAGGCGGCATCGGTAACATTCGCGGCGCGATGGTAGGAGGGATCCTCCTCGGCCTTATCGAATCGCTCGGCGCGGGCTACCTTGGCGATCTGACCCATGGCGTGTTCGGCAGTAATTACCAGGATGTATTTGCCTTCATTGTGCTGATTCTGGTGCTGGTCTTCCGTCCGGCAGGTCTGCTGGGCGAGCGCGTAGCGCACAGGGCGTAGAGGAATTTATGACAACCATACAAATACAGGCACCCGCCTCTACCCGCCGATTCTGGTCCGGCATGACGCTGTTTATCATTGCCCTGTTGGTTGCCCCCGTGGTGGCCTCCCAGCTCGGCGGCAACTACTGGGTGCGCGTGATCGACTTCGCGCTGCTCTATATCATGCTGGCGCTCGGGCTCAACATTGTTGTGGGCTATACCGGCCTGCTGGATATGGGATTCATCGCCTTTTACGCGGTGGGCGCCTACCTGGCCGCGCTGCTGGCCTCTCCGCATCTGCTGGAGGTCTTCCCGATCCTCGCCGTCTGGTTCCCGGACGGGCTGCACACCTCTTACTTGCTGATTATCCCTGTTGCCGCGCTGGTGGCGGCGGTATGCGGGATCCTGCTGGGGGCGCCGACCTTAAAGCTACGAGGAGACTACCTCGCAATTGTCACCCTCGGTTTTGGCGAGATCATTCGCATTCTGATGCGTAACCTCGACCGTCCGGTCAACATCACCAACGGCGCAAAAGGCATTACCGGCGTTGATACCCTGAACCTGTTTGGCCTGAAGTTTAGCGGGGTCTATCACTGGTTTGGCATGAAGGTTCCCGCGCTGTGGCTCTGGTATTACCTGCTGATGGTCGTCATTGTCGGCATTATTTTTGTCTGCCTGCGCCTGCAACACTCGCGCATCGGCCGGGCCTGGCACGCCATCCGTGAAGATGAAGACGTGGCCCGGGCAATGGGAATTAACGTGCGCAACTATAAGCTGCTGGCTTTCGCCATGGGCGCCTCGTTTGGTGGCGTGGCGGGCGCGCTGTTCGGCGCGTTCCAGGGCTTTGTGTCGCCAGAGTCGTTCACCCTGCAGGAATCCATTGCCGTACTGGCGATGGATTCCTGCAGGGCGGTATGGGTCATATCCCCGGCGTGATCCTCGGAGCCGTGCTGCTGACCGCCCTGCCGGAAGTGCTGCGCAGCCAGGCGGCCCCGCTGCAACAGGCATTGTTTGGTTCCGTGCTGGTTGACCCGGAAATATTACGCCAGCTCTTCTACGGCCTGGCTCTGGTCGGCGTGATGCTGGTGCGTCCTTCAGGTATCTGGCCGATGCGTCACAAGGAGGTTAAGGCATGAGCCTGTTAACGGTGCGCAATATGTCAAAACGTTTTGGCGGCCTGACGGCGGTCGATAATGTTTCGCTGTCGATTAATCGCGGTGAGATTTACGGGCTGATTGGCCCTAACGGCGCGGGCAAAACGACCTGTTTTAACCTCATCACCGGCCTTTACCCGGCGGACAGCGGTGAATTTTCTATTGCCGATAAACCCTATTACCCGAAACAGATTGAGAAAGTGACCGCCGTCGGCATCGCCCGCACCTTCCAGAACGTGCGGCTGTTTAACGAGATGTCGGTACTGGAAAACGTGATGGTAGGCCGCCATGTCCGCACCCGAAATGGGCTGTGGGCCGCGCTGAGCCGCCATAAACGCGCCCGGGAAGAAGAGGCGCAAACCCGTGAGCAGGCATGGCACTGGCTGGAGTACACCGGTATCGCCAAATATGCCCATTATCGCGCCTGTGACCTCGCCTATGGCCATCAACGGCGACTTGAGATTGCCCGTGCGCTGGCAACCGACCCGCTGCTGCTGGCGCTTGACGAACCGGCCGCCGGGATGAATGCCGTCGAAAAAATGGCGTTAGGCGAGCTTCTTACCCGCATTCGCGACGATGGCAAAACCCTGTTGATGATTGAGCACGACGTTAAGCTGGTGATGGGGATTTGCGATCGTCTCACGGTACTGGATTACGGCAAAACCCTGGCGAGCGGCACGCCGGATATCGTCCGTCGCGACCCGGCGGTCATCGCCGCCTGGCTTGGAGGCAGTGCCCATGTCTGAGTTATTAAAAGTTGAGCATCTGGATGTGCATTACGGCGGTATTCAGGCCGTGCGCGATCTCTCTTTCATCCTCCACGAAGGTGAACAGGCCACGCTGATTGGCGCTAACGGCGCCGGTAAAAGCTCCACGGTGCGGGCCATTACCGGGCTGGAGAACTTTAGCGGCCATATTGCTTTTAACGGTAAATCGGTACGCAAACATAAAGCCGAAGCGCTGCTTCGCGACGGACTGGTGATGGTGCCGGAAGGTCGCGGGATCTTTGCCCGTATGACCGTGCTGGAAAATTTGCAGATGGGGGCGTGGCTTCGCCGTGACACTGTCACCGTCAGGCAGGAGATGGCAGAAATTTTTGACCGCTTCCCACGCCTTGGCGAGCGCCAGCATCAACTCGCCGGTTTGCTCTCTGGCGGTGAACAACAGCTGCTGGCGCTAAATCGCGCCCTGCTCAGCCGCCCGCGCCTGCTCATTCTGGATGAACCTTCAATGGGGCTGGCTCCACGGATGGTTGAGAACATTTTTGCGGTGATCGCCGGACTGCGGGAGCGCGGCGTGGCGTTACTGCTGATTGAACAAAATGCCCGTCTGGCGCTGGAGGTTACCGATCGCGCCTGGGTAATGGACAGCGGCAGCATCGTGCATCACGGCGAGTCAAAAGCGATGCTCGACGACGATCATATTGCACAGATTTATTTGGGCGAAATGCCCGTTTAATACACCAACATCAGGGAAAACATAATGAAAACAATCAAAATTAGCGCACTGAGCGCAGCACTGTTGCTCGGCGGATTTGGCACCGCTACCAGCTGGGCTGCCGACAGCGAGACCGTGGTTATCGGACTGGCTGGCCCGTTAACCGGCCCTTCTGCCCGTATCGGTAAAGATCTGGAAAACGGGGCGCAGCTGGCCATTGACGACATCAATAAGCAGCACCCCACCATCGGCGGTAAAGCAGTCACGTTCAGGCTGCAGTCTGAGGACGATCAATCTGACCCACGTACCGCGGTAGCCGTCGCTCAGCGTCTGGTCGATAGTGATGTGGCCGGGGTTGTCGGTCACTGGAATACCGGTACCAGCATCCCGGCGGCGCGGGTCTACCACGATGCGGGCATCGCCCAGGTCGCACCGGTTGCCACCGGACACGCCTATACCAAACAGGGGTTTGATACCAGCTTCCGCGTGATGGGTCACGACGATGACGGCGGCCAGTTTGCCGGTGAGTATGCGGTAAATACCCTGAAAGCAAAACGCATTGCCGTAATTGATGACCGTACCGCCTTTGGCCAGGGGCTGGCCGATGAGTTCATCAAATCGCTCGAGGCGCAGGGGGTGAAAATTGTCGATCGCCAGTATGTGGATGATAAAACGGTCGATTTCAGCGCCGTGCTGACCGCCATTCGCAGTAAAAACGCCGATCTGATCTTCTTTGGCGGCGTCGATAGCCAGGCCGCGCCGCTGGCGCGCCGTATCAAACAACTCGGGATGAAAGCGACCCTGATGGGTGCCGGCGGTTTTGTTAGCCAGACCTTCCTGCAGCTGGCGCAAAAAGAGGCTGACGGCGTTGTTGCCCTGGAGCCAGGCCTGCCGGTTGATCAGATGCCTGGCGGTAAAGCCTTTGAACAGGCGTACCAGTCTCGCTATCACACCCACATCGAACTGCACGCCCCGTTCGCCTATGACGCCACCCGAGTGCTGGTTGCTGCCATGGAAAAAGCCGACTCTGTCGATCCTGCTGACTATCTGCCTGCCCTGCGCGCGATTAACTATTCTGGCGTCACCGGTCAGATCGCCTTTGACGGTCAGGGCAATCTGAAGGCGCCGTCATTTACCGTTTACAAAGTGGTGGACGGGAAATGGCAACCGCAAACCGTGCTGGGTGGCGCAAAAACGAAGTAACGTAGTGAGGCAATGTGATGAGCAATAATAATGAGCTGGGTATTCTCGCCCGCCGCAAAATTGAAGCAGAAATTATTAAACCTATTTACGAAATCCTGGTGCGTGAGATAGGCAAAACGCGCGCGCAGGCGGTGATCGGCGAGGCCATTGAGCAGGCCGCGATCGATGCGGGAAAGTCGTTTGCCAGTAAAGAGCCGAACGGTGCGGATGTTAAGAGCTTTATCGCCCTGCAGTATCTTTGGGAAAAAGATAATGCGCTGGACGTAAAAGTCATCGACGCCGATGACCAGCAGTACAACTACGACGTCACCCGCTGCCGCTACGCAGAGATGTATCACGAGATGGGGCTGGGAGAGATTGGTCATCTGCTGTCGTGCGCCCGCGATGAGAAATTTATCGTCGGCTATGCACCTGACGTGAAGCTGACCCGCACTACCACCATCATGCAGGGCGGCAAATGCTGTGACTTCCGTTACCGCAGCCAGAAAAAGGACAACGCATGATACGCATCGATGCGGCGCGACTCTGGTCCACGCTTGAAACGATGGCACACATCGGTGGAACCCCTGCCGGCGGCGTTACCCGTCTGGCCCTGAGCGAAGAGGATCGCATGGCGCGCACCCTTCTGCGCGACTGGGCTCTGGAGGCCGGATTCAGCTGTGATGTGGACAGCATGGGCAACATGTTCATTCGCCGCGCGGGCAAAAACCGCGCGCTCCCGCCGGTGATGACCGGTTCGCACGTGGATTCACAGCCACAGGGAGGCAATTACGACGGCATTTACGGCGTTCTCGCCGGGCTGGAGGTGCTACGTACGCTGAATGACAACCAGACGGAAACGGAACGCGATATCGTACTGGTGAACTGGACCAATGAAGAAGGCGCCCGCTTTGCCCCGGCAATGCTGGCCTCTGGCGTCTGGTCCGGACAACTTACGCAGGAGTTCGCTTACGCGCGGAGCGACAGCGCAAAAATCACCGTCCGCGAGGCGCTGGAAGCTATCGGTTACCGGGGCGAACTGCCCGCCCGCGCGTTTCCGGTTCACGCATGCTATGAGCTGCATATTGAACAGGGGCCGATCCTGGAAGATGAAGGCATAGATATCGGGCTGGTTCGCGCGGCGATGGGTCAGCGCTGGTTTACGCTCACCCTCGAAGGTTTTGCCGCACATGCGGGTACGACACCGATGCACAGCCGTCGGGATGCCCTCACCGCGTTTGCGGAGCTGGCGCTGCAGGTGGAGGCGATTGGTTATCAGCATGCGCCAGATGGACGAGCGACTATCGGCATGGCGCAAGTCACCCCTAACTCCCGAAACGTGGTCCCTTCCCGCGTAGTGTGCAGCGTGGAGTTTCGTCATCCCGACAGCGAAGCACTGGCGGCAATGGAAGCGTCGCTGCGACAGGCCGCTGAGGGGCTGGCGGCCCGCGGCGTGCGGGCTGATGTAGAACGCATTTTTGACTACGCCCCTATTACGTTTGACGCCGACTGTCTGGCACGCAGTGAAGCGGCGGTCACAGCGCTGGGGTATACGGCAAAACCGATGGTTTCCGGTGCCGGTCATGATACCTGTTACATCAGTAAAATCGCCCCGGCGAGTATGATCTTTATCCCCTGCGTTAAGGGCATCAGTCATAACGAAGAGGAGCGGATTTTACCGGCATGGTCTGAGAAAGGGGCCAATGTGTTGCTGCATAGCCTGTTGAGTGCGGCGCAGGAGTGTTAGTTTTGCACTTTCCCCGGCCACAGGCCGGGGAACCTTATTAAAACAAAAGCCAATAGTATGTTGTAACTAATAAGTTATGCCGAACGCGGTACCTTTGCCAGGCTAAACCAGATGCCAATGGCAAGTAACAGCAACATTCCGCCAGCACTCCCCAGCGCCACACTATGGGAGCTGATAAACGCCGTTTTCGCCGCCTGGATGACCGACTCCGCCAGGGCCGGTGGCAGTTCCTGCGCCACTTTTACCGCCTCGCCAATCGACGAGGAGGCCTGTTCTGCCACCCTGCTCTCCAGCCCCTGCGGTAAGGCAATCGCGGCGGAAAAACTGCGGGTAAGCAGCAAGCCAAACAGAGCAATGCCCAGACCGGCACCCAGTTCGTAGGACATGGTCTCGATGGCGCCTGCGGCCGCAGCCTTCTCCTTCGGCGCGGCGGCCATAATGGCCGAGGTCGATGCCAGCAAGGCACTGGCCGCGCTGAACCCGAGCAATACCATTAAGCCCCAGGCCAACCACTGCTGAGTACTGAAATCGGGCATCGACAGGCCGATAAAGCTCAGCGCGCTCAGTCCCATTCCCCCGGCCGCAACGATGCGTAGCCCCAGCTTACTCACCAGCACACCCGCAATCGGCCCACTAAATCCGCTGGCCACCATCACCGGCAGCATAAACATGCCTGCGTCGAAGGGGGTAAAGCCATGCACGAACTGAAGTTCCTGCGCCATTAATAGCTCAAATCCCACCAGCGCAATCATCGCCGTCATGGCCATCACCACCCCGCTCAGGATGATGCGGTGGCCGAAAAGACGCATATCGATCATGGGGATCGCGGCGCGCAGCTGGATGCGGACAAATATAAACAGCTGCATCGCCCCGATAAACAGCGTAGTGGCGACCATCCAGGGCGAGAGCGCCCCTTTTAGCGCGGTTTTGGCACTGAACACCAGCAACAGGATTGCCACTATCAACATAATGGCGTGGCTAATATTGAGCGGCTGCTCCGGGCGCCCCTGCTGCGGCGGCACCAGACGCGCCGTCAGGACCACCACAATCGCCACGATAGGAACGTTAATGAGAAAGACCGATCCCCAGTAAAAGTGTTCCAGCAATGCCCCACCAATCAGCGGCCCGAAGGCTGCGCCGCCTGACCCTACCGCGGCCCAGACGCCGAGGGCAATGTTGCGTTGACGCGCCTCGGTAAAGAGCGTGCGGATCCCGGCGAGGGTAGCCGGAATAATCATCGCCGCCCCTATCGCCAGGCTGGCACGCGCGGCAATCAGCCAGCCGGCAGAGCTGGACGCTGCCGCCCACAGGGAAGAGAGACCAAAGAGCACGCTGCCCAGCATTAACAGGCGTTTAAATCCGATACGATCGCCCAGGGCCCCCATTGGCAGCACCATACCTGCCATGACCAACGAATAAATATCGATGATCCACAGCAGTTCGTTGCCGCTGGCGCCCAGCGTCATGCTTAATGTCGGCGCCGCCACGTGCAGTACCGTGGCATCAATGGCCACAGGGATATAAACCAGCACGATTATCACTAACGCTAACCACTGACGAAACATAAATGTCCTTTTCATTACAAACCTGGACACATGTCCAGAAATGCGATCCTACGGAAAGCTGAACAACTGTCCAGCTTTTTGTTACACTCGTTGCGTCGCGATTGAGGGTGAACAGAATGGCCTATTTAAACAAGGATGAACGTCGGGAAGCGATCCTGCATGCCGCCATGCGTGTGGCATTAAGTGAGGGATTAACCAGCATGACGGTTCGACGTATCGCGGCCGAGGCCGACGTCGCCGCAGGCCAGGTCCATCACCATTTCGCCAGCATTGGTGAGTTAAAATCACAGGCTTTTATTCATCTTATCCGCGACCTGCTGGATGCAGAGGTGGTGCCCGCCGATGCCAGCTGGCACGACAAGCTTCACGCCATGCTGGGTAGCGACGACCGCCACTTTGAACCCTACATCCGCTTATGGCGCGAAGCGCAAATCCTTGCTGCCCGCGATGAAGAGATTAAAGGTGCCTATGTCCTGACGATGGAGATGTGGCACAAGGAGACGATAGCCATTATTGCAGCGGGTGCTGAGGAAAAAGTCTTTAATCTTCATGACACGCCAGAGAATATAGCCTGGCGATTGATAAGCCTGGTTTGCGGTTTAGACGGAATATATATGTTAAATATTGCCGGTATGGATGAAGCTGCATTTAATAAGCATCTTCATAAAGTCATTACTCTGGAATTATATTAAACCGCGTTGCAAAATTATAATTTTACAATTAGTAACACTTAAGCAGACGCTTCTTAACCCTTCATTGCTCATGGATTCCCATTCTTATCTATCCTTTCAGACATATCCCAAAATTTCCTGATAATTCAATAGAACAAACCTGCAGGCAACTGACTGATTCCCGGTGCTTTTTCTGCTGTTTATGGACATTTAAGAGGGCGATATGTCACAACTTAATGAGAAAAATAATCATTATCTATTAAACAACTGGAAACCCGAGAACCCCGCTTTCTGGGAAAATAAAGGCAAACATATCGCCCGTCGTAATTTATGGATCTCCGTCAGTTGTTTACTTTTAGCCTTCTGCGTCTGGATGTTATTTAGCGCGGTGAGCGTAAACCTGAATAAGGTGGGTTTTAATTTCACCACCGATCAACTCTTTATGTTAACGGCCCTCCCTTCTCTTTCAGGCGCAATATTACGCGTCCCCTACTCCTTTATGGTGCCTATTTTTGGTGGTCGCTACTGGACGGTATTAAGCACCGTAATACTGATTGTTCCCTGCGTCTGGCTGGGCATCGCCGTACAGAATAACGCTACTCCGTACTGGGTATTTATTATCATCGCGCTGCTGTGTGGTTTCGCCGGGGCGAACTTTGCCTCCTGCATGGGCAACATCAGCTTCTTCTTCCCGAAAGCGAAACAGGGCAGCGCGTTGGGTATCAACGGCGGGCTGGGTAATCTGGGCGTGAGCGTTATGCAAATGGTCGCTCCGGTCGTGATATTCCTGCCGATGTTTACCTTCCTCGGCGTGCACGGCGTGCCGCAGGAGGATGGCTCTCTCCTGTCGCTGGCCAACGCGGCCTGGATATGGGTACCGCTGCTGGTGCTGGCAACCCTTGCTGCCTTTTTTGGCATGAACGATATCGCCAGTTCTAAGGCCTCGATTGCCAGTCAGTTACCGGTACTGAAACAGCCACACCTCTGGCTGTTAAGCCTGCTCTATCTTGCTACCTTCGGCTCGTTTATCGGCTTTTCCGCCGGTTTTGCGATGCTCTCTAAAACACAGTTCCCGGATGTGAATATTCTGCACCTCGCCTTCTTCGGTCCGCTAATTGGGGCGCTGGCGCGATCGGCCGGCGGCGTGGTCTCTGACAAACTCGGCGGCGTGCGCGTGACGCTGGTGAACTTTGTTTTGATGGCGATCTTCACCGCCCTGCTGTTCTTCACCCTGCCGGGCTCAGGCTCCGGTAACTTTACCGCCTTCTACATCGTCTTTATGGGGCTGTTCCTCACCGCCGGGCTGGGCAGCGGATCGACCTTCCAGATGATCGCCGTCATCTTTCGGCAAATTACGATTTATAAAGTGAAATTGCGTGGCGGTAGTGAACAGCAAGCGCAACAAGAGGCCGTGACCGACACCGCTGCCGCGCTCGGCTTTATCTCCGCCATTGGCGCAGTCGGTGGGTTCTTCATTCCGAAGGCCTTCGGCACCTCGCTGGCAATGACCGGGTCTCCGGTAGGCGCGATGAAAGTGTTCCTCGTCTTTTACATCGTCTGTGTATTCATCACCTGGCTGGTGTATGGCCGCCGTCAAAAGCACATCAAATCATAAACATGCCATTAATTACGTTATGAGCAGTGTAACCACGGGGCGGGAGTCGCCCCGTCAGGAGAGACGTCATGAGTAAATTGTTGGATCGCTTCCGTTACTTCAAACAAAAAGGCGACAGTTTCGCCGATGGGCACGGACAGGTGTACCACACCAACCGTGACTGGGAGGACAGCTATCGCCAGCGCTGGCAGTTCGATAAGATTGTGCGATCCACCCACGGGGTTAACTGTACCGGCTCCTGTAGCTGGAAAATTTACGTTAAAAATGGCCTGGTGACCTGGGAGACCCAGCAGACTGACTACCCCCGTACCCGCCCCGACCTGCCTAACCATGAGCCGCGAGGCTGCCCGCGCGGTGCCAGCTACTCCTGGTATCTCTATAGCGCAAACCGCCTGAAGTACCCCCTGGTGCGCCGCGCCCTGATTGAACTCTGGCGTGAAGCGCTGGCGCAGCATGGCGACCCGGTGCTGGCCTGGGATGCCATCCAGAGCGACCCGGTGAAATGCCAGCGCTACAAACAGGCACGTGGGAAAGGCGGATTTATTCGATCGGGCTGGAAGGAGCTCAATCAACTGATTGCCGCCGCCAACGTCTGGACCATCAAAAACTACGGCCCCGACCGCGTGGCGGGGTTCTCGCCCATCCCGGCGATGTCGATGGTCTCCTACGCCGCCGGCACCCGCTATTTGTCATTGCTGGGCGGTACCTGTCTCAGTTTCTACGACTGGTATTGCGACCTTCCTCCCGCTTCGCCGATGACCTGGGGCGAGCAGACCGACGTGCCAGAATCGGCCGACTGGTATAACTCGGGCTACATCATCGCCTGGGGTTCCAACGTGCCGCAGACGCGTACCCCGGACGCCCACTTCTTTACCGAAGTGCGCTACAAAGGCACCAAAACTATCGCCATCACCCCCGATTTTTCGGAAGTGGCAAAGCTTAGCGATCAGTGGCTTGCCCCTAAACAGGGTACCGACAGCGCGCTGGCCATGGCGATGGGCCATGTCATTCTGAAAGAGTTCCACCTCGATAACCCCAGCGACTACTTCCTGAACTACTGCCGTCGCTACACCGACATGCCGATGCTGGTGATGCTCGATGAGCGTGAGGACGGGACCCACGTGCCAGGCCGGATGCTGCGCGCCTCGGATCTCGCCGACGGGCTGGGAGAGGCCAATAATCCGGAGTGGAAGACCGTTGCCTTTACCCTGGCCGGTGAACTGGTGGCGCCGAATGGCTCTATTGGCTTCCGCTGGGGAGAAAAAGGCAAATGGAACCTGGAACCGCTTGCGGCAGGCCAGGAGACGGAGCTGACGCTCTCGCTGCTGATCACCCACGATCGCGTCGCTAACGTGGCGTTCCCCTACTTTGGCGGCAACGAAAATCCCCATTTCCGCAGCGTGAAGCAGGAACCGGTGTTACTGCGCAAAGTACCGGCAAAAACGCTGACTCTGGCAGACGGCACCATCAAACAGGTGGTCAGCGTCTATGACCTGGTGCTGGCCAACTACGGCCTCGACCGTGGGCTGGACGACAGCAATGCCGCCACCGATTACGCAGAGATCAAAGCTTACACCCCGGCCTGGGGCGAGCAGATCACCGGCGTGCCGCGCCACCATATCGAACAGATCGCCCGGGAATTTGCCGATACCGCCAATAAAACCCATGGCCGCTCGATGATCATTCTCGGCGCCGGGGTGAACCACTGGTATCACATGGATATGAACTACCGGGGGATGATCAACATGCTGGTCTTCTGCGGCTGCGTAGGCCAGAGCGGTGGCGGCTGGTCGCACTATGTGGGCCAGGAGAAACTGCGTCCGCAAACCGGCTGGCTGCCGCTGGCTTTTGCCCTGGACTGGAACCGGCCGCCGCGCCAGATGAACAGCACCTCCTATTTTTATAACCACGCCAGCCAGTGGCGCTATGAAAAGCTGACGGCGCAGGAGCTGCTCTCGCCGCTGGCGGACCCGGGGCAGTTCACCGGGCACCTGATCGACTTCAACGTCCGCGCCGAGCGCATGGGCTGGCTCCCCTCCGCCCCGCAGCTCAATCTCAATCCGCTGCATATTAAAGCCCGCGCCGATGCTGCCGGCATGACGCCGCAGGAGTACACCGTGCAGGGGCTAAAATCGGGCGACGTCCGCTTCGCCTGCGAGCAACCGGATAACGGTAAAAACCATCCGCGTAACCTGTTCGTCTGGCGCTCTAACCTACTGGGCTCCTCCGGTAAAGGCCACGAGTACATGCTGAAATACCTGCTGGGGACCGAGAGCGGGATTCAGGGCGAAGATCTGGGCTCGACGGATGATGTGAAACCGGAAGAGGTGGAGTGGCAGACCCCCGCCATCGAAGGGAAGCTTGACCTGCTGGTGACCCTCGATTTCCGCATGTCCAGCACCTGCCTGTTCTCGGATATTGTCCTGCCGACCGCCACCTGGTACGAGAAAGACGACATGAATACCTCGGATATGCATCCGTTTATTCATCCGCTTTCGGCCGCCGTTGACCCCGCCTGGGAGTCCCGCAGCGACTGGGAGATCTACAAAGGGCTCGCCAAAGTTTTCTCGGAAGTCTGCGTGGGCCATCTCGGTACCGAAACCGATGTGGTACTGCAACCCCTGCAGCATGACTCCCCGGCGGAGCTCTCGCAGCCTTTTGATATTCAGGACTGGCGCAAAGGCGAGTGTGAGCTGGTTCCCGGCAAGACTGCCCCCTCCATTGCGGTGGTGGAACGTAACTACCCAGAAACCTACGAGCGCTTCACCGCCCTCGGTCCGCTGCTGGATAAACTGGGCAACGGCGGGAAAGGCATTTCGTGGAACACCGAGAAAGAGATCGATTTCCTCGGCAAGCTGAACTACGTCAAACTTGATGGCCCGGCGAAAGGCCGCCCGCGTATCGAAACCGCCATCGACGCTTCAGAGGTGATCCTCGCCCTCGCCCCGGAAACCAACGGTCAGGTTGCCGTGAAAGCCTGGGAAGCCCTGGGGCAGCTGACCGGACGGGATCATACCCACCTGGCGCTGAATAAAGAGGACGAAAAAATCCGCTTCCGCGATATTCAGGCCCAGCCGCGCAAGATTATCTCCAGCCCCACCTGGTCCGGCCTCGAGAGCGAACATGTCTCTTACAACGCCGGTTACACCAACGTCCATGAGCTGATTCCGTGGCGCACTCTCTCGGGCCGTCAGCAGCTTTACCAGGACCATCTGTGGATGCGCGCCTTCGGCGAAAGTCTGGTGGTTTATCGTCCGCCAATTGATACCCGTAGCGTGACGCACATGCGTGACATTCCGCCGAACGGCTTCCCGGAGAAAGCGCTGAACTTCCTGACGCCGCACCAGAAATGGGGCATCCACTCGACCTACAGCGAAAACCTGCTGATGCAGACCCTGTCGCGCGGTGGTCCGATTGTCTGGATAAGCGAAACGGATGCCCGGGAGCTGGGTATTGAGGATAACGACTGGATCGAGGCATTTAATGCCAACGGCGCCCTCACCGCTCGCGCCGTAGTGAGCCAGCGCGTGCCGCCGGGCATGACCATGATGTACCACGCCCAGGAGCGCATTCTTAACATTCCAGGTTCGGAAGTGACTGGCCGACGCGGCGGTATTCATAACTCAGTCACCCGCATCTGCCCGAAACCGACCCACATGATCGGCGGTTACGCGCAGTTGGCCTACGGCTTTAACTACTACGGCACAGTCGGGTCGAACCGCGATGAGTTCATCATGATCCGCAAAATGAAAAACATTAACTGGCTGGATGGTGAAGGTCGGGACCAGCTACAGGAGGCGAAAAAATGAAGATCCGCTCACAGGTTGGCATGGTACTTAACCTTGATAAGTGTATTGGCTGTCATACCTGCTCGGTCACTTGCAAAAACGTCTGGACCGGGCGTGAAGGGATGGAGTATGCCTGGTTTAACAACGTTGAGACCAAGCCGGGCATCGGCTACCCCAAAAACTGGGAAGACCAGGAGGAGTGGCAAGGCGGCTGGATCCGCGGTATCACCGGCAAGCTCACCCCGCGCCTCGGCGGCAAGATGGGGGTGCTGTCGAAAATCTTCGCCAACCCGGTCTTACCGCAGATTGACGACTATTACGAACCCTTCACCTTTGACTACCAGGATCTGCACCGCGCCCCGCAGGGGGATCACTTACCTACCGCCCGTCCACGATCGCTGATTGACGGCAAGCGGATGGATAAAATTAAGTGGGGGCCAAACTGGGAAGAGCTGCTCGGCGGCGAGTTCGAAAAGCGCGCCCGCGACCGCAACTTCGACAAGATGCAGAAGGAGATGTATGGCCAGTTTGAAAATACCTTCATGATGTACCTGCCGCGCCTGTGCGAGCACTGCCTGAACCCAAGCTGCGTCGCTACCTGCCCCAGCGGCGCCATCTATAAACGCGAAGAAGATGGCATCGTGCTCATTGACCAGGATAAGTGCCGCGGCTGGCGTCTGTGCATCAGCGGCTGCCCGTACAAAAAAATCTACTTCAACTGGAAGAGCGGTAAGTCAGAAAAATGTATCTTCTGCTACCCGCGTATTGAATCCGGCCAGCCGACGGTCTGCTCAGAGACCTGCGTCGGGCGTATTCGCTATCTCGGCGTGCTGCTTTACGACGCGGATCGCATTGAGGAGGCGGCCAGCACCGAACATGTCACCGATCTTTATGAGCGCCAGTGCGATGTCTTTTTAGATCCGCACGATCCGGCGGTGATCGAAGAGGCCGTTAAGCAAGGTATTCCGCAGAACGTGATTGACGCTGCCCAGCGCTCGCCGGTTTACAAGATGGCGATGGACTGGAAGCTGGCCCTGCCGCTGCACCCGGAATACCGTACCCTGCCGATGGTCTGGTATGTGCCGCCGCTGTCACCGATTCAGTCCTATGCCGATGCGGGCGGCCTGCCCAAAACCGACGGCGTGCTTCCCGCCGTGGAGAGCCTGCGTATCCCGGTCCAGTATCTGGCAAATATGCTGAGCGCGGGCGATACCGGCCCGGTGCTGCGCGCCCTCAAGCGGATGATGGCCATGCGCCATTACAAACGTTCACAAACCGTGGAAGGCGTGACCGATACCCGCGCCATTGAAGAGGTCGGGTTGACGGTCGAACAGGTGGAAGAGATGTATCGCTATCTCGCCATTGCCAACTACGAAGATCGCTTCGTGATCCCCACCAGCCACCGCGAAATGGCCCGTGATGCCTTCCCCGAGAAGAACGGCTGCGGCTTTACCTTCGGCGATGGCTGCCACGGCTCAGACACCAAATTCAACCTCTTCAACAGTAGCCGTATCGACGCCATCAATATTACCGAGGTGCGTGAACACGGGGAGGGAGAGTAATGCGGATTCTGAAAATCATTGCGCTGTTAATGGAGTATCCCGACGAGGTGTTATGGGAGAACCGCGATGAGGCGTTAGATCTCATTGCCCAGGATGCCCCGACGCTGTTGCCCTTTACGCGAACTTATCTCAGCGCCCCGCTGCTGGACAGGCAGGCCGAGTGGTGCGAATTGTTTGAACGTGGCCGGGCCACCTCGCTGCTGCTGTTTGAACATGTGCACGCGGAGTCGCGGGATCGTGGCCAGGCGATGGTCGACCTGATGGCGCAGTACGAGAAGGTTGGTCTGCAGCTGGATTGCCGGGAGCTCCCCGATTATCTGCCCCTTTACCTGGAATATCTCAGTATTGTGGGCGAAGCGGAAGCGCGCGATGGGCTGCAGAACGTCGCCCCGATCCTGGCGCTGATTGGGGGGCGGCTGAAGCAGCGCGACGTTGCCCATTATCAGCTGTTTGACGCTCTGCTACGGCTGGCCGAAACCCGGCTTTCCAGCGATAGCGTAGCGGCACAGGTTGCCACTGAGAAGCGTGATGACACCCGTCAGGCGCTGGATGCGGTGTGGGAAGAAGAGCAGGTGAAGTTTATCGAAGACAACGCCACGTCGTGCGACAGTTCGCCGATGCAGCAATATCAACGACGCTTTAGCCAGGACGTTGCACCGCAGTATGTGGACGTCGGCGCCGGAGGCCCCAAATGACGCACTACCTGAACGTGTTTTTCTATGACATCTATCCCTATATTTGCGCCACCGTCTTCTTCCTCGGAAGCTGGCTGCGTTATGACTACGGTCAGTACACCTGGCGTGCCTCGTCGAGCCAGATGCTGAGCAAGCGCGGCATGAACTGGGCCTCTAACCTGTTTCATATCGGTATTCTGGGGATCTTCTTCGGCCACCTGTTCGGGATGCTGACCCCGCACTGGATGTACGCCTGGTTTTTACCTCTCGCCGTGAAACAGCAGCTGGCCATGTTCGCCGGGGGCGTGTGCGGTGTGTTAACGCTGATTGGTGGGTCAATGTTGCTCTACCGCCGGCTGTTTAATCAGCGCGTGCGCGCCACCTCCACCACGCCGGACATCATCATCATGAGCATTTTACTGCTTCAGTGCATTCTGGGGTTGAGCACGATTCCATTCTCCGCCCGTTTTCCGGACGGCAGCGAGATGATGAAACTGGTAGGCTGGGCGCAGGGTATCGTCACTTTCCGCGGCGGCTCATCGGAGATGCTTAACGGCGTGGACTTTATCTTCCGTGTGCATCTGGTGCTGGGGATGACCATTTTCCTGATCTTCCCCTTCACCCGTCTGGTGCATGTGTGGAGCGCGCCGTTTGAATATTTCACCCGCCGGTATCAGGTTGTTCGGTCACGGCGCTAATTTAGACGGGTGGCGTCGCTGCCACCCGGCTATTTCCCTGCCTGCGGATGCGTCTCAAACCCCGCCATCACCGCCGTCAGCTCGGCCAGTGAAAAACCGTTTTTCGGATCAGATACCCCCAGCCCAAACTGCTCCTGCAATACCTGGTACAGCTCGGCTGCATCGGCGAGATGACGCTGCTCAACCGCCAGCGCCCCCTGCCAGCGGGTGAAATGGAAATTGGTTAAGGTCAGTTTGCCCCCCTCGGGCAGGTGTCGGCACATCAGCAGGTGATGGCGAAAATGCGATTGCGGCCAGTGAGCCGACCAGAAATTGCCCATCACATAGTCATTGAAATGCTGCTCTGCGAGATCGAACTGGTACATCGACTGCCAGCGATCGTGATGGTGAACCTGTAAGGCCCAGTTATCCCCTTCGTTCTGCAGGCGGTACAGGCCGTGCGGCGTGGGCTGCTCCAGGTCGGCAATCAGGCGAACCGGCGCGGTCAACGTCTGGCCGCCAAAGCCCACGTCGGCAATCCAGCGGTCGCCATTTAGCTCAACCAGCAACAGTCGGTGGGTACGCGGCGGCATCTGCGGCGGATTCGCCAGCACCACGCGGCCCAGCAGGCTGCGGACCGTAAAACCCACCTCACGCAGCACGCGCTCGAAGAGTCCGTTCTGCTCAAAGCAGTACCCACCGCGACGGGCGGTAACCAGTTTGTCTTGCACGCTCTCCTCGTCGAGCTGGATCTCGCGTGGCAACACCACGTCAAGATTCTCAAACGGGATGCTGCAGTTATGGTGGAGATGCAGCCCGCGCAGGGTGTCGATATTCGGGGTCGCGGGCTGTTGCCAGCCCGTGCGGGCGAAATACGCAGTCAGAAATGGAGACATAGTGAACTTCCTTGCAGTGATGTTCCCTGTTTATAAACTATTTTTGCGTCGCCACCTGCGTAAAAGTGCTTTTTTAGCGCCCCGTCGTGCGCTGCATGATACCCAGCGCGCTCAGCATCAATATCAGTCCGGTCACTAACGTCAGGGTGGCCATCGCCATTCCCTGCCCAATCGAGCCTTGTTCGAACTGGCGCCAGATAAAGACCGAGACGGTCTGCGTCCCCGCCGGGGCCAGTAATAGCGATGTCACCAGCTCGCGAGAGGCAATGGCAAAGACCATCAACATCGCCGCCAGCATGGCCGGCGACACCAGCGGTATCACGATAAAACGTAGCGCCTGCAGCGCCGACGCGCCGTGTACCCGCGCCGCCGGTTCGAGATTGCCACCCAACTGGCGCAGCGCACTGCCAATGTAGCGGACCGGCCACGGCAATAGCAGGCAGCAGTAAGAGAGCAGCAGTATGACCCAGCTGTTATAAGGTGATAGTGGCCAGAAGGTGCGGTTCCACAGTAAAATAAGCCCCACGCCCACCACAATCCCTGGTAGCGCGGCGGGCATCAGGGATAACGCATCCACCAGCGCCCGGCCTCTGATTTTTTGCACCACCACCAACCAGGCGGCTAGCAGCCCCAGTAGCCCCGTAATGCACGCCGTTCCCAGCGCCAGCGACAGGCTGGTACCCAGCGCAGCCAGGGCATCTCCCTGCTGGCTAAAGAGTGCCGCGTAATGTGACAATGTCACGTTATCCGCAGTGACACCCGCCGATAAGGTGCCGAGCACGCCTGAAAGCGCCATCGAGGCCGCGGGCAGCACCACAGCAATCAGCCCAACCAGCCCCATCAGCACGACGACGGGCAATATAAAGATCCCGGCATCCGCCCCTCTGTTCTCGGTCGGCTTACCCGTGACGCTGGTTACGTCGTGCTGGCCCGTTAGCTTTTTCTGCAACGCCCAGGCGCAGAGCGCGATCGCCACCAGTACCACGGACAGCATCGATGCCCCCGAGAGATCGATAGGCCAGTCGGCCAGCTTTTTCTCGATATCGGTGGTCAGCATCAACACCCCTGCCCGCGTGCCCAGCGCCGCCGGCACGCCGTACTCTTCGATCGCCAGCGTAAACGAGAGCAGCATGCCTGCCGCCAGCGCCGGTGAAAGCAAGGGCAGCGTGATATGCCAGAAGGCCCGCCCTGCGCTGGCACCATGCACCCGCGCAACCCACGCCAGCCGCTGCCCGCTGGCCAGCAGACTGCGCGAGACGGCAAAATAGACTACCGGGAAGATATTGAGCGCCATCACCAGCACAATACCGGTTTTACTGAACAGCAGATCGTTCAGATTGATACCCGTTAGCTGTTGCAGGTAGCCATTACTCTGCAGGACCAGCATCCATGACAAGGCCGCGATATAGGGCGGCGTTAAAAAGGGGATCAGGAAGAGCAGATCCCACAGGCGCGGCAGCGGCAACGTCAGTAGCCCGCGCGCGACCCCAAGGGGAAAACCAATCAGCGCGCTGACCAGCGCCACGCCCAGGGCGATCTGCAGAGTTCCCCCCAGCATCCCCGGGAGCTGCGGCTCGGCCAGCAGTTGACGTACGCCACCAAAGGCGGCCGAAAAAGAGCCGGCGCTAAATTGCGGGAATACCGCCTGTAGCACAATAAACAGTAGCGGAAGCGCCACCAGTACCATCAGCATGGCCAGCGTCGCCCCTGAAAGAAAGGAGTGTTTCACACGCGATCCTGAAGACGGGGTTGCCCCCGTCGGAAAAGTTACAGAGAGAAGAGCGTGTTAAAACGCTTCAGAATGGCGCTGCGCTCGCTGCTGCCGTCGCTTTTGGTCGGCAGGATATTCAGTTCGTTCAGCAGCGGGCGTTTCGCCTTGATGTCTTCGCGGGCTGGCATCAGCCAGGCGTCGGCCACCATCGCCTGGCCTTCCGGCGACAACACATAATCAACGAAGGCTTTGGCGTCATCCGCATGCGGGGTAGATTTGAGGATCATCATCGGGCGTGGGGCAATGACCGTGCCGCTGGCCGGGAAGATCACCTTCAGAGATTCCCCCTGGTGAATGTTGCCGTAAGAGACGTAATCCACCGCGCCAAATACCGCCGCTTTTGCCCCCTGCATGACCGGGGTGACCGCCTGAGCGTTCGGGCCGCTAACCACCATGCCGTTCTTCTTCAGGTTATCAAATAGCGACCAGGCCTTATCGCCCATCCCATTTTGTAACCCGATCAGCAGATCGAGAGAGGCGCCTGACAGCGCCGGGTCTGGCGTCGTCACTTTATCTTTGAAGGCGTCGGTGGTCAGATCCTGCCACTCCTTCGGCTCCGGGGTGCCGCTTTTGGTGTTCCAGACGATGCCCAGCGCCGATACCCCCTGAGCCACGAAATCGGTAGATTTCAGGTCGGCGGGCACGTGTTCAGCATTGGCGCTCTGGTACGGCAACAGCCAGCCGCGGTTATGCAGATCTTCCGCCGTATCCCAGGAGGCGGAGATCAGAATGTCGGCCTGCGGGTTGGCCTGCTCCGCTTCGAGGCGCGCCATCACTTTACCGGTAGTGGCCTGGAAGATATCCACCTTCACGCCGGTTTTCTTTTCAAAGCCGCTTGCAAGGTTCTTCGCCAGCGATCCCGGCCCGGCGGTATAGAGGGTGAGCGCGTGGGCGCTCGACATCATGACGGACGATAATGCCATGGCTACCAGCACTCCTTTTTTTACGGACAGTGTAATTTTCATGCAAACTCCCCTGAGGATTGAATCAAACGATCGGCAGCGACGCTGCCAGCAGAAAGGTGCACGATGCGATCGGCCAGAATCTCGGCTTCACGGCGGTCATGCGTAACGTAAACGGCGGTGGTGCCAAGCTGGCGCAGTAGCGACGCCATCTCCAGGCAGAGCGATTCGCGCAGTTCGCTATCGAGGTTGGAGAGCGGCTCGTCAAAGAGCAGTACCCGGGGTTCGGCGACAATGGCGCGGGCCAGGGCGACGCGCTGCTGCTGCCCACCGGAAAGCCCGGCGGGTTTGCGGTCGGCAAAGTCGGCCAGACCCACGCGCCGTAAAGCCTGCGAGACGCGATCGTCACGCGCGCTGCCTGAGACATTGCGCATCTTCAGTGGAAACGCCACGTTCTGCGCCACCGTCATATGGGGCCAGAGCGCGTAGTCCTGGAAGACCATGCCGATATCGCGGGCCTCGGGCAGTAACGACCAGCCCGCCCTCGCCACCTGACGATCGCCAAAATGGATATCGCCCTGCAGCGGGTGGGTTAACCCGGCCAGCAGACGTAACAGCGTGCTTTTTCCACAGCCCGAGGGTCCGAGCAGCGCAACCACGCTACCCGCCTCGATGTGCAGATCGATTTGGTTTAATACGGTATTCGCGCCAAACGCGTACGAGACGCCTTTGAGCGTGATGGGGGTGAGCATATTGTTATCCTCTTTGGGATTTAGTGCCGTCACTGTAGGGTGGCTATGTGACAAAACCATGAACAAAATGTTGCGTATTGATTTTGTCTGCGCTTCAGAGGTTTAATGGCCTGGCGCTAATACTGAGGAGTTGTTATGAGCCACTTTCGCCCCGTCGAGTTAAAACATGCCAGCCGTCTGCTGAACCACGGCCCTACGGTGCTGATCACCAGCCGGGATGAGCAGATTGACCGACGTAATGTTATGGCGGCCGCCTGGTCGATGCCGGTCGAGTTTGAACCGCCGCGTATCGCCATCGTGGTGGATAAAAGCGCCTGGTCTCGCGAGCTGATTGAGCGCAGCGGCATGTTTGGCATTGTGGTGCCGGGCGTTGCCGCCGCTAACTGGACCTACGCGGTGGGTAGCGTCAGCGGGCGGGATGAAGATAAATTTAACTGCTACGGGATCCCGGTTATTAACGGCCCGGTGCTGGGGCTGCCGGTCGTTGAAGAGAAGTGTCTGGCATGGATGGAGTGTCGGCTATTACCGGTGACCTCCGCCGCCGAGAAATATGACACCCTGTTTGGCGAAGTGGTGGCCGCGGCCGCAGATGAACGGGCGTTTGCCGCCGGACGCTGGCAGTTTGATGAGGATAAGCGCAATACGCTGCATCACCTGGGCGCAGGGACCTTTGTGACCAGCGGTAAGATGGTGAAGGCGGCGGAATAGCCGCCTGGCCCTCGCCCCAATGGAGCGAGGGTATTTACTGCAATAATCAACCTTTCGAACGGCTGGCGATAATCCCTTCTGCAACATTACGCGGCGCTTCGGCATAGTGGTGAAACTCCATGCTGTAGGTCGCGCGGCCCTGGGACATTGAGCGCAGCGTGGTGGCATAGCCGAACATCTCTGCCAGCGGCACATCGGCGCGGATAATCTGGCTACCGTACCGCTCCTCCATGCCCTGCACCATGCCGCGGCGGGAAGAGAGATCGCCCATTACATTCCCGGCGTAGGTCTCAGGCGTCTCTACCTCAACGTGCATCACCGGCTCCAGGATGACCGGATCGGCCCGACGCGCCCCCTCTTTGAAACCAAAGATCGCCGCCATTCGGAAGGCCATCTCCGAGGAGTCCACGTCGTGATACGAACCAAAGGTCAGGGTCGCTTTCACGTCCACGACCGGATAGCCCGCCAGCACGCCGCTGTTCATCGCCTCGCGCAGCCCTTTTTCCACCGAAGGGATATATTCGCGCGGCACCACCCCGCCTTTCGTGGCATCTTCAAAGACAAAACCGCTGCCCGGCTCCAGGGGGTCGAGGCTGAGGACAACATGGCCGTACTGCCCTTTACCGCCGGACTGACGCACAAATTTGCCCTCGATCTCTTTCACCGCTTTGCGCAGGGTTTCACGGTAGGTCACCTGCGGCCGACCGATATTCGCCTCCACGCCAAACTCGCGTTTCATCCGGTCAACGATAATCTCCAGGTGAAGCTCACCCATTCCGGAGATGATCGTCTGTCCTGACTCCTCGTCGGTGTGCAGGCGGAACGACGGATCTTCTGCAGCCAGACGTTGCAGCGCGATCCCCATTTTCTCCTGATCCGCTTTGGTTTTTGGCTCAATGGCCAGCGAAATCACCGGGTCCGGGAACTCCATCCGTTCCAGGGTAATCACCGCTGACGGATCGCAGAGCGTGTCGCCGGTGGTGACATCTTTTAACCCGACACAGGCCGCGATATCCCCGGCGCGCAGCTCGTCTACCTCGTGGCGATCGTTAGCCTGCATCAGCACAATGCGGCCAATACGCTCCTTCTTGTCTTTCACCGGATTGTAAACCGCGTCGCCTTTTCTCAGCACGCCGGAATAGACCCGGATAAAGGTCAACTGGCCCACGTAGGGGTCGGTCATCAGCTTGAACGCCAGCGCCGAGAAGGGTTCGTCGTCGCTCGGGTGGCGCTCGGCAGCCTGCCCCTTCGCATCCACCCCGTCAATTGCCGGGACGTCCAGCGGCGAAGGCATCAGTTCAATCACCGCGTCGAGCATCCGCTGCACCCCTTTGTTTTTAAAGGCGCTGCCGCAGAGCATGGGCTGGATTTCCCCGGCCACGGTGCGTTGACGCAACCCGCTGATAATATCAGCTTCGTCCAGATCGCCCGTTTCCAGATATTTATTCATGAGCGCATCGCTGGCTTCAGCCGCCGCCGAGACCATCTGCTCACGCCAGGTCTGCGCGGTGGCCTGCAGCTCATCCGGCACCGGCGCATAGCTGAAGGTCATGCCCTGCGTGGCATCGTCCCAGACGATAGCGCGCATCTTAATGAGATCGACCACGCCGGTGAAATGCTCTTCCGCCCCGATCGGAATCACGATCGGCACCGGGTGAGCTTTTAGCCTGTCGACCATCATCTGGACCACGCGGAAGAAATCGGCACCCGGGCGGTCCATTTTGTTGACGAACGCGATACGGGGTACGTGATACTTATTGGCCTGCCGCCAGACAGTTTCCGACTGGGGCTGCACGCCACCGACAGAGTCATACACCATGACCGCGCCGTCCAGCACCCGCATGGAGCGTTCTACTTCAATGGTAAAATCTACGTGCCCCGGGGTATCGATGATATTAATCCGGTGCGGTTCATAGCTACGGTCCATACCGGGCCAGAAGCAGCTCACCGCCGCAGAGGTAATGGTAATACCTCGCTCTTGCTCCTGCGCCATCCAGTCGGTTGTTGCCGCGCCATCGTGGACTTCACCCAGTTTGTGACTCATTCCGGTATAAAACAGGATGCGCTCAGTGGTGGTCGTTTTACCGGCATCGATATGCGCGGAGATACCGATGTTGCGATAACGTTCGAGAGGGATGGGTCGGGGCATGATGCGTCCTTAGTCAGTTGACTGTGAGTAAGCGACCGGGATGGTCGCGTCTGAGTTCGTCTGCTATCATAGTCCTACTGTACGAGTATGTACGAACTATTTTTTAAGGTTTGCGCTATCAATGGTATAGCTCAAACTGATGCCTTATCCAGGAGCCTTATGATCCCTAACCATCCCGAACCGGAACAGATACAGCTGGAAAACGTGCTTTTAGCGCTGGGTAATCCGCTGCGTCTCGCCATCATCCGCCAGCTTGCAGACGGCAGCGAAGCAAGCTGCAACGCCCTGCGACCGCCGGATATCGCGAAATCGACCATGACACACCACTGGCGCGTACTGCGCGACAGCGGGGTCATCTGGCAGCGGCCACAGGGGCGAGAAAATATGATTTCATTGCGCAGCGAGGATCTGGATAATCGCTTTCCCGGCCTGCTGGAAACATTGTTGCGGGTGATGAATAACGAGGCTCCGCGCGCCTGAGTCAGGCGCGCCAGCGACATCAGAACGCCGGGGAGCCGCCGTCGTATTGCAGGCTAAATTTCGCATCGCCGCGCTTTACGCTGGCGCTTACCGGTGAATTGAAGTGCATACCGGTCACGCTGAGATTATCTGTCGCTACCCGCTCAAGCAGGCGTTTGCGCGTTGCCGCCGCGGTCTCCGGATCGCTGTCAAAGGCAATGGTGACATCCGGCTGCTCCACCTGGATATGCGGGAAATGGACGATATCCCCCCAGATTAATAGCGAATCCTGCGCGTTCCCGACCACATAGCCGGTATGCCCCGGCGTGTGACCAGGCAGTGGCACCGCCTGAATACCGGGCAAAATATCTTCCTGTGTGAAGGTCACCAGTCTGTCGTCATACGCGGCAAAGGCATTTTGTGCCAGCTCGAACGAGGGCTTAAACCTCTCTGGTGCGCTGGCCTGCATCGTTTTGTTGCGCCAGAACGCCAGTTCACGCTCGTGCACAAACAGCCGTTCAACATGGCGAAAATGGGGCGTGGCGAGCGGCCCGGCAAGGCCACCGATATGGTCTGGATGGGCATGTGTAAGCAGGACGGTGTTGATCTGCAAGGGATCAATTCCTGCCGCCGCCAGCGCCACCGGCAGCCGCCCGCCCCAGCCTTTGAAGTTGCCCGCGCCGCTATCCACCAACACCGTATGCTGCCCGGTCTGGATCACGTAGATGTTGATGTTCATACGTGGCAATGTGCTCACGCCCCGCGCCTGCAGCAGGGCTTCGGTTTTTGAGCCGCTGATCCCCGAAAGCAGCTCAAACGACCCATCCAGGTAGCCATCGCTGAGCATTGTAACGATGCTATCGCCCACTTTTTTCCGGTTGACCATGGGTGCCTGAACCTGGTGTGTTAACGGCATAATATGGCCTCTCTGGTTGGTGTGGCTTAAGCATAAGTCGTTGGTGAGGCAGTAAAAAGAGGCGCTTTCGTATTACACTGTTATCCACAGAGTAATAATCGTTAGCTGAGGCCATCCCGATGCGTGCCAGAATGTATGAACAGATGACCATTTTTGTTGAAGTCGCCGAACGGGGAAGCTTCGCCCGGGCGGCGGATGTGCTTCACCTGCATCGCCCCGCCGTGACCAAAGCCATCCAGCAGCTGGAAGAGGAGCTGGGTACGCGCTTACTGCGTCGCACCACCCGAAAAGTCAGCCTCACCTCTGAGGGCGAGCTCTTTTTCCAGCGGGCGAAAGGGTTGCTGCATGAGATGGAGGATGTGATGGCATCGTTTTCGCCGACGCGTCCTCCGCGCGGTCGACTACGCGTTGATACGCCACTCTCGCTGGCACATGCCGTACTGATCCCGGCGCTGAGGGACTTTCAGGCCCGTTATCCGGATATCGAACTGGAGCTGACCTCTTCCGATCATCGGGTTGATATGGTGGCTGAGGGCATTGATTGCGTGATCCGCCTTGGCGAATTACAGGACTCTACGCTGGTGTCACGACGTCTGGGTGATGCGCGGCTGGTCACCTGCGCTACGCCGGAATATCTGGCGCACTATGGCGTGCCCAGCACGCCGGAGGATCTCGCCAGACACCAGACCGTGATGTTTTTCAGCGGGCACAATCGGGTTGTGATGAAGTGGCGATTTATAAAAGAAGGTACGCCGGTGACGGTACACCCGGCCAGACACATGCTGGTCGACAACACCGATATTATGCTCTCCTGCGGGCTGTCGGGGCTGGGGATAATCCAGGGTATCCATGCGGTTATGGCCCCTCATCTCGCCGCCGGCCGACTTGTGGAAGTGCTCTCTGACTACACCACCGCATCGAAACCGGTCTCGGTTCTCTTTCCGGACCGACGCTATCTGACACCTAAAGTACGGGTCTTTATCGACTGGCTGAGCGAGCTTTTTGCCGCGAAATCCGGGGGTTTTAAAAGATTATTATCTTGATAGAAACAGTACGCGGAGAGCGGCGATGGTATTAACTCACAAGCCTTCCAGGTGAATGGCGTAAGAGAATGACCCGATGTCGCCCTCCTCCTATGCGCCATAATTCCGCCAAAAAAAAACGGTAACCTTCGTTACCGTCTTTGCCTTACAGAGAATATCCCGGCTTCTTAATCAGCTCGTCGAGCTTCGGGCCAATCTCCGTATCCCAGACCTGCGCTTTCCAGTCCGCTTCCTGAACTTCGTTAAGCGCCACGGAAACAGCGCGATCTTTACTGTTCAGGTGACGAACGATCACCTCGGCGATCTCCTCTGCCAGAGCGGTTTTTTGTTCGTCATTCAGATCGCGCGGGAAACATTTAATATCAACGTGTGGCATAAGCAGGGCTCCTTTATCAGTTAGCCTTTCACGCTATCAGATTATCTCGTTAGCTTTTAGGACCTTGTGCAGTTTAGCGAGCAGGCTCACCTTATCGGCGATGGCGACGATTTTGGGGGTATTGGCCGCGAACCACTCGCCGCGCGGCCCCCAGCTACGCCTCACCACAAGGTAGGCGTCGAGTAAGGTGAGCTGTTCGCCAAGGGCCCACGGCGTGGCCTTGAGATGGTTATCCAGCCACAGATAGAGCGATTTGCGATACTCCCGACAGTTTTCTTGCAGTTGCTGCGGTGCATCAGGCGCCCAGCGCTCCGGATAATCGGCGTAGGTAAAGGTGGGATAGACGTTAGCGACCAGCCAGATGAGTAAGCGCTGAAACTGCTGACGTTCACTGTGCCCTACCGGCGGCGCCAGTTCGGGGCAGCGGTCGAGGATCATCAGCGCAATCGCGGCGGTCTCCGTCATGATCTCGCCATTCTCCAGTTCTAGCGTGGGCACCTGGCACAGCGGGTTAAGCCGCTCAAGCCTTTCGCGCTGCGGCCCGGGGGCGTCAAAGCCCTCTACGTTGATAAACTGATACGGAATATCGGCGAGGGTCAGCATCACCTCACTGATTGCCGAGCCCCAGCCGGGTACGCCATAGACTTTAATCATGCTGCCTCCACGCAAGAGAAACCCTAAGTGTAGAGCAGCATTAGTAGGTTATCCCCGGCGGATTGACCTCCGATCGTTCCACCGCTTCGCCCTGCTCGCCCCAGCGCGCCAGCACCTGCTGATACTCCCCGCGCTGGATGGCTCCGTCCAGCGCCGCCTGCAGGGCATAGACCAGGCCATTGCCCTTCCTGGTGGTGGTTGCCACATAAGCCTTCTTCGGCCCTAACCCGACCACGCGGGTTTTGCCGGTGAGGGCCGCTTTGTAAGCTGAGACCGACTGCGGCCCGAAGAAGACATCCGCCCTGCCGGACTGTATATAGAGATTGCCCGAGGCATCGTCCGTCAGATAGACCGGCAGCGCCGGCTGGCGCCCCGTCCGAATATTTTCTTCATTCCAGCCCAGCAGGATCCGCTCCTGATTCGTCCCCGAGCCGACAATCACTTTTTTGCCCGCCAGATCGGCGGCCGTGTTGATCGACGCTATTTCGCTGGTGGATTTCACCGAAAACGCCAGCGAATCCACGCGATAGGTGGCAAAGTCGAACTTCTGCTTACGCTGCTCCGTCACCGCTATGTTCACCAGCGCCACGTCGTAGCGCCCGGCAATGATCCCCAGCGGCCAGTCTTCCCAGGCCACGGGAACCAGCTTCAGCTTTAACCCGAGACTGCCCGCCAGCAGCCGGGCAATATCCGGATCGCTGCCGATACGGGTGCGGTTATCGCTGGCCAGGAGCGCCAGCGGGGGCGAATTGAGGGCCGAGATCGCAACGGTCAGGATGCCCGGCTCGATAAAGCGATAATCTGGCGGGATCTTCGCCACCGCCTGTTTGTCGAGGGTTACCGTCAGCGGCTGTTCATTGGCCTGCAGATCAATGCTGGCGTGGCTGGCGGTGGATACGAGTAGCCCAGCCAGAAGTCCATATTTCATCTACGCTCCTTACAACACTTTCGAGAGGAACTGGCGCGTACGCGCATGGGAAGGACGGTTCAAAACTTCGTCGCTGCTACCCTGCTCCACAATTTTGCCATCGACCATAAACACCACCTGGTCCGCCACTTCGCGCGCAAAGCCAATCTCATGAGTCACCACGACCAGCGTGGTGCCCGAGCGGGCCAGCTTTTTAATCACATCCAGCACTTCGCCCACCAGCTCAGGATCAAGCGCCGAGGTAGGTTCATCAAACAGCATGACGCGCGGTCGCAGCGCCAGGGCGCGGGCGATGGCAATACGCTGCTGCTGCCCACCGGAGAGATGGCGCGACCAGGCGTCGGCCTTATCGCGCAGCCCTACCACATCCAGCAGCTCGTAAGCGCGTTCTATTGCCGCTTTACGGGTCAGCTTTTTGTGCGCCACGGGTGCTTCAATCAGGTTTTCCAGCACCGTCAAATGCGGGAAGAGGTTGAAGTTCTGGAACACATACCCCACGTTCACCCGCTGTTTGAGGATCGCTTTCTCTTTCAGTTCAAAGAGCTTGTCGCCCTGACGGCGATAGCCGATGTAGTCGCCATCTATCTGGATAAACCCTTCGTCCACCCGCTCCAGGTGGTTAATGGTGCGCAGCAGGGTCGATTTGCCCGAGCCGGAGGGGCCGAGGATCACCGTCACGGAACCCGGCGGGATCTCCAGCGAGACGTTATCCAGCGCCTTGTGGCGTCCAAAATACTTACTGACGCCGGTGATTGAAATATGTCCTTCAGGAGAGGCTGGCATGGATAGGCTCCTGTGTCTGGGTGGGAGTAACGGAACGGCTGCGGCTGGCGCTGCGGTTCTGGTTGACCGCGGAGCGACTCTCGCTGCGGGCGAGGCCGCGCTCCACCAGGTGTTGAATAGCCGAAAGGACGGTCGTGATCGCCAGATACCAGACGGCACCCACCATCAGCAGCGGTATCACCTCCTGGGTACGGTTGTAGATCATCTGAATGGTGTAAAAGAGCTCAGGCATCGCCAGCACGTAAACCATTGCCGTCCCCTTGGCGAGGCTGATGATCTCATTGAACCCGGCCGGCAGAATGGTGCGCAGCGCCTGGGGCAATATGATGCGCAGGGTGCGGCGCGAGGCGGGTAACCCCAACGCGGCGGCCGCTTCATACTGACCGTGATCCACCCCCAGAAAACCGCCGCGAATGATCTCGGCGGTATAGGCGCTCTGCACCAGCGTCAGCCCCACTACCGCGGTGGAGAACTGCCCGAGCACGTTAATGGTCTCAAAACGGCCCCAGGTGATCTGCGTAAAAGGCACTCCGAGAGAGAGCGTGTCGTATAGATACGAGAAGTTATAGAGAATAATCAGCACCACGATCAGCGGTAGCGAGCGGAATAGCCAGATATAGCCCCACGCAAGGCCACTGAGCAACCACGACGACGACAGACGCGCCAGCGCCAGCATGCCGCCAATCACCACACTCAGCGCGGTGCCAATCAGGGTGAGTAACAGCGTCTGCCCCACCCCCTCCAGGATGACCGGGTCGAAGAACCAGTGGGCAAACACCGCCCACTCCCAGCGCGGATTAAAGGCCACCGACTGTACGACCACAGCCAGCACAAAGAGCGCCACAACGGCCCCCAGGGTACGCAGCGGGTAGCGCGCCGGGACCACTTTGATGGTTTCAACGTTGTTCATTGTCACTTCCTCATGCGGTTTTACTGAGCGCTTCGCGCACCAGCGTTTTGGTGAAGCGCAGACGGCCATCGAACGGTGGCTGGCTGTACTCTTCCGGATCGCGATTCAGATCGAACTGCGGCTGATAACCCTGACTGAGATAGAGCCGCACCGCCTCTGGCTGGCGAAAACCGGTAGTAAGGTACATCTGGCTATAACCTGCACGCACTGCCCTGCGCTCCAGCTCCTGCACCACCCTGGCCGCCAGCCCCTGCTGACGCAGCGTTTTGTCCGTCCAGATCCGTTTGATCTCTGCGGTTTGGGCACTAAAGGCTTTATACGCGCCGGTGGCGATAATCACCCCGTTGCGCTCCAGCACAATAAACAGCCCCTGCGGCGGCAGATACCACTCGGTCAGTTCGACTTCCGCATCTTTCGAGAAGTAGTCGCCGTAGCGGTCGGCATACTCCTGGAACAGTCCTTCGAGAATCGGCTGCAGACTGGCATCTTGCGGCGAAACGTCGCGAAATAGCTCGCTCATGGGGCCTCCTTAGTCGCCAAGTCCGGCCGGATTCACTTCAGAGTGCGGAATACGCTCCACACCCTCGCCCCAGCGGTTGAGTACCTTGTCGTAATCGCCGTTTTTGATCGCTCCGTTGAGCGCGGTCTGCACCGGCTCGACCAGGCCACCGCCTTTTTTCAGCGTCACGGCGATATGCGCCGCCTTCGGCCAGCCGCCATCCACGCTACCCACCAATTTCGTTTTACCGGTGAGCGCGGCTTTCCAGGCCCCAATCACGTTCGGGCCAAAAAAGGCATCTGCGCGACCCGACTGGATCGCCAGGGTTTGCGCCGCGTCATCCTTGGTATAGACCGGGATAAAGGGCTTCAGCCCTTTTTTGAGGTTCTGCTCATTCCATGCCAGCAGGATGGCCTCCTGATTGGTGCCGGAGCCCACAATAATGCGCAGCCCGGCGATATCTTCCGCTTTCTCAATGGCGTGGATCGGACTGGAGGATTTAACGTAAAAACCGAGGGAGTCTTTTCGATAGGTGGCAAAGTCGAACTTCTCTTTGCGCGCTTTGGTCACGGTAATATTGCTGATTGCGGCATCATATTTGCCTGACGAGACCCCCAGCGGCCAGTCCTCCCAGGAGGTTGGCACCACGTTCAGCGTCAGCCCAAGGCTATCGGCGACGAGCCGCGCGACGTCGACTTCACTGCCCAGCAACGTTTTGTTGTCATCAGAAAAAACAGTCAGCGGCGGTGAATTTAACGCTGCCACCGCCACGGTAAATTTCCCCGGCACCGCAAAGCGATAGTCTTTCGGCAACTGTGCCACCGCTTCGTCGTTTTTCGGGGTATGGATCGGGGTTTTATTGGCCTCAAGGCTCACGCCGGTGCCGTTAATATTGACATTCTCTGCCCAGACGGCAGGGGTAAAGGCCAGCGCGAGCGCCAGAATAAGCGATGTTTTCTGCATAGCGGATGTCTCTTTTATTATTTTACGAACTGATTTTCAGGTTGCGTTAACCCCAGGCTGTCGCGCAGGGTGGAGCCGGGATAGTCGGTGCGGAACAGGCCGCGGGCCTGCAGGATCGGCACCACCTCATCGACAAAGCGCGGGAAAGTCTCTGGCGTGCCGCCCTGAATGATAAAACCGTCCGCGCCCCGGGCGTCGAACCACTGCTGCAGACCGTCTGCCACCTCTTGCGGGGTGCCGGAAAAGCGCGGGCGCGGTGAGGCCGCCTCCAGCGCAACCTGGCGCAGTGTGAGATTACGCTCGCGGGCATTGCGCTTGATCTCATCGGTGGTGCTGCGAAAGCTGTTCTGCCCCAGATCGCCGATGTCCGGGAAGGGTTCGTCGAGAGGATATTGCGCGAAATCGTGATGCTCGAAATAACGCCCCAGATAGTTGAGCGCGTCATGAATGGACACTAACGCCGCCGTGGTTTGATATTGTTGCTCTACGTCATCGGCATCTTTACCCACGATGACGCTCACCCCCTGAAAAATATGTAACTCCTCGGGGCGGCGGCCGTGTAATTCGAGCTGTTGTTTAACATCCTGATAGAAGGCGCGGGCCTCCTGCAGGCTGTCGTGGTGAGTAAAAATGGCGTCGGCATGTTTCGCCGCCAGCTTTTTGCCGTCGTCTGACGCCCCGGCCTGAAATACAATCGGTCGCCCCTGCGGCGTGCGCCCGATATTCAGCGGCCCTGCTACCTGGAAGAAATCGCCCCGGTGGTTAAGGGTATGCAGCTTTTCACGATCAAAGAACTGACCGCTCTCTTTATCACGAATAAAAGCGTCTGCCTCCCAGGAGTCCCAAAGCCCTTTTACCACCTCCAGATACTCGTCGGCGATGCGATAACGTAGCGCGTGCTCCGGATGTTTATCCCGGGAGAAGTTTTTCGCCGAGCCTTCCAGCGGTGAGGTCACCACGTTCCAGCCCGCGCGCCCGTTACTCAAGTGGTCGAGGCTGGCAAACTGCCGGGCCACGGTAAAGGGTTCGCTATAGGAGGTGGAGAGCGTGCCCACCAGTCCCAGGCGTGAGGTCAGGGTCGCCAGAGCGGATAATACCGTCAGGGGTTCGAAGCGATTTAAAAAATGCGGAATCGACTTCTCATTAATATAAAGACCGTCGGCGACAAAAATAAAGTCCAGCTTGCCCGCTTCCGCCTTTAACGCCGTCTCTTTAACAAAGTTAAAATTAATACTGGCATCGGCAATCGCCGCCGGATGGCGCCAGGCCGACATATTTCCGGAAGCACCATGCAGTATTGTCCCCAGTCGCAATTGTCGTGTTGCAGACATATTCACCCCTTAACGATTAAATGTGTTGTAACGCTTTCTCGGCAAGCTGCGCGAAATATCGGGCGGCGGGCTCGATTAATGCCTCGTCCGGATTGAACGCCGGATAGTGCAGTCCGAACGCGCTGGCACTGCCAATACTGACGAACGCACCAGGGATCTGCTGCAGGTACACCGCAAAATCTTCTCCCCCCATATGCAGTTCGGCGTGGTGGGTTTCGTAGCCGGTTTCCCTGGCCACGGCGGTGGCGAAATCAGCCCAGTGCTCATCGTTAACCAGCGCCGACGGGCCGGTGTACCAGGTGATATCAATCTGGGCGTTAAACGCGCTGGCAAAGCCGGCGGCAATTTCACTGACCCGATCTTTTACCTTCTGCTGCACCTGAGTGCTGTGGGTGCGCAGGGTCCCCTCCAGCTCGACGCTTTCCGGCAGGACGTTCCAGGTATTGCCCCCTTCGATACGGGTTACGCTGAGCACCACCGACTCCAGCGTATTAACATTACGGCTGGCCACGCTCTGCAGGGCCGTAACTAACTGGCTGGCGAGCACGATAGCGTCTGAGCCCTCATGCGGGCGCGCCGCATGGGCACCTTTACCGGTGATACGAAAGACAAAGCGATCGACGTTGGCATAGAACGGGCCCCCACGGGTGGCAAAGGCTCCCACCGGCAAACCGGGTTCGTTGTGCATGCCAAAGATAGCGCTGACACCCTGCAGGGCTCCCGCGCGGATCAGGCTTTTCGCGCCGCCAAAGTTCTCTTCTGCGGGCTGGAACAGAATACGCACGCGACCGGGCAGCGTGGCTTCACGGGCTTTTAGCTGTAGGGCCGCGCCGAGGATCACGCTGGTGTGAATATCGTGACCGCAGGCGTGCATCACCCCGGCGTGCTGCGAGCTAAACGCAACACCGCTGCGCTCGTCGATGGGTAAGGCATCAATATCGGCCCGCAGGGCGATCTGTTTCGGCCCGGTGCCGATCTCGGCGATCACGCCCGTCGGGATGTCATACGGGAGTACGGCGATCCCGGCGTTATCGAGCCAGCGGCGAATGCGGGCGGTGGTTTCCACTTCCTCGCCCGACAGCTCCGGGTAGCGATGCAGCTCGCGCCGCCAGGCGATCAGTTGTTCATTGAAGTTCATGCCAGCACCTCGCGGGTTTGCGCCAGCAGACGCAAGGACTGCGCCCGGCTCTGCCCGTCGGCGATCGGCGTATCGATAATAAATTCGTCGATGCCCCAGCGGTCATGCAGCGCCTGCAATTGCGCCGCCACAGACTCTGCGGTGCCTGCCAGCAGCGACTGGGCGCGGCGGGCAATACGCAGCGGCTCGCTACCCGCCTGGCGTGCGAAAGCGTAAGCCTGCTCTTCGCTGGCTACCGACACGCGCTGGCCGTTCACCAGCTCCACGCCCCACACCTCGACCTTTTCCGCCAGGGCATCGGCCTGGGCCTGGGTCGGCGCGACGATGGCCTGCACGGCCACTATCACGTCCAGCGCACTGCTGGCGCGCCAGGTAGCAATGACATCGCGTAGCAGATCGGGGTCGCCGTTCAGGTGCGCGGCGAAGACAAAGTTCCAGTTAAGGCGCGCCGCCAGCAGTGCGCTCTCGATGCTGGCCCCCAGCAGATACCCCTGTACCGGAATGGCGGGCAGCGGAGTGGCACGCAGTTCGTTATCAGAGGGGGTTAGCCAGCCGTCCAGTTGGGTCAGTTGTTCGGCGAAACTGCCCTTCTCCTGCGGATTCACCCCCTGTTGCAGGGCGCGGGTCGAGAGCGGCAGCCCGCCCGGGGCTTTGCCAACGCCGAGATCGACCCGGCCAGGGGCGAGATTGGCCAGCACGTTGAAATTTTCTGCCACTTTATAGGGGCTGTAGTGTTGCAGCATTACGCCGCCAGAGCCGACGCGGATGCGGGAGGTCTGCCCGAGGATCCAGGCAATCAGTAACTCCGGGGATGGACTGGCCAGCTGCGCGGTGTTGTGGTGCTCGGCAATCCAGAAGCGATGGTAACCCCAGGCTTCGGCCTGCCTGGCCAGCTGTAAGGTACGCGCCAGCGCATCGGCGGCGGTGTCGTTTTCCGCGACGGGACTTTTATCCAGAATGCTGATTCGCCAGGACATGTTTTGTTCTCGTTTGACTTAACATGTCGTCATTATTAAAGGGCGATTTCAGCGCTGAGAAACAATTAATTTACATTTGGTTTGCCGGAAATCAGAAATAGCGCGGCGAATTAGGCCAATGCGCGCAACTCGGCAATCAGATCGTCGGCCTGCTGGCGTCGGGTTATCCGCACAAAGCGAATATGGGAAAATTGCGGGTTAGCCATGTCGGCTTCATAGCGCGCACGGTTGCTGCGCCAGGTTTTAATGGTCCAGAGCAGAACCGATTCGCGACTGAAGAAGGAACGGCGAAAGCTCTCGCGATTGCCGGTGCCGGGCCATAACTCTTGCTGGCTCCAGGCGCGTTTAGCTGCCCTCACTACCGCCTGGCGAAGCGTACGCATAAACCCGTAATCGACCCAGATAATCAGATCCACATCGCGCCACTTTACGGGACGCGTACGATTGTAGTTGCCATCCAGCACCCAGTCCGGCGTAGCACTGAGGACGTTTTCCAGCTTTGCAAAGAGCTCCTCATCAGGCGTACCTTGCCACGCTGGCCGCCAGTAGAGCGTATCCATTTCGATATAAGGGAGATGCAGTTCGGCGGCGAGGCGTCGCGCCAGGGTGCTTTTGCCACTGCCGCTGGTACCAATAAGATTGATCTTCACAAACGGGCTCCGTCAGGGATTATCGGGGGCGTATAATAGCGTTTTCACCTTGTTAATGAAACGGCAGTTCAAAACAATAGTTTTGCCCACGGATTCATATCGCGCTTTTTATTTCACTTAAGTCACCTCATTCACCCGCCCTGCTTATTAACATGGTGATGTTATTTTCATTTTTATTACATTATCGTCGGCACGGTATTAAAAATTATTTAATTTAGGCACTTTCTAATTCCAGATATTTTGTGGAGAATACGCCGCCTGGTTTATAAAAAATAAATACTTTATCTTGCCTGATACTTTATCAGGTAATCGCTATTGGTGATGCTGCCAACTTACTGATTTAGTGTATGATGGTGTTTTTGAGGTGCTCCAGTGGCTTCTGTTTCTATCAGCTGTCCCTCCTGTTCAGCTACTGACGGGGTGGTGCGTAACGGCAAAAGCACCGCCGGACATCAGCGCTATCTCTGCTCTCACTGCCGTAAAACATGGCAACTGCAGTTCACTTACACCGCTTCTCAACCCGGTACGCACCAGAAAATCATTGATATGGCCATGAATGGCGTTGGATGCCGGGCAACCGCCCGCATTATGGGCGTTGGCCTCAACACGATTTTACGTCACTTAAAAAACTCAGGCCGCAGTCGGTAACCTCGCGCATACAGCCGGGCAGTGACGTCATCGTCTGCGCGGAAATGGACGAACAGTGGGGCTATGTCGGGGCTAAATCGCTCCAGCGCTGGCTGTTTTACGCGTATGACAGGCTCCGGAAGACGGTTGTTGCGCACGTATTCGGTGAACGCACTATGGCGACGCTGGGGCGTCTTATGAGCCTGCTGTCACCCTTTGACGTGGTGATATGGATGACGGATGGCTGGCCGCTGTATGAATCCCGCCTGAAGGGAAAGCTGCACGTAATCAGCAAGCGATATACGCAGCGAATTGAGCGGCATAACCTGAATCTGAGGCAGCACCTGGCACGGCTGGGACGGAAGTCGCTGTCGTTCTCAAAATCGGTGGAGCTGCATGACAAAGTCATCGGGCATTATCTGAACATAAAACACTATCAATAAGTTGGAGTCATTACCCATTATTTAAGCGTATTAGCGCCGCCAGCCGGGTCAATTATGCAATGGTGATATTCGCCGCGCTGGCAATGACGACCCCTTTTTTATTTACTCAGCCGCTCTGGCAAGCCTTCGTGCTGGCCCTGTTATTTGTCTTGCAGGCGTGCTATCTCAATAGCCAGATTTGCCGCCCGCTAAAAACAATCGTTAAACAGATGCAGCGCGTCGTTTCGGGCCGAAAAACCGATTATTACCATTTTGACCGCGTTGATGAAATTGGGTTGATGATGCGCCTGGTAAACCAGTCCGGGTTGAATCTCAATTCGCTGGTTGACGACGTAGGAACTCAAATTACCGGTATTCGCGAGATCAGCCAGCGGGTAGCCACCGAGGGCGATGCGCTGCAGGCGCGTTCGGAGGAGATGGCGGACGATCTGCAGCAAACCGCCGCCGCCGTAGAAGAGATAGCCAGTGCGGTAAAACAGACCGCCGAAACAGCCCGCGAAGCGATCCTGATGGCCGACCAGACCCGTACCAGCGCAGACCATAGCGAAGCGATCATGAAGCAGACCATTGGCATGATGCAGGCGGTATCACAGGATAATAG
The DNA here is from genome assembly GCF_017348915.1 of Leclercia pneumoniae. Lineage (NCBI taxonomy): Bacteria > Pseudomonadati > Pseudomonadota > Gammaproteobacteria > Enterobacterales > Enterobacteriaceae > Leclercia > Leclercia pneumoniae. The sequence continues at coordinate 2,121,166 of NZ_CP071383.1, read as the reverse complement.
CCAAATTGTCGACATTATCGGGGTGATTGATCGTATCGCGTTTCAGACCAATATTCTGGCGCTGAACGCCGCGGTTGAGGCCGCGCGCGCCGGGGACGCCGGTCGGGGCTTTGCGGTGGTGGCAGCCGAGGTGCGCCACCTGGCGCAGCACTCTGCCTCCGCTGCAAAAGAGATCAAAGCGCTGATTGAGAAAAACGTCGCCAGCGTTAACGCCGGCGTGGATAAAGTGGAGCAGACTGAAACCCACCTGAGCGCAATGATCGGCAACGTGCTGACCATGTCGACATTGATTAAAGAGATAGGCCACGCGACCCAGGAACAGACGCAGGCGTTGTCCCTTATCAATACCGCCATTTCACGTATTGGCGTGATGACCCATAACAATACCGCCATGGTTGATAACGTCACCCAGGCGGCAAATCACCTCACCCAACGCACCACCCGCCTGCAGCACGCGATTGCGGTATTTGGCGGCTAAACGGTCGCCCTTCGCCAGGTATCGGGCAGTTAGCGGCCCTGATACTGCTCGTCGCTGACCTTCTCCATCCACGTCACCGGGCTACCGTCCACCGATTCCGCAATAGCAATATGGATCATTGCGGTTTCGCTGCTCGCCCCGTGCCAGTGTTTTACGCCGGGTGGGATCCAGGCGATATCCCCTGCATTCAGCGCCTGCGCCTCTTCGCCCCATGCCTGCAGCCAGCCGCGCCCCTGGGTGACAATGAGCGTTTGTCCCAGCGGATGGGTGTGCCAGGCCGTGCGAGCGCCGGGTTCAAAGGTGACAGTTGCGCCACCGACGGTGGCGGGCCCGGTTGCCTGAAACGGGGCATCAATGCGTACGGCGCCGGTAAACCATGCTTCGGGGCCGCGCACGGAGGGCAGTGAACCATTTCGGATAATTTTCATTTTCGCTCCTGTTTAGCTGATGCGTTAACAGTAGCGCACCTCTGCTGCGCCGATTAGACTGCATAATCAGAAAGGAACCATGAGCCAAATTCATTAATGGGAAGCCCGGCATGCTGAAAGACAATTTTAACGATCTGCTCTCCTTTATGGTGGTGGCACGCGAGCGCAGCTTTACCCGTGCGGCGGCGCAGCTGGGGGTCTCTCAGTCGGCGCTTAGCCATGCGATGCGTAATCTGGAGGCGCGCCTTGATGTGCGCCTGCTGACCCGCACCACCCGCAGCGTGGCCCCCACCGAAGCGGGCGAGCAGTTATTTCTCCGTTTGCGTCCCCATCTGCTGGAGATTGAACAAGAGCTGACAGCCCTGCGCGATATGCGTGACAAACCGGCAGGGAATATTCGTATCACCGCCGGAGAGCATGCCATGTCGGCGGTGCTGTGGCCGGTACTGAAGCCGTTTATGGCGCAGTATCCCGATATCCATATTGAGGTGACGGTCGACAACGGGTTGACGGACATTGTTGATGGTCGCTTTGACGCGGGGATACGGCTTGGTGAGCAGGTGGCGAAAGATATGATCGCGGTACGGATCGCCCCGGATATGCGCATGGCAGTCGTCGGCTCGACCGCCTATTTTGCCCGTTACGGCGTGCCAGAAACGCCAGAACAGCTGGAAAACCACCGCTGCATCAATATGCGTTTACCGACGCGCGGTGGATTATATGCCTGGGAGTTTGAAAAAGAGGGCCGGGAGCTGCGGGTGCGGGTTGACGGGCAGCTTACGCTCAATAACCTGCCTCAGCGGCTGGATGCCGCCGAGGCCGGGTTAGGTCTGGCCTACGTGCCGGATGATACTGTCCAGCAGGCACTCGCCGAAGGTCGGTTGATTCGGGTACTGGAGGAGTGGTGCACGCCTTTCGATGGCTATCACCTCTACTACCCCAGCCGCCGTCAGCACACCACGGCCTTTGCCCTGTTTCTTGAGGCGTTACGTCAGCAATAGTTTATTTGCCGACGCGCGCCTGAAGATGTTTCGGATAGCGATCTCCCACTACATCAATACCCTCCAGCGCCTGGTTAATTCGTGCCAGCGCGTCAGGTGACAACGTCACCTCTGCGGCACCGAGGTTCTCCAGCAGACGGTGCTGTTTGGTGGTACCGGGAATGGGCACTATCCATGGCGCTTTCGCCAACAGCCACGCCAGGGCAATCTGCGCCGGGGTCACCCCCTGCTCTCTGGCGAGGCGTTGCACCACATCGATGAGCTGCTGATTCGCCAGCCGCGAGGCTTCGCTAAAACGCGGCACCTGATTACGGAAGTCCTGCGCATCAAACGTGGTCTGTGCGTTAATCGCGCCGGTCAGAAAACCTTTCCCGAGCGGGCTGAAGGGGACAAAGCCGATATTCAGCTCAGCCAGAAGCGGTAAAATGGCTTTCTCCGGCTCCCGCCACCAGAGGGAATATTCGCTCTGCAAAGCAGAAACCGGGCACACAGCATGGGCGCGGCGGATAGTCTCCACCCCTGCCTCAGAAAGTCCAAAATACTTAACCTTCCCCTCTGCAATCAGATCCCTGAGGGTACCGGCCACCTCCTCGATGTCCACATCCGGATCGACGCGGTGCTGATAATAGAGATCGATAACCTCGGTTTTCAGCCGTTTCAGCGATCCCTCCACGGCGGCGCGAATGTGCGCCGGTCGGCTGTTCAATACCTGACCCGGCTGCGTACAGTCGAAGCCGAACTTGGTAGCAATCACCACTTGATCACGTACCGGCGCCAGCGCCTCACCGACCACCTCTTCATTGGTGAACGGGCCGTAGATTTCAGCCGTATCAAACAAGGTCACTCCGTTTTCTACGGCGTTACGAATCAGAGAGATGGCCTGCGCTTTATCGGTTGCGGGGCCGTAGCCATAGCTTAGCCCCATGCAGCCCAGCCCGAGGGCGGATACCTGTAAACCGTTTGAACCTAACTGTCGCTGCTGCATTGTTTGCCTCATGAGGTTGTTAAATGACCTCAACAAGTGTGAATGGAAAATTTAATGAATACCACGCACGCAATACGCTTAATGTTATGAATTCTATTCATCAATCCCACTGTCCAATAATTAAGCAAACCTGATGGGTTGTACGCCATTTAAGCGAAATACAGTTTTAAAATTTTAACCGATTCAGCCCTCTGTAACCCGCGCCTGCTCTGACCAGACGAATTTTTTCGACCTCCATCACTTTCGACCCGTTATATTTTGCGTCACTTATTAATTGCGGGTAGGATGCTTCGCCATGTTTCGCCTATTCCACACGAAGAATAACTGGAAAGGGAGCATGTTTCCGGCCAAAGGCAATCGTTTGTGTCGCCGGGGCCGGAGAGAGGACATCCGAGGATGATTCAGACAGGTAAACAGGTAACTCAATGAAAACAAGCAATAAAAGCGCAGCCGACCATCAGGCGGCAAAACGTCGCTGGCTGGATGCCCACGAAGAGGGGTATCACAAGGCGATGGGCAACCGTCAGGTGCAGATGATCGCAATTGGCGGCGCAATCGGTACGGGGTTGTTTTTAGGTGCAGGCGCGCGCCTGCAGATGGCGGGTCCGGCGCTGGCGCTGGTCTATCTGGTATGCGGCATCTTCTCTTTCTTCATCTTACGCGCGTTGGGCGAACTGGTTTTACACCGCCCCTCCAGCGGCAGTTTTGTTTCCTATGCCCGTGAATTCCTCGGTGAAAAAGCCGCCTATGTTGCCGGCTGGATGTACTTCGTCAACTGGGCGATGACCGGTATTGTCGATATCACCGCCGTGGCGCTCTATATGCACTACTGGGGCGCGTTTGGCGATGTTCCGCAGTGGGTCTTCGCGCTGGGCGCGCTGGCGATTGTGGGCACCATGAACATGATTGGCGTGAAGTGGTTCGCCGAGATGGAGTTCTGGTTTGCGCTGGTAAAAGTTCTGGCGATTGTGATCTTCCTGGTGGTGGGTACCGTGTTTCTCGGTACCGGCAAGCCGCTGGACGGCAATGCCACCGGCTTCCATTTAATCACTGATAACGGCGGCCTCTTCCCGCACGGCCTGCTGCCTGCGCTGGTACTGGTTCAGGGCGTGGTCTTCGCCTTTGCCTCCATTGAGCTGGTCGGTACTGCGGCAGGCGAATGTAAAGATCCGCAGACGATGGTACCGAAAGCGATCAATAGCGTGATCTGGCGTATTGGCCTGTTCTATGTCGGCTCCGTGGTGCTGCTGGTACTGCTGCTGCCGTGGAATGCGTACCAGGCAGGTCAGAGTCCGTTCGTGACCTTCTTCTCGAAGCTGGGCGTGCCGTATGTGGGCAGCATCATGAACATCGTGGTGCTTACCGCCGCGCTCTCCAGCCTGAACTCAGGCCTCTACTCCACCGGCCGTATTCTGCGCTCTATGTCAATGGGTGGCTCTGCACCGAAGTTCATGTCAAAGATGAGCAAGCAGCAGGTTCCTTATGCCGGGATCCTCGCCACGCTGGTAGTCTATGTGTTTGGCGTGTTCCTGAACTATCTGGTGCCTTCTCAGGTATTTGAGATTGTGCTGAACGTTGCCGCGCTGGGCATTATCGCCTCCTGGGCCTTTATCGTGGTGTGCCAGATGCGTCTGCGCAAAGCCATCAAAGAGGGTAAAGCCGCCGAGGTGAAATTCAAGCTGCCGGGCGCACCGGTGACCTCCTGGCTCACCCTGCTGTTCCTGTTTAGCGTGCTGGTGCTGATGGCCTTTGACTACCCGAACGGGACCTACACCATCGCGACCATTCCGCTGCTGGCTATTCTGCTGGTTGCCGGCTGGTTCGGGGTGCGTAAGCGCGTGCATGAAATTCACAGCACTGCCCCGGTTCATGCTGAAGAGGGAAATCAGGATGGTCCGCTGGTTGAAGAGACCTCGCGTTAATCGAACTTAGCCACTAAAAAAAGGGAAGGCATAGTGCCTTCCCTTTTTATTTGCCTGCGTAAGGTCAACTACCCTTACAGCGCAATACGAATCACATCGTCAGGCTGGGTCGCTTCCTGCTGACGGGTAGACTTCTGCTTCACCGTCACGTACAGGGTTTTGCCATCGGCAGAGAGTGCCAGGCTATTCGGGAAGGTCGGGGTCTCGAAGGTTTTCGTCACTTTATAGGTTTTGGTGTCGATCACGCTCACTTTACCCGCTTCGCGATGCGTCACGTAGGCTTCATTACGCGTCGGGTTGAAGAGCACGGCCAGCGACTCTGGCGCCGCCACTTTCTTGATCACGCTGCCATCTTTCAGCGAGACAACCAGCACTTCCGGCTGTTTGGAGTCGGTAAGGAAAGCGCGCTGGCCCGCCACGTCCAGGCTCAGGTTCAGGTAGAAGTGCTCTTTCCCGTCATCCTGCAGTTTTTTACGGCTGAGAATTTTGTGGGTAGCGGTATCAATGGTCAGCAGTTCACCGTCGGCATTGGTGGTGTAAAGGCGTTTCGCCTGTGCATCCAGCGCCAGACCGGTGCTGAACTTACCGGTATTGGCGATAGTCTCTTTCAGCTTCAGCGTGGCGCCGTCCACAACCCAGATCACGCTCTCTTTGCCGATACCGGTGATATAGACGGTGTTGGTGGTGTCATCGGCCACCAGCTCGCGCGGCTGCAGCGGTTTAACCGTTTCGCTGCGCTGACGATCGTCCAGCACCAGGCGCCCTTTTACTTCACCCGTTTTCGCATCGATCGCGGTGACGGCGCTGTTGGTGGTATTGCCAAACCACAGGGTTTGCGTGGCGTTGTTGATGGTCGCGCCAAAAGGTTTCAAATCGTTATGAATGGCCTGAGTCACTTCGAGGGTGACGGGATCAAGACGATAGACCACCCCGCCTTTATCTGTTTTGCGGCTCTGGGTGGTGGCAACCCACAGCGCGTTCTCCTGCTGGCTGACGGCCATCTCGTAAGCGCCTTTCCCCACCGCTTTACGCAGCATCTCTTCGGCGGCATGGACATTGAACGTACCCGCTACCAGCAGAGAACCCAGCAGCAAAGAACCACGCAGACGCGGTGAGCACAGATGACGTAAATTCATAACAACTCCCTTTTAAACATAGGTGGAATGGCTGACATCGCTTCCGGCTGCAAAGTCATGGCTTTGCATTTATTGAATGCGAATACTAATCATTATTTATATGAATGTGGAGTAAATCTTGCCGCTTCCGTCGCGATCCGTCTTTTTTATCTACACTTGGATTAACGCAATGTGCGTTTATGGTTTTCAATACATTTACAAAACATTTAACATACACGCACATGTTCCATTTGGTACGTTTAATTCCACAATCGGCATCTATTCATGAAAATCATTTCTGCCAGTAAGGCAACGTTTCCCCTGCTGTTGGTTCCTGTCGTCTTTACCCCCGTTAACGCCATGGCTGCCGACGAACAGACCATGATCGTCAGCGCAACGCCGCAAACCGTTTCAGAACTGGACACCCCCGCCGCCGTCAGCGTGGTGAACGGCGAAGATATGCGTCAGGCTACGCCGCGCATTAACCTGTCGGAGTCGCTGGGCAGCGTGCCGGGCTTGCAGATTCAGAATCGCCAGAACTATGCCCAGGATCTGCAGTTGTCGATGCGTGGCTTTGGCGCCCGCTCTACCTTCGGCGTGCGCGGCATCCGTATGTATGTCGACGGCATCCCCGCGACGATGCCGGATGGCCAGGGGCAGACCTCCAATATCGATCTCAGCAGCGTCGAGAGCGTGGAAGTCTTACGCGGCCCCTTCTCTGCCCTGTATGGCAATGCCTCCGGCGGGGTGATCAACGTCGCCACCGAGACCGGCAAACAGCCAAATACCATTGAAGCCAGCAGCTACTATGGCAGCTTCGGCAGCTGGCGTTATGGCATGAAGGCCACCGGAGCGATGGGCGACGGCACCCAGCCGGGCGACGTGGATTACACCGTTTCAACCACCCGTTTCACCACCAAAGGCTATCGCGACCACAGCGGCGCGCGTAAAAATCTCGCCAACGCCAAACTGGGCGTGCGCATTGACGATGTCAGTAAGCTGACCCTGCTGTTCAACAGCGTGGATATTAAAGCCGACGATCCGGGCGGGCTGAGCGAACAGGAGTGGCGTGCTAATCCGACCCAGTCGCCGCGTGCCGAACAGTACAATACCCGCAAAAACATCAAACAGACGCAGGCCGGCTTGCGCTATGAGCGTCAACTGAGTCAGCAGGACGACCTGAGCGTGATGATGTACGCGGGTGAGCGTGAAATGACCCAGTACCAGTCGATCCCCATTGGTCCGCAGCAGAATCCAACGCACTCCGGCGGCGTGATTGATATGCAGCGTCATTATCAGGGTATCGACACCCGCTGGACCCACCGGGGCGAGCTGCTGGTGCCAATGACTTTCACCACCGGTCTTAATTACGAGAACATGAGTGAAAATCGCCGCGGCTATGAAAACTACGTGCGCAATAACGGCGTGCCTACTTTCGGCGAAAAAGGTAACCTGCGTCGCAAAGAACGCAACCTGATGTGGAACGTCGACCCCTATCTGCAGACTAGCTGGCAGCTAACCCAGAAGCTGACCCTGGACGCGGGCGTGCGTTACAGCTCGGTCTACTTTGACTCCAACGACCACTATATTCAGGGCAAAAATGGCGACGACAGCGGCGACGCCAGCTACCACAAATGGCTGCCGGCCAGCTCCCTGAAATATGCGGTGACCGACGGCTGGAATCTGTATGCCGCGGCCGGACGCGGGTTCGAAACCCCGACCATCAACGAACTCTCCTACCGCTCTGACGGCCAGGGCGGGCTTAACTTCGGCCTGAAGCCATCGACCAACAATACCTGGGAAGTGGGGAGCAAAACGCGCATTGGCAATGGTCTGCTGACCGCCGCGCTGTTCCGTACCGATACCGATGATGAGATTGTGGTCGATGCCAGCGGCGGCGGCCGTACCAGCTATAAAAACGCCGGGAAAACCCGCCGTCAGGGGGTCGAAGTGGCCCTGGATCAGCAGTTCGCCGAGAACTGGAAGCTGAAAATGGCGTGGACCTATCTGGATGCCACCTACCGCACGAACGTCTGTTCCGACAGCGACTGCAACGGTAACCGTATGCCGGGCATCGCCCGTAATATGGGCTTTGCCTCCTTTGGCTGGCAGCCTGTTGAGGGCTGGTACGCCGGCACCGATGTGCGCTATATGAGTGACATTATGGCGGACGATGAAAACACGGCGAAAGCCCCCTCCTATACCGTTGTTGGCCTGAACACCGGCTACAAGTTTAACTACGGTAACTGGGGAATGGACCTCTTTGGTCGCGTGGATAACCTGTTCGACAAAGAGTATGCCGGTTCGGTTATTGTCAATGAATCGAATGGGCGTTACTACGAACCCGCGCCGGGACGTAACTACGGCGTCGGTTTGTCGGTGTCGTACCGTTTCGAGTAATAAAAAAACCGGCAGCCTTGCGCTGCCGGTGCTCTTTTTAAGCCAGCTGCGCCTTCTGATCCAGGCGGAACGCGGCGACCAGCGTCTCCAGCAGACGCGCCTGATCTTCCAGCGCCTCTGCCGCCGTTGACGAGGCGCCCACCAGCGAGGCGTTTTGCTGGGTTGTGGTATCCAGCTCCATCACCGCACGCGAAATCTGCTCAATGCCGCGGCTCTGCTCTTCCGATGCCGAGGAGATCTCTCCCATAATGTCATTCACCCGGGTGACCGAGTTCACCACCTGCTCCATGGTCTGCCCGGCTTTCGCCACCAGGTTGCTACCGGTGGTAATGCGCGAGACCGATTCGCTGATCAACAGTTCAATATCCTTCGCCGCCTGCGAGCTACGCTGCGAAAGGCTGCGCACTTCGCTCGCCACAACGGCAAAGCCGCGCCCTTGCTCACCCGCGCGGGCGGCCTCGACGGCGGCGTTCAGCGCCAGGATATTGGTCTGGAAGGCGATACTGTTAATCACCGCGGTGATATCGGCAATTTTCTGCGAACTGGTATTGATGTCGCTCATGGTACTGACCACATCCTGCATCACGCGTCCGCCCTAGGTAGCGGTTTGCGAGGCTTCTGCCGCCAGCTGACTGGCGTGACGGGCGTTGTCGGCGTTGTTTTTTACCGTGGCGGTGAGCTCTTCCATACTGGCGGCGGTCTCGACGACGGCAGCTGCCTGCTGCTCGGTACGGGAAGAGAGATCGGTGTTGCCCTCGGCGATTTCGGAAGCCGCCAGCGACACCTGCGCCACGCTGCTGCGTACTTCGCCAATCATGGCGCGCAGTTTCTCGTTCATCCGGCCCATCGCTCCGGTCAGTTTACCCAGCTCATCTTCACCCTGCGGATGGATTTCGGAGCTGAGGTCGCCGCTGGCAATCCGTTCCGCCAGCTGCAGGTTGTGTTTCACCGGATGGGTGATCTGGCGGGTAACCCACCAGGAGACGATGATCCCGAACAGAATCGCCACCACGCCAACAATGGCGGTGATGGTACTGGAGCTGTAAGCCAACGCATCGTTATGCTTTTTCACGAGGGCGATAATGGCGCGCAGAGAGGCGCTACTGTCATCCCCTGCGGATTTGACGTTATCTTCTGCCGCTTTCAGCGCGGCAACGGCTGCCGGGTCGTTCTTGTTAGCGGTATACGCCGTCATGGCGGTCTGCATTTCGCTTACGCTACGGCCAAAACGGGCCAGGTGCCCCGCCACATCATCGACAATCGCCTTCTCTTGCGTGGTCCACTCCAGCTGCTGCGCTTCGGTGGTTAATTCAGCGGCGTGTTTGACATAATTTGCCATCAGCTGACCCGACTTCTCGTCAGCGGTATAGAGGAATTTGAGACGGTTAATCTTGGCCTGGAAAACCTCGATGTTGATGTTGTAGATCAGATTGGTTTGCTGGTAGACATCGCGGATCTCTTTAAAGCGCAATACGCTCATCAGTGTTGATACCGCCACTAACAGCAGCACCAGACCAAAACCTGCGGCGAGCTTTTTGCTCATTTTTATATTACGTAATCGTTGACTGACACTCATTCCTGGCTCCTTAAAAGGCAACTGTGCCTTTTAAGGTTATCGGCAGGACAATTGGTTATTTCAGCGTCAGTCTGGTCTTATCAGTCGAGAAATGAAATAACGTTTCCGGCAGCACAAAGTCTGCCGGAAATTATTGACAGCGCAAGATCGAGCGATATTACCGCCGAGCCCGGTTTAAAAAATGACTTAGCTTAAATATTGCAGAATCAATATGTCGTTCGCTTCATCTATTACTTTATCGATGGCGGTCCGACAGCCCTCGACATCGCCTTTTTCTAGCGCACGGAGCAGTGCATCATAACGATACGTAGACGACGGGAGATCGATATTCTCGTCATAGAGGCAATTAAAACAGGGGCCAATGCGTACCCATAGCTGCTCGATAAGCGACATCAGCGTAGGCATACCGGCATAGTGATACAGCGTAAAGCGAAAGGCCCGGTTGGCATGCAGCGCTCGCTCAACTTCACCGTTGTGCATCGCTTCATGGAATTTCTCTGACAGGTTTCGCAACGTCGTCAGTTTCTCGGCGGACATTTGCAAACAGGCCTCTTCAGCGGCCATGCCCTCCAGCGTCTTACGAATGGCGTTAACTTCTCTATAACGCTCGAGTGACACTTCCGGCACCAGAAACGCTTGCGCCGGGGTCGCGTGCAGTGCACCTGCGGAGACCAACCGCAGCAACGCTTCACGCACAGGAGTAATACTGGTACCTAATTTATCCGCAATCTCTTTGGTGACGAGCCGGGCGCCTGGTTTCAGCGCGCCTGCAATCAGGGCGCTTTTAAGACTCATTTCAACCTGCATCGTCAGGCTCATTCGTTGAGCTTTTTCTAAGTTGTCCAAATCCAGCATGTTCTATTCCTGTAACTAACACTTACCTTTGTTAGCCGCAGCGGCGGGAAATTCGCCACTGCGGGTATGATATGTCCTGTATCTGCATGCCTGGTTCGTGCTAAGAGAAACAATAAATAACAGCAAACCTGCCTAAGTGATTGAATTAACTCAATCCACAGGGACGACTGGAGTAATCTTTGCTTGTATAATTAAAGACGTTATTTGGAAATTTGCACAACTTAATATGGCGGAATAATCCGCCATATCCGCAAAAGTTAGTTATCTTTCGCCACGCGTATAACTACTTTGCCGAAGTTCTTCCCTTCCAGCAAACCGATGAACGCCTGCGGGGCATTTACCAGGTCGTCCGTTACCTGCTCGCGGTAGTGGATTTTACCTTCGTTCACCCAGCGCCCCATCTCCTGCTGAAACTCGTCGATGCGATCGCCATAGTCCTGAGCGATGATAAAACCCTGCATGCGAATGCGTTTTTTCAGGATGGTGCCCATCAGCAGTCCCAGACGATCGGGTCCGGGCGGCAAATCGGTGGCGTTATAGCCGCTAACCAGACCACAGACCGGAACGCGGGCCGAGGTATTCAGCAGCGGCAGTACCGCATCAAACACCTTGCCACCGACGTTCTCATAATAGATATCGATACCCTCTGGACAGGCTTGTTTCAACTGCTGCGCAAAGTCGTCTGCGTGGTGATCGATACAGCGGTCAAAGCCCAGAACCTCGACGGCATGGCGACATTTTTCCGCTCCTCCGGCAATCCCGACCACATGACAGCCTTTAATTTTACCAATCTGCCCGACGGTGGCACCCACCGGCCCGGTAGCCGCAGCCACCACCAGGGTTTCGCCTGATTTCGGCTGGCCAATATCCAGCAGACCCATGTAGGCGGTAAAGCCCGGCATTCCCAGGATACCCAGCGCCCAGGAAGGGTGCTGCGGGTTGCTGCCCAGTTTCACCAGGCCTGTACCGTCCGACAACGCATAATCTTGCCAGCCGCTGTAGCTCAGCACCCACTCGCCGACGGGATAGTCAGGGTGTTGGGATTGTTCAACGCGGCTGACCGTGCCACCCACCATGACCGCCCCGATCTCAACCGGTGGTGAATAGGAGGGGGCATCGCTCATACGCCCGCGCATATAGGGATCTAACGAGAGATAAACGGTGCGCAGTAAGAGCTGGCCCTCTTCAGGCTGAGGGACCGAGGTTTTTTCCAGACGAAAGTTCTCTACGGTGGGTGCGCCATGGGGACGGGAGGCCAGAACCCATTGACGATTCTGTGTTGAAGACAGACTCATACATCACTCCTGTTTATGCAAATGTCTTTAAAGACTAGCGTTAACCTCCCAGGTTCGCCTGGCCATTATGCGCCGGATTGATTAAGCCGAACGATCAGGTAAACGCAGGGAGCGTCGCTTTCGTTGATGAACCGGCAGTCATTTGGCGGCCCCAGTTCGAGGCAGTCGCCGGCGTGCATCTCGTGGCGGGTATCCCCTTCCTGGAAGATGAGTTCCCCCGATTGTAACCAGATCAGCTGGCGTGCCAGCGCATACGACGACGCAGGCATCGGCACATCACTCCCGGCAGGCAGTTCTACCTGCACCAGATCGATAGGCAGGTCGGTGCGCGGCGAAACATGTCGTCGTAGATAATGCGTTTGCGGGTCCCGCCAGACGGGTTGATTTTCCAGACGCAGCAGCTTGCCCTCCTGCATCTCGGCGCGGGCTATCAGGGTGGACATGCTAATGCCAAACGCACCGCACAGACGCGCCAGCAACGTCGCCGTTGGGCTGCTCTCGGCGCGTTCGATTTTGTGGATCATCGCCCGCGATACGCCCGCACGCTCGGCAAGCTCGCTTAACGACCATCCCCGGGACTCTCGCTCAAGGCGAATACGCGCGCTGATGCGATGATTGATGTTGTCTGACATAGTATTCATGGCGTAATACTATAGTTTAGAAAATCTATTTCAACGCCGTTTTTGATAACAAAAAGATATGGTTTATACCGTAGCGAGAGCGGCGCCCGCTTGTGTAATATGGTGACGCACCGTACTACTATAGTGAACAACACACGCCGAGGTTTCTCCATGCTTATCCGTCACGCCTGTAAAGAAGATTGCGCCGCCATTGGCGAGATTTATAACCACGCGGTGCTGCATACCGCCGCGATCTGGAATGATACAACCGTTGATACCGACAACCGTATCGCCTGGTTTGAAGCGCGAACCTTGATGGGTTATCCGGTGCTGGTCTGTGAGCAGGAGGGTCGGGTTGTCGGTTATGCCTCCTTTGGCGACTGGCGTGCTTTCGATGGCTTCCGCCACACCGTGGAGCACTCTGTCTATATTCATCCTGAGCACCAGGGCAAAGGCATCGGTCGGGCGTTAATGAAACAGCTGATTATCGAAGCGCGGAACATTGGCAAGCATGTGATGGTCGCCGGTATCGAAGCGCAAAACCGCGGCTCTATTCATCTGCACGAAACCTTAGGCTTTATCACCACGGGCCAGATGCCGCAGGTGGGCACCAAGTTTGGCCGCTGGCTGGACCTCACCTTTATGCAGCTGCAGCTTGATGAGCGCACCGACCCGGACGCCATCGGATGAATCAGTCATTAACGCTGGTATTTCTGGTGGCGGCAGGCATTGGCCTGGTCGTGCAAAACACTCTCATGGTGCGGATCACCCAGTCCTCCAGCACCATCCTGATCGCCATGCTGCTAAATTCGCTGGTGGGCATTGTGCTGTTCGTCTCGATCTTGCTGATTAAAAATGGCGTGGCGGGGTTTAGCGAGCTGGTGCACACCCTGAAGTGGTGGACCTTAATTCCGGGACTGCTGGGGTCGTTCTTTGTCTTCGCCAGCATCAGCGGTTATCAGTATGTGGGTGCCGCCACCACCATTGCGGTGCTGGTTGCCAGTCAGTTGATCGGGGGGCTGGTGATGGATGTGGTACGCAGTCAGGGGATCCCCCTGCGGGCGCTGATTGGGCCGGTATCCGGTGCGATCATGCTGGTGATTGGCGCCTGGCTGGTGGCAAGGCGCCAGTTCTGACTCAGAGAATGGTGCCGCCTTTTGTCAGCTGCTGGTGGCGGGCCTCCATCTCTTCTTTATGCTGTTTACCATGATGGGCAATGGCAGTGCGCAGACGTTGCTGTTGGGTATAGCGATCTTCGCGGCTCAGGGCGGCGTCATCGCTGAGCGCAATCAGCAACTCATTCATATGCGTAATCACGCTCTCTTCAAGGGTGGCATCTACGCGGGCGATCACTTCCTCTAAATGTGACATTGTCACTCCTTATCGGTTCACCGGGTGGCAGCCTGCCACCCGGCACAGGCTTAGTTGAGCTTCGCTTTCGAGAAATCGCTCCCCATCAGACTGACGCTATAACCGCTCACGTTGCTGCGGGTGGCAAAGAAAGTCTTGCCATTCGCCAGCGCGATCCACGGCGCCTGCTGGTAGAAGATCTCCTGCGCCTGGCTGTAAAGCTTAGCGCGTGCAGCCGGGTCGCTGGTCAGCTTCGCTTTGTTGACCAGCTCATCATACCCCTTGTCACACCAGCGTGCAGCGTTGGAACCCGTTTTAATGCTGTCGCAGCCCAGCAGCACGTCGGCAAAGTTATCCGGGTCGCCGTTATCCGACATCCAGCCAAACAGGGCGCTGTCGTGTTCCCCTTTGCGCATGCCGGACAGGTATTCGCCCCACTCATACGAGACGATTTTTGCTTTCACGCCCACTTTCGCCCAGTCGCTCTGGATCATCTCAGCGATACGGCGAGAGTTGGGGTTATAAGGGCGTTGCACCGGCATAGACCAGAGGGTGACTTCTGCCCCCTGCTCCAGCCCGGCCTGCTTCAGCAGAGCTTTCGCTTTTTCCGGGTCGTACGGGTAATCTTTCAGATCTTTGTTAAAGCCCATCATATTCGGCGGAATCGGGGATTTTGCCACCGTACCCGAGCCCATAAAGACGGCATTGATAATCGCTTTTTTATCGGTAGCGTAGTTCAGCGCCTGTCGCACCAGCACGTTATCAAACGGCTTTTTCTCGGTATTAAATGCCAAATAACCGACATTCAGCGCATCGACCGTATGCAGGGTCAGATCTTTATTCTTTTTAATGACGTCGAACTGCACCGGCGACGGCGCAGGAATGATCTGGCATTCGTTCGTTTGCAGCTTCGCCAGACGGGTCTCCACGTTGGGGGTGATGGAGAAGATCAGGTGCTTAGTCGGAACCGCCCCATCCCAGTAGTTCGGGTTGGCAATATAGCGAATCAGGGAGTCGACTTTATACTGCTGCAGGACGTATGGCCCGGTGCCAATTGGCCAGTTGTCTACGTTTTCCGGCGTCCCTTTTTTCAGCATTGCGTCGCCATACTCAGCCGAGAGAATAGAGGCGAAATCCATCCCCCAGTCGGCCAGGAAGGCGGCATTCGGCTCACTCAGTACAAACTGCACGTGATAATCATCAATCTTCTTCACGTCCTGAATCAGCTTATCCAGCCCGACATCATTAAAGTATTCGTAGTTGTCCTGGGAGACGTTGTGATACGGGTGCTTAGGGTCTTTCTGACGCATAACCGAGAAAATAACGTCATCGGCATTAAAGTCGCGGGTAGGTTTAAAGAATTTATTACTGTTGAACTTCACCCCTTTACGCAGCGTAAAGGTATAGGTTTTACCATCCGGCGAAATAGTCCAGGACTCCGCCAGCGACGGAACCGGGGTGTTTTTCACCGGATCGAAGTTGATAAGGCGGTTATAGAGCACCTGCGAACTGGCCACAAAAGTGGGGCCTGAGCTGGCGATTTGCGGGTTGAAAGACTCCGGGGAGGCTTCTGAACAGTAAATAATCGTATCGTTATTCGCGGCCCATGCCGCGCTTGCCGGTAACAGCGCGCTGAATGCCAGCGCGAGGAGCGTTTTCCCTGTAGACATCGTTATTACCCTTTGCGGATTTATTATGAAGAACCGTAATAACAGCACAGCACATTCGTACTGGCAAATAACGAAACACTATCAGGATATTCTAAAGGCCCTATTTTTGCTGGTTTTCTCACCGCTGCTCCAGGGAGATTTGCCTTAAGTGCCATTCATCGTCAAGCACTTTTCGTCCGCGCAATGCGGTAAGAAATCGCCCCTTTTGTTGTCTCTTCTGCCGTTTAGTTGCCAACGGATTCCGTAAAGTACAAGGGTGAAGAAGTCTATGGGATCAAATCGTGGCAAAAACACTTTTACGTAGCGGTAATCTGGATGATTTTCAGGCCGTTGGCGGCGGCGGTCAGGCCGTTTTCGAATCTGCATTGCAAATCCGCGAGGCGCTGCGCCTGCGCAAACAGCAGTCCATCGTCGACTGCCTGGCGATTCCGCAAGTCAACGACGAGGGTGACAGGGTTGACTGGTATGCCCCTGTTGAGGGTAGCGTCAGTAGCTGGAAGGCCGCCGATGAAGATGCCCGTTATCGCGCCCTGCGCCTGCTGGAAAGCACACTCTCCAGCGTCGAGTCCCTGAGCAAAAAATCGCTGCAGTCCCCTAAAACCGCTCAACAGCTGTTTGGCTCCCTACTGTCCAAAGCCTTCCAGTTCCCCGGCGAAAACTTTTTATTCCTGGTGGATGGCAAACCGGTCATCACTTTCTGGGGTTTTGTTAATCTTAACGAAAACGCCAGGGACGATGTGCTCGAGTGCCTGCGCGAATCCCTGCGCCCGGTGGAGATCCCCGCCCCGGTAGAAGAGCCCGAGCCGGAACCGGTGCAGGAGATCATCTTCGAAAAAGCCGATGAACCGCTGATTTCAGCCCCGGCCACAATTCAGATCACCGCAGACGATCTCTACACCGCCCAACCCGCCCCGCAGGTGTTAGTTAAAGAGCCTGAACCCGAGCCCGAAGCGCCGCTTGCCACGCCTGTAGTGATGAAAAAACGCCGCTTCCCGCTGTGGCCATTGCCGGTGGCCGCGCTGGTCGTCGTAGCCGTGGCTGCGCCAATCTTGTGGTCTACCCATAGCGCCCCGGTAGAGACCGCTGAGGCCCAGCCTGCCCCCGCCCCTGTTGCGGCCGTAGAGATTGCACCTAAACCCGTCGCGGCGGTGAAGTCCCTGCCCTTAACGCTGCCTCTGCACCAGGCGGAAGTGGTGGCCGCGCAGGTAAAAGCGCCAGAGCCTGCCGCCCCAACCGAGCCGGTAGTGATTGCCGCTATCCCGAAAGAGGCGCTGGTGATGGAGGCCGGTCAGGTGAAAGCAGGCTCAACCCGCTTCCTTAACGGTAGCTGGCGCGTCATGCTGGATGTGAAAGATCCTATCACCGGTAAACCGCCCTCACTGCGCTACCAAATCCAGAACAATAAAGGCACCGCGCGCGTGGTGCATGGCGATAATATCGTCTGCCGTACGGAGGTCTTCTCCGGGCTGCACAGCAACGGTGAGCTGATGATTAAAACGCGCGGCAATGCCCGCTGCACTGACGGCTCTCGCTATCCGATGCCGGAGATCGCCTGCAAAGCCGGGGTGAACGATGTGGCGGAATGTACCGCCCGTTACGACGCCAAGACCGTGGTTCCGTTGACATTCAGAAAAGCAGGTGCGTGATCCCATGCTGGTAACTCTTTGCGACTATAAACAGAGCGTCACGCTTATCGCCAACAGTGGCGTACAGTTTCTTGATTTTGGCCTGACGCCGCAGGACAGTGCCCAGAGCGGACGTTTTGTGCGTAAAACCGCCAACGGCCCCTTGCTGCGTCTCAATTTTGACGTGATTAACAACCGCTACACGCTGCCCGCCAGCGGTGGTGGCCAGCCGGAAGTGGTTAAACCCGAAAGCACCCTTTCGCTGCAGCACTCCCTGACGGTGCTGGATGGCGTCTGGCTGCCGGTGCCCTTCCTGCGCTTCAACCCGCCGCGTACCTTCGTAGAAGGCCCGGATAACTGGGCGCGAGTGCAGGTGCGTAAGCTGGAAGCGCCGGATAGCGCTGGCCATACCCACCGGGTGACGCTGGCTCTGGATAGCCAGATAGCGCCGCATGCTACCTCCCGACTCTCGCCGGTGGAAAACGATATCCTGAACGGGACCCGTTTCTCCCTCGCCTGGCGTGATGACGAAGTGGCGGATTTCCTCGACCAGACCTGGATTGACGGCTGGCTGCGAGAAGCCTTTACCCAGTACGCTTCCGGCGTGGAGAACCGTGCCGACCGCGATCTGCAGTTGGCGATGCGTAATTTTGAGTACCAGGCTCACTGGCTCAACGTGCTGGCCATGCTCGGTGAACAGCTCACCATACCGGAAGTGAAATTTGTCACCCATACCCTCAGCACTCCGGCTATCCCGGTGGTTCTGATTCTGGATGTGGGGAACACCCATACCTGCGGCGTGATCATTGAAGATCATGGCGACGCCAACGATGGCCTGCGCCAGACGGCAGAGCTCCAGGTGCGCTCCCTGAGCGAACCCCAGTTCCTGAATGAGCCGCTGTTTACCAGCCGTCTCGAGTTTTCTGAAGCCCGCTTCGGCAAGCAGCACTTCTCGGTAGAGAGTGGACGCGAAGACGCGTTCGTCTGGCCGTCGATTGTGCGCGTGGGCGATGAAGCCCGTAAACTGGCGACCCAGCGTCTGGGAACCGAAGGCAACAGCGGGATTTCAAGCCCGCGCCGCTATCTGTGGGACGAGACCCCGGTGGTGCAGGACTGGCGTTTTAGTCAGATGAATGCCAAAACCCAGCGCGAACCGCTGGCGACAGCTTTCCCGCTGATGAACCTGATGAATGACGACGGAGAGCCGCTGTTTACCCTGCCGCAGGACGAGCGCTTGCCGGTCTTCTCGCCGCAGTACAGCCGCAGCACCCTGATGACCCACATGCTGTGCGAACTGCTGGCACAGGCGCTGGGGCAGATCAATAGCGTCGCCACCCGTCTGCGTCTGGGCTTCCCGGCCTCCCCGCGTCAGCTGCGCACCCTGATCCTTACCCTGCCGTCGGCAATGCCCAAACAGGAGCGTGAGATCTTCCGTCGCCGCATGTTTGAAGCTATCGCCATTGTCTGGAAGGCGATGGGCTGGCATCCGCAGGATGAAGATTTCGCCAGCCGCAAGCAGCAGGAAAAGAGCGTGGTACCGGTGCCGGAAATCCAGATGGAGTGGGACGAGGCGAGCTGCGGTCAGCTGGTGTGGCTCTATAACGAAGCCATCTCGCATTACGCTGGCCAGACCGAAACCTTCTTTGCCTCCGTTGCACGTCCTGACCGCGAGCCGGAGCCTGGCTGTGCGCCAGGGCGGGCGCTGCGGGTAGCCTCTATCGATATTGGCGGTGGCACCACCGACATGGCCATCACCCATTATCAGCTGGATGACGGTTCTGGTAGCAATGTCAAAATCACCCCGCAACTGCTCTTCCGCGAAGGCTTTAAGGTGGCCGGTGATGACACCCTGCTGGATGTGATCCAGCGCTATGTACTGCCGGCCCTACAGACAGAGCTGCAAAAAGCAGGCATTGCCGACGCCTCCCTGCTGATGGCCTCGCTGTTTGGCGACTCCGGGCGTATTGATACCCAGGCAGTGCTGCGCCAGCAGACGGCCCTGCAGCTCTTTATGCCGATCGGTCATGCCATTCTTGGGGCCTGGGAAGCCAGTGATATCGACGACCCGCTGGACGGACTGCATGCCACCTTTGGCGATCTGCTGAGCCGCAAACCGACGCGCAACGTCATGAACTACCTTCAGCAGGCTATCGATCATGCGCTGCCGGCTGGCTCAGCGCCGTTTGACCTCTTCGCGGTGCCGCTGCATGTTAACTTCCGCGAAATGCAGGAGGCGATGCTGGCGGGCCATTTCACCCTCGCCGCCCCGCTGCATGCGGTATCTGAGGCGATCTCCCATTACGCCTGCGATATTTTGCTGATTACCGGCCGTCCGGGTTGCCTGCCGGGCGTCCAGGCGCTGATCCGCCACCTGCAGCCTGTTCCCGTTAGTCGTATGGTGTGGCTGGATAAGTACCGCGTCCACGAATGGTATCCCTTCAGTCAGCAAGGGCGCATCGGCAATCCGAAATCCACCGCCGCCGTCGGCGCCATGCTCTGTAGCCTGGCGCTGGATCTGCGTCTGCCGCGCTTCAACTTCAAAGCGGCAGATATCGGCGCTTACTCGACCGTGCGCTATCTCGGCGTGCTGGATAACACCGTGAATACCCTGCGCGACGAGAACGTCTGGTATCAGGATATCGACCTCGATAAGCCCGGTGCGAAACTGGACACCCGGCTGCACTTCCCGCTGCGCGGCAACGTCACGCTCGGCTTCCGCCAGTTGGCAAACGCCCGCTGGCCTGCGACGCCGCTCTATACCCTGAGCATCAACTCCGCCGACCTGGCGAAGTCCATCGCGGGCGACGGAGTGCTGAACGTGCGCCTGCAACTGCGCGGCGGCAGCCGACATGAAGGGCCGGAGGCCTTTGAGCTTAGCGATGCCTGGCTCCAGGACGGTACGCCGGTACCGCCCGACGCCCTCACCTTTAAATTGAACACCCTGGCCGATCGCCGTCATAGCGGTAGCCACTACTGGATCGACAGCGGGAGCGTATACCTGAAATGAGTGCATCCATTACTAAGGCAGTCATCGACTGGATTAATCAGACCCGCCAGCACGCTCCGATACTGGATAACGACGCCGACGCCCTGCTGGCGCGGCTGGCCGCAGCAGAAGCCCAGGAGAGCGCCATCGAACGTGCGCTGCATGCAGGCAGCACCATCGGGCTGTATGGCCACGCTCAGGCTGCGAAAGCGCATCTGCTGGCCTCCCTGTGCGGCAGCGGCAACGGACGTATGAACGTGACCGTGGGCGCACGGACTTTCGACTACTTCACCCATATCAACCCCGGTCATGCCCTGACCAATATGGCGATCCGTTTTACGCCGACCGCCGAAGCGCCTGCCGACGACGCCTTCCCGCTGCGTCTGAGCCTGATTACCGAGGCCGAACTGGTGCAGCTCTTTATCACCCGTGCAACCGTGCCGGCGGTGGATAAAGCGGTGATTGAGGCGCGTCTGGAAAAATGGCGCGCCCTGCGACAACCTCAGGCGGTGCCGGGGATCTCCGCCGCCGATGTGGGATCCATTTCCCGCTACTGGCGTGACACCGTGCCTGCCGCAGTACAGCAAATGGACGACGCCCTCTGGCATCAGTTCGCGCTGCTACTGCCTTCGCTGGATCTCAGTACCCGCGCCAGCGTCTGGTCGCTGCTGTGGGGAGAACAGCAGGAGCTAACCCAGGCCTGGCTGGCGCTGGCGCATATTCTGCATCAGACCAGCCATGCTCCGGAGCTGGCAGCACCGGTAAGCCTGCTGGTCGATAATTTTGGTCTTCCGACCGAAGGTTTTCTCACTCAGGGCGATCTTGCCCAGCCGGATGTTCAACAGGCGGTACTGCACCCCGTGCAGAACGGCGAACTGATGAACGCCATCAGTATCCCTCTGGACGTGCTGGCCCTGCTTACCCGCGAAGTGGTGCTTTCGGTGGAGAGCAGCGCGCTGGATGGCGTAGCGATGATTGATATTCCCGCCCCCGCGGCGCAGAGCGAAGCACCGCTGGCGCAGGCTAAGCGTCAGTGGCTGCTGGAGCACTACCGCCAGCAGTTGCAACCGGATGTGCTGGTGATCTGTAACGCCACTCTCCAGCACAGCCAGACCGCCAGCACCGCCCGCGCGCTGCTGAACTGGGTTCAGGATACCCAACCCGGCGAAGAGGCCGCGCTGCCAGGGCTGGTATGGGCGATTACGCCGCAGGATGCCCGTTTTACCACCCGCTCGAATCTCGACGAGTCGGTTCAGCAGCTGCTGGGCAAACCGGGTCAGCATTGGGGCACGCTGCAGGCACTGGACAGCAGTAGCATGCAGCGCGTCATTGAATGGTTGTCGCAAGCGACGCTTGCCGGTCAGCGTCAGGCGCGCTTACAGGCGCTGCGCGCGCGCTTGCACCGCGAACTGCGTACGATGATGCAGGGTTATTTGGCTCCGCTGACTCAGGAGCCCGCGGCACAGCGTAGCGCCGCAGAAGGGGTAGTTCGCGCCCTGCAGGGGATGGCTGGCCGTCATGGTGAGTTACTGGAGGGGCTGTTGCCGCCGCTGAAGGCCTTTGAAACACTGATGGCCGTGCAACAACCGCGTGAAGAGCAGGTCAATGGTCTCTTCACCGATGCCATTGATCTGTTTGCCGACAGCGCCCAGCAGAGCGATGAGCGCTGGGAGCCGCAAGACAAAGCCCGGCTGGCACACAGATTATGGGTTAACCATGTTCGCCAGTGGAGCCGCGACGACGGGGCCGCCCATCGTCTGGGACTGGAAGCCAGGGTGTTGCAACAGATTGCTGATGTGCTGGTCACCAGCAGCTACCGACTGAATCTGACGGGGCAACTGAAGCAGATCGTTGATACTGACAAGGGCAGCGCCGCCCAGCTGTATACCGCGCTGGGTAACTTCGTAAGCTGGGTGGGTTATGCGCAGACCCCTGCCGAAGCACGCCCGGCCAGCCGTATTCGCAAAGGGCAGCCGATTTTCGTCACGCCGACGGTGGCCAGCACCGCGCCGCGCCTGAGCCGTCTTGGGGAACAACCGGTTCATGCGGCCACGGCGTATGTTTACGACTGGCTGGTCGCGCTTTATACCCAGGCGTGCGAGAACATCGGCTACCAGCATCCACAGGATGTGACGCCAGCGGCACGCCAGCAGTTAAAAGCGATTTTGTCGTAACGCTCACGGCGGCCCGCTCACCAGCGGGTCGTCTCTTCACCCCTGCTGTCAGCCAGTGCCTTCGCCAGGACGGAGGAGATCGCTTATGACACTGCGCGTCCAGCGTGTGGATCATTCACCGTCCCGAGAGCAGAACGGCTTTTGTCGGGGCGAAACAGGGCTTTAGAAAAGCGAGATCAGTAGCGCCACCGGGAAGCTCATCGGCCAGGTTGAACCGACAAGAAAGGCGCTCAGGAAGCGGATACGCTTACGATCTTTGGAGAGGAACCAGGTGATCAGCGCGCAGATGGAGGCCATGATTGCGTAAAACACTAACATTTTTTGATACAACGTCATCGCATTCACCCGATCTGTTTAAAATAACCGCGCGCAATATGCGGTATACGTTGATACAGATCAAGTTTTTTTGTTACAAGTTATCCATGAAATTTGTGTGGTAATAACAAATGAGTATAACCCGCTACATAAAAAAGGTCGCCGAAGCGACCTTTACACGGTGTTATTTTTTCACCGGCTGTGGCTGTTTATCACCCGACTCGGGCGCATTCTGAGGATCGTCTTTTTCAACATACTGCATAAGCATCTCCTGCATTGCCATCGGAATGGGTAAGTATAGACCACCTGAGAGGTACCACTTTAAAGTTGCATTTTAAATGCACTTTATGCAAAATAACCCTTACTGAAGCGTGGTGTAATGGTCTCAGGCTTTAGAGGGAAAAAACGATGCTACCTATTCCGCAAAGTTGTATTCATACCCGTTTTACGCCGTTCTGGAACAAAGAGACTGCCCCTGCTGGCATCTTCCAGCGCCATCTTGACCAGGGCACCCGTCCCGGCGTCTATCCTCGCCTGAGCGTGATGCGGGGCACTGTGCGCTATCTCGGCTATGCTGATGCAACCACCCCCGAGCCCGACAGCATCCTGATCATTGAAGCCGGTCATTTCGGCGTCTTTTCGCCGGAGCGCTGGCATCACATTGAGGTGATGAGCGATGACACGCTGTTCAATATCGATTTCTTCGTCGAGCCCGATGTTTTGAAATCACTTTAAGCGCCCTGCCGCTGATAAGGAACTGACTATGTTACGTATTCCTGAAAACTATGTTCACACCCGTGCGACCCCGTTCTGGAACCAGACAACCGCCCCTAAAGCGCTCTTTACCCATCACAACACCAAAGCCGGCGTGTATGGTCGACTCTCCGTGATGCAGGGTGCAGTGCGTTACTTTGGTTTTGCCAATGCCGATGCCACCGAGCCGGATCTGGAGCTGGTGATTGAAGCGGGCAGTTTCGGTATCTCCCCGCCGCAGAAGTGGCATCGCATTGAATTACTGACGGACGACACCTACTTTAATATCGACTTTTTCGCTGACCCGGCAGCGACTCTCGAAGGCGCAGGACTGGGTAAAGTGGTCAATACACATAAGGAGTAAGCCATGGGCAAGGCAACGTATACCGTCACCGTGACCAACAACAGCAACGGTGTGTCGGTGGACTACGAGACAGAAGCCCCAATGGAGCTATTGATTCCGGACGTCGCCGCCGACGTGGTGAAGGATCTGGTTAACACCGTTCGCGCCTACGACAGTGAGAATGAGCATAACGTCTGCGGATGGTAATTGTTGCGCAGCGGCGCCCTCGCCGCTGCGTGAGCTTTTATTTAAGCAGGTCGAGCACGGTTTGTGGGCTCTGGTTAGCGATTTTTAGCGCCGCATTCTGCCCCTGAGAGATGATCTGCGCCCGGGCTAAACGGCTGGCTTCGACAGCGTAGTCTGCATCCTGAATACGGCTCCGGCTGGCCTGCAACGCAATACCCTGCTGTGATAATACCGACTTGTGCGATTCAAAGCTGTTGATCAGCCCGCCGTACTGGCTGCGGTAACCGCTGACTTTTTCCAGCGCCGCATCCAGGGTCGCCATACAGCTCCTGGCCCCTGCCTGGGTCGTCATTTCGCTGTTTTCCAGCTTCAGCGTTTTAAGGTCGGTCGGCGTGGGTTCGATCGTCATCTGCTGGACCTCCTCG
The DNA here is from genome assembly GCF_017348915.1 of Leclercia pneumoniae. NCBI lineage: Bacteria > Pseudomonadati > Pseudomonadota > Gammaproteobacteria > Enterobacterales > Enterobacteriaceae > Leclercia > Leclercia pneumoniae. The sequence continues at coordinate 2,096,664 of NZ_CP071383.1, read as the reverse complement.
CCAAAATTGGCGCTGGTCACCACTTCGATCGCGCGACTCTGCTTTGGCGGCACCGTCGGGGGCATGGTCGGTGTCGGCAGATTCCCCCAGGTAATGGCGCTGGTGAAAGAGCCATTACCTACCACCACCAGCAGATCTTCCGTGACGTTATCAAGCGTGATGCGCTCGACCATATTGCTGCCATTGGTACCGTCGTTGAACCCGCCGTTGGTGCTGTCTTCATAGCGGTCACCGTCGCCGCTATAGGTGATGTTCATACCGTTATAGTTGAGGGTTGCACCGGTAGGATCCCAGCTTGTCCCCCCTTCGACTAACTGGGAGCCGTCGTAGGTGGCCCCGGCGATAAAACCGTTTTCAGGCGTCATAAAGGCGTGGGTCGCCGTGGCGGCATCGCTGATGCCACGGCTGACCCAGGTGTAATCGGCATCGCCCCCTTCAAGAGGCGTCCCGACCAGATGTTTACCGTCGCGAGTAAAGAGCTGGAGATCGTCATCCTGTCCTAACGAGTTAATATTTATCGCAATCGTAGTCGAGCCGGCCGGAATATAGGCCAGGGGAATAATGCCCGAGGAAAAAGCATAACTGTTACCCTGAATCGGGAATTTTGTATTTAACGGGCTGACATCGCCGATTAATTGCGGCGGAAAAGTAGGGTTATCCGTCGCCAGGGGATATTGACCAAATATCTCTGTCGTTTCAGCAATATGCGTAATACCGGCAAGAATATGTTAGTATTCATTATTTAAACTGATGCGATCGGTTTCGGAAAGCGTATCGGTTGCTGCCTGAACCGCCAGCGTTTTGGCCCGAATCAGCATATTGCTCACTTCGCTCAATGCCCCCTCAGCGGTCTGCGCCAGGCTTATCGCATCATCCATGCCGCGCGAAATCGCGCTGTCTGCGTTTATGGATGAGAGCATACGGTTCGTAATGGACAGACCGGCCGCGTCATCTTTAGCACCGTTAATACGTAACCCTGATGAGAGTCGCTCTACCGTCTGCGCGAGTAATGATTCGTTATTTTTCCGGGATTTAAGTAAGAGCCCGGTCATTTCATTATGATTAATAGCCAGCATGATGTTGGATCGCAGAAAAGGTAATTAATGACATTATCGGCGAGGGCGCAGTTTAATTTAGGGCGCGAATTGTAAAGGCGAGACGATATATTCTTCAAAGAATATATAAAATATTCGTAATAAAGAATCGACCGCCAGAAGGATGACTCCTGGCGGCAAGGCAAATTAATGTTTAAACATGACGTGGCGCACCACGGTATAATCCTCCAGCCCGTAGACCGACATATCCTTGCCGTAGCCCGACATTTTCATTCCACCGTGCGGCATCTCACTCACCAGCATAAAGTGGGTATTGACCCAGGTGCAGCCGTATTGCAAACGTGCGCTGACGCGATGCGCCCGTCCTACGTCCTGCGTCCAGACGGACGAGGCCAGTCCGTACTGCGAGTCGTTGGCCCAGGACAGGACCTGCGCTTCGTCCTCAAACGCCGTGACGCTGACCACCGGGCCAAAGACTTCGCGCTGGACGATAGCGTCCTCCTGTTTTGCTCCCGCCAACAGCGTGGGCTGGAAATAGTAACCCTTGCCATCATGCTTGCTACCGCCGGTAATCACCTGCACATGGGCCAGCGCTTTCGCCTCCTCCACCGCGTGGCTTACGCGGTCAAGATGCGCCTGTGAACTGAGCGGCCCCAGCTCGGTTGTCTCCTCGTCCGGTGCGCCCATTTTCAGGCTGGAGACAGCGGCGCCCAGCTTTTCGACCAGCGCGGCGTAGATCCCCTGCTGAGCATAGATACGGCAGGCGGCGGTACAGTCCTGCCCGGCGTTGTAGAAGCCGAAAGTACGTACCCCTTCAACGACGGCGTCGAGATCGGCATCGTCAAACACAATGACGGGCGCTTTGCCGCCCAGTTCCATATGGGTGCGTTTTATCGACGACGCGGTATGACCAATAATATGCTCCCCGGTCGCGATGGAGCCCGTGAGCGACACCATACGTACTTTTTCGTGCCCGGTCAGGGGATCACCCACCGTTTTACCGCGCCCGAACAGTACGTTAAGGACGCCTGCCGGGAAGATGGTTTTAGCCAGTTCGCCGAGCTTCAGAGCCGTGAGCGGCGTGATTTCAGAGGGTTTGAGTACCACACAGTTGCCCGCCGCCAGCGCCGGTGCTAGCTTCCAGGCCGCCATCATCAGTGGATAGTTCCAGGGGGCGATAGACGCCACAACCCCGACCGGATCGCGGCGAATCATTGAGGTATGCCCCTCAAGATATTCGCCTGCGGCCTGCCCGTTCAGACAGCGGGCGGCACCGGCAAAGAAGCGAAACACATCGGCCACCGCCGGGATCTCATCGCTCTTGACGCAGTGCAGCGGTTTGCCGCAGTTGAGCGACTCCAGTTCGGCGAACGTTCCGGCATTCTGCTCAATGACCTCCGCCAGTTTCAGTAACGCGTCGGCGCGCGTTTTCGGCGTGGCCTGCCCCCAGAGGGCAAAGGCGGCATCGGCGGCCTGCACGGCGGCATCGATCTGCGCCGGGCTGGCTTCGGCAATTTCTACCAGCACCTCGCCGGTGGCAGGATTGTAGACCGGCTGTTTTTCCCCAGCGCCATTTACCAGTTCACCCTTGATCAACAATTGAGTTTGCATAGCATTGTCCCGTTGAATAAACGTTATTTTCCGCTACCGGCCACGCTATCGCCGTCGCGGGTGAGCCACCAGGCTCCCAGAATGGGGATGGTTGTTACCAGCATGACCAGCAGTGCCACCACGTTAGTCACCGGCACGTCGCGCGGGCGACCCAGCTGATTTAACAACCACAGCGGTAACGTCCGTTCGTGTCCTGCGGTAAAGGTGGTGACGATGATCTCATCGAATGAGAGAGCAAAGGCCAGCATTCCGCCGGCCAGCAGCGCCGTGCCGAGGTTGGGCAGCACGACATAGCGGAAGGTTTGCCACCCGTTGGCCCCTAAATCCATCGAGGCCTCGACCAGGCTCCATGAAGTCCGCCTGAAGCGGGCAATTACATTATTGAACACCACCACCACGCAGAAGGTGGCGTGGCCGACCACAATGGTGAAGAAACCCGGTTCAAGATTGACGGTTTTAAAGGCGGTGAGCAGTGCCAGGCCGGTGATGATTCCCGGCAGTGCAATGGGAAGGAGCAGCAACAGTGAGATCGCATTTTTGCCAAAGAAGTCACTGCGCCATAGCGCCGCGGCCGCCAGCGTACCCAGCACCAGCGCAATCACGGTGGAGAGCGCGGTAATTTTAAGTGACAACGTCACGGAGTCAATGATATCGCCCCGCGCTGCCGCGACGCTAAACCACTTCAACGTTAGCCCCTGCGGTGGAAAACTGAACGCGGCATCCTCGGTATTAAACGCATAGATAGCAATGATTAATAGCGGGAAGTGAAGGAAGATCACCCCGCCCCAGGTAGCAATTTTGAGAAACAGCGGTGCGCTTTCAGAGTGCATCAAAGGCTCCCAGGCGTTTCACGAACGCCAGGTAGACCGCGATCAGAATGATGGGCACCAGCGTAAACGCGGCTGCCATCGGCATGTTGCCAATCGCCCCCTGCTGGGAGTAAACCATCTGACCAATAAAATAGCCCGGTGGCCCCACTAGCTGCGGCACGATAAAGTCGCCCAGCGTCAATGAAAAGGTGAAGATAGACCCGGCAGCAATACCCGGGATCGCCAGCGGCAACACGATATAACGGAAGGTCTGACGCGGGCGGGCCCCGAGATCGCCGGAGGCCTGAAGCAGCGAGGCTGGCAGACGCTCCAGCGCGGCCTGCACCGGCAGGATCATAAAGGGCAACCAGATGTAGACGAAGACCAGGAAACGCCCCAGCCCGGAGGTGGACAGCGTATTGCCGCCAATGGCGGGTAACGTCAGCAGTGAGGTGAGCAGCGGCTCAAGCCCCATATGGCCCAGAAACCATTGCGCCACGCCATCTTTGGCCAGCAACAGCGTCCAGGCGTAGGCTTTGACAATGTAGCTGGCCCACATCGGCAGCATTACCGCAATATAGAAAAACGCTTTCCATTTGCCGCGGGTATAGCGTGCCATATACCACGCCATCGGAAACGCCAGCACCGCGCTGGCGAGCGTTACCGCCACTGCCATCACCAGCGTGCGGATGATGATGTCGTAGTTCGCCGGGTTAAAGAGCGCGTAAAGATTCGCCAGGGTCAAATCCGGCGTTACCGACATGGTGAAATCGTCGAAGGTATAGAACCCCTGCCACAACAGGGTGAGCAGCGACCCTAAATAGACAATGCCAAACCACATCAGCGGCCCTAACAACAGCAGGAAAAGTCCCAGCGATGGCCTGCGCCAGAACAGGCCGGAGAGCCGATTGACCATCCCCTGCGATGCGATGCCCGGTGAGGTACCCATCGCCATCTCATCCCTCCCCATGGAGCGGCACCATCGCCGACCGCGCCCATGAGGCGGTGACCGGCTGGCCAATCTCCAGCCCGGCGGGTAAGTACGCATCGCTGAGATTGGCCTGGCTCACCAGCAATTTTGCGCCATCGGCCAGCCGCAGCTCAAAGCGGGTCGCGGCCCCCTGATACTGTACCGCCTGCACCACCCCCTGCACCTGGACTTCACCGCCCACGTTCAGGCGGATATGCTCCGGGCGCAGAGCGAAGAGGCCCGGCATGCCACAGACCCGCTGGGCTTGCTCGTCATTAAACAGGTTCGAAGTGCCAACAAACCCGGCGACAAAAGGCGTGCGTGGGCGCATATAGAGCGCCTGCGGTGTGTCAATTTGCTCGATGCGGCCGTTATTAAATACTGCGACCCGGTCCGACATCGAGAGCGCTTCGCCCTGATCGTGGGTCACGAAGATAAAGGTTATCCCCAGCTCTTGCTGGAGCTTTTTAAGTTCGAACTGCATCTGCTCGCGCAGTTTTAGATCCAGCGCACCCAGCGGCTCGTCCAGCAGCAATACCCGGGGCTGATTGACCAGCGCGCGGGCAATCGCCACTCGCTGACGCTGGCCGCCCGAAAGCTGAGAAGGTTTCCGGGCCACGGCGAAGCCCAGACTGACCTTTTCCAGCGCCTCATGCGCCCGGGCATGACGCGTTTTTTTGTCGATGCCCTTTACCATCAGCCCGTAGGCGACGTTATCGAGAATCGACATATGGGGAAAGAGCGCATAGTCCTGAAAGACGGTATTCACATCCCGCTCCCAGGGAGGGAGTTCGCTGGCCTCTTTACCGAACAGGGTAATGGCCCCACCGCTCAGCTGTTCAAACCCGGCAATCAGGCGCAGACAGGTGGTTTTGCCGGAGCCCGAAGGCCCCAGCATGGAGAAGAACTCCCCGTCACGGATCCCCATGGTGACGCGATCCACCGCGCACACCTCACCATAGCGTCGGGAGACGTCGTTAAACTCTACCGCGTACGTCATCTTCTGCTCCCGGGCGATTAACGGCCGCCCATAATGGCGATGTAATCCTGCGTCCAGCGGCTGTAAGGGACGAACTTGCCGCCCTGGGCTATCGGGGTTTTCCAGAACATGATTTTGTCGAAGTAGGTGTAGCCGTTGGTCTCACACCCTTTTTCACCCAGCAAGGTGCTGGCTTTGCAGCCCTCCGCCACCACCGGCAGCGAACCGAACCATGCGGCCAGATCGCCCTGCACTTTTGGCGTGAGCGACCAGTTCATCCACTTATAGGCGCACACTGGATGTTTGGCATCGCTATGCAGCATGGTGGTATCCGCCCAGCCGGTCACCCCCTCCTTCGGAAAGACGGTAGCGACGGGCTGGTTGTCGGCTTTCAGGGCGTTAGCCTGATACGGCCAGGCGCTGGAGGCCACCACCCCTTCGTTTTTGAAATCACTCATCTGCACGGTGGTATCGTGCCAGTAACGGTGGATCAGGGCGTGCTGGTCGCGAAGCACTTTCAGCACGGCGGCATACTGTGCTTCGGTGAGTTGATACGGGTCGGTAATACCGAGATCGGGCTGAGTGGCTTTGACGAACAGTGCCGCATCGGCGATGTAAATCGGGCCGTCATAGGCCTGCACGCGCCCCTGATTGGTTTTGCCGTCGGGTAGATTTTGCTTAACGAAGATCACGCTCCAGCTATCGGGCGGCGTCGGGAAGGTTTTGGTGTTATACATCAGCAGGTTTGGTCCCCACTGATACGGGGTGCCGTAGACTTTACCGCCGACGTTAAACCACTCCCCCTTCACCATACGCGGATCGACGGTTTTCCAGTTGGGGATTAAATCAGGGTTTATTGGCTGCACGCGCTTACCCATGATTAAGCGCAGGGAGGCGTCGCCGGAGGCGGTGACCAGGTCATAGCCGCCCTTCGCCATCAGGCTGACCATCTCATCCGAGGTGGCGGCAGTCTTCACGTTGACTTTACAGCCCGTCTCCTGTTCAAACGGCGTAACCCAGTCGTAGGCTTTATCGGTCTGGCCGCGCTCGATATAGCCAGGCCAGGCAATAATATCCAGCCGCCCTTCGCCTTTTCCGATCTCTTTGGGTGGCTCGGCCGCTTGTGCAGTCAGAATCGTCATGCCGAGCGCACACAGGCTGCTACGGGCAAATTTTTTGCTCATACACGTTACTCCTGTCGCAATGCAATCTGGCGGCGGCCGTGCCGTTTAAAATATCTCCTGTATTAAACGTAGACCGCGCGAATGCGGCGCACCCGGCACGCTGTAGATATTTCATCAGGTTGTGACCGAGGGCGCATTCCCCGTTAACTGGATTATAGACAAGGAGTTAGCGCTGACGCGCGGTATGCAAATTTCCTATGACAGCGAAAAGTAAAACGCCGCGAATTTATCGCGGCGAGGAGAGATGAAGATGAATAAACCCGGCAGTGCGGAGAGAAAATTAATTCGGAGACAGCATAGCGCGGATTAATTTCGCCAGCTGAATAACTGCCTGCTCTTCGCGCTCCCCCCATGCCCACGAGGTGTTAAACCGGAAAAACGGGGTCCAGGCATCGGAGGTCGAAAACATTTTGCCTGGCGCAATGCTGATGTGGTGGCGCAGGGCCTGCTCACTGAGTTTACCGGCATCCAGCGTCGGGGGCAGTTCCAGCCATAAAAAGTAACCGCTGTCGCTGTGGTGAATAACCACCTCGGCAGGCAGATGACGTAATAGCGATTGCCAGGCCTGCTGTTTGCGTTCAGCCAGTGTGCGGCGAAGCCGGCGCAGATGGGCGTCGTAACGCCGGGTCGCCAGGTAATCTACCAGCGCCAGCTGCATGGGCGAACTGGTCGACAAGGTGCTCATTAACTGCAGTTGCTGAATACGGCGGGCATGTTTGCCTGCCGCCACCCAGCCAAGACGAAACCCGGCCACCAGACATTTCGAAAATGACGAACAGTGCAGCGTCATGTCGTTGCTGTCCCACGCCTTCGCCGGCAGCGGCTTTTCCCGACCGTAGTACAGTTCGCTATAGACGTCGTCTTCAATCAGGGTGACGTTATGCTGGGTTAATAGCGCCACCAGCCGCGCTTTTTTTTCTGCGCTGAGCGTAAATCCCAGCGGATTCTGGCTATTGGTCATTAACCAGCAAGCTTTCACCGGATAGTCGTTCAACGCCTGTTCCAGCGCCTGAAGATCTATCCCATCGCGCACATCCGTCGCCACCGACAGTGCTTTAAGTTTTAACCGCTCCAGTGCCTGAAGAGCGCCGTAAAAACAGGGATTTTCAACAATGACCCAGTCGCCCGGCTCGGTCACGGCCTGCAGGCTGAGGTTTAGCGCCTCCAGCGCTCCGGCGGTGATCACTATCTCCTCCGGGGAGATGTTCATCCCCTGCTGGGCATAGCGGCGGGCAATGGCATGGCGCAGATCGCTGTTTCCGGGGGGGAGGTTTTCAATCACGCTCATGGCGGTGGCCGTTTTGCTGACGTTCGCCAGCGAGCGGTTGAGTTGTTGCAGTGGAAAGAGTCGCGGATCGGGAAAGGCAGAGGCGAAGGGAACGACGGACGGGTCGCGGCTGGCCTGCAACACATCGAAAATATAGGTATTAATGTCCACGGCTTCGTCGCGCATCACTTGCGCAGGGGGCGCAGGCTGCTGGCCCATCGGCCGTGCGGCGACGTAATAACCTGATTGCGGACGGGCAACGATGCGGCCCTGACTTTCCAGCATCTGATAGGCATGGCCAACGGTCATAAAGCTCATGCCGCTGCTGACCACTTGCTCTCGCAGCGAGGGCAATTTATCGCCGGGTTGCCAGACACCCAACTCGATCTGCGAAATGATTTGCTGCGCCAGGCGCTGATATTTTTTCATCGTTCTCTCCTTGCTGCGAAACACTCTATATCAGCAGGAGAAAAAAGGAAGAATTAATGAACTGTTATGGTTACGAGAGGGGGAAAAGCCGGGCGTGACGGCGCCGCGGGCAATTACTTACGCAGTTCAAAAGGGACGCGCTGCGCGTGCTGTGATACGGCAATATGGTCAAACGTCATCATGGCCGACTTGCAGAAGATGCACTTGGCACCCATCGGGTTTTTTGATGAGACGTCGAAAACCGACGTGCGGTATTGCGAACCATGGCAGCATGGGCAACGAAAATGAATGTTAGTCATGAAAATCTCCAGAACGTTAAACGTTATAAACTAATGGGCCTTTAAGGCAATAAGGGTCTGAGACAAAACTAATCAGAGCGTAAAGAAAAAACCCAGGAGAGGCTGTGGAGAGGCACAACGTGATGAGAGATGCTTTAAGAAACTGCTACGATATCTTTTGGATTTCAAACCGAAGAGCCATTAACGCATGGTTGCAGTAATGTTGCAAGCTATTTTTTTAACTAAAGAAATTCCCTCCAGCAGCGCAGCCACGCTCGTCATGATAATCGTCTCCCACCTGGCCTTATTCAAATTATTTGAAAAGTTATGTTAAACAAATGGCATTTATTCTCATCTACTTAGGGGTAAAGTAAAGATCAATTCCGGCGGGTAGTCGCCTGTCGATGACACCTTTAACCAGGATACCCCTGTCATGAAAAAGATTGGATTTTTGTCTTTTGGTCACTGGACTCCCTCTCCGCAGTCCGGTACCCGCTCTGCCGCCGACGCGCTGTTGCAGTCCATCGATCTGGCTGTCGCAGCGGAGGAACTGGGAGCCGATGGCGCCTATTTCCGGGTGCATCATTTTGCCCGTCAGCTCGCCTCCCCCTTCCCGCTGCTGGCTGCAATTGGCGCAAAGACCCAGCGAATCGAGATAGGTACCGGCGTTATCGACATGCGCTATGAAAATCCCCTCTATATGGCGGAGGATGCGGGTGCGGCCGATCTCATTTCGGGTGGGCGGCTTCAGTTAGGTATCAGCCGTGGATCTCCGGAACAGGTCATAGATGGCTGGCGCTACTTTGGCTATGTCCCTGCCGAAGGCGAGAACGAGTCAGACATGGCGCGTCATCATACCGAGGTGCTGCTGGATGTCCTGCGTGGAGAGGGCTTTGCGAAGCCAAATCCGCAGCCGATGTTCCCTAACCCACCGGGCCTGCTGCGCCTGGAACCCCATTCCGAAGGGTTGCGCGAGCGAATCTGGTGGGGCGCAGGATCGAATGCGACGGCGGAGTGGGCAGCGAAGCTGGGAATGAATCTGCAAAGTTCGACGTTAAAAGACGACGAGACCGGCGAGCCATTCCATATTCAACAGGCAAAACAGATTCGTGCCTACCGCGAGGCCTGGGCTGCAGCCGGCCATACTCGCACGCCGCGCGTCTCGGTTAGCCGCAGTATATTTGCCCTGATGAATCAGCAGGATCGCGCCTATTTCGGTGCCAGCCGCAACGAAAGCGACAGCGTGGGCTATCTGGATGAGAAAACCCGCGCTATTTTCGGACGCAGCTACGCCGCTGAGCCGGATAAGCTGATCGAACAGCTTAAACAGGACGAAGCCATCGCTGAAGCGGATACGTTATTACTGACCGTACCGAATCAGCTGGGCGTGGAGTATAACGTGCATGTTATTGAGTCCATACTGAAGCATGTTGCGCCGGGGATGGGCTGGCGGGATTAAGTCTCTAACGGGGCGAGAGCCCCGTTACTTGACCTATAACAGAACCATAAAAATCGTTAACGGCATCAACTGTTATAGGTAAATTTCCCTTTTCTGCGTCTGATACTTCTCATCATCCCGCTATACCCTGTCTGCACAACGATTGACTTTGAGGTTGTGCATGTTTGGTTTAGATGCGTTTCACCTGGCAAGGATCCAGTTTGCTTTTACGGTCTCCTTCCACATTATTTTCCCGGCGATCACCATCGGGCTCGCCAGCTATCTGGCGGTTCTGGAGGGATTATGGCTAAAAACCAAAAATCCGGTCTGGCGCTCGCTTTATCATTTCTGGTCGAAGATCTTTGCCGTTAATTTTGGCATGGGCGTGGTCTCCGGCCTGGTCATGGCTTATCAGTTTGGCACTAACTGGAGCGGCTTTTCTCAGTTCGCTGGCAGTATTACCGGCCCCCTCCTCACTTATGAAGTGCTGACTGCCTTCTTCCTCGAAGCCGGGTTCCTCGGGGTGATGCTCTTTGGCTGGAAGAAAGTCGGGCCTGGGCTGCACTTTTTCTCAACCTGTATGGTGGCGCTGGGCACGCTGATCTCCACCTTCTGGATCCTCGCCTCCAACAGCTGGATGCAGACGCCGCAGGGCCATGAAATCATCAACGGCGTGGTCGTTCCGGTAGACTGGTTCGCCGTCGTATTTAACCCCTCTTTCCCCTATCGCCTGCTACACATGTCGATTGCCGCCTTCCTGAGCAGCGCGCTATTCGTGGGTGCTTCGGCGGCCTGGCATCTGCTGCGCGGCAATAACACGCCGGCGATTCGCAAAATGTTCTCCATGGCACTGTGGATGACGCTCATTGTCGCTCCGCTGCAGGCCATGATTGGCGATATGCACGGTCTCAACACCCTGAAATATCAGCCTGCGAAAATAGCCGCTATCGAAGGACACTGGGAAAACCTGCCAGGCGAACCGACGCCACTGCTGCTGTTTGGTCTGCCCGATATGGAGCAGGAGCGCACCCGCTATGGTCTGGCGATCCCAGCCCTGGGCAGCCTGAGCCTGACCCACAGTCTGGATAAGCAAGTTCCGGCCCTGAAAGAGTTCCCGAAAGCGGATCGTCCTAATTCCACCCTGGTGTTCTGGTCATTTCGCATCATGGCCGGGCTGGGCATGTTAATGCTCACCCTCGGTGCCATCGCCCTGTGGCTGCGCTACCGAAAACGGCTTTATCAATCCCGGCCATTCCTGTGGTTTGCCTTGCTGATGGGGCCGTCAGGCCTGATCGCCATCCTGGCCGGTTGGGTGACGACTGAGGTTGGCCGTCAACCCTGGGTGGTGTATGGCCTGCAGCGCACCGAAGATGCGGTCTCTGCACATGGCGACCTGCATATGAGCGTCAGCCTGCTGGCCTTTATCCTCGTCTACACCTCGGTGTTTGGCGTGGGTTACAGCTACATGGTACGCCTGATCAAAAAAGGGCCGCAGGATGACGAAACCTTCCCGAGCGAAACCGATGGCCGCCCCGCGCGTCCGCTTTCAGCCGCCAGTACAGCATTTGATACAAAGGAGACACCATAATGGGTATCGATCTCTCCCTGATCTGGTTTGTCATTATCGTCTTTGCCACCCTGATGTATATCGTGATGGATGGCTTTGACCTGGGGATTGGCATTCTTTTTCCCGCCGTGCGCGATCCGGACGATCGCGACGTGATGGTCAACACCGTCGCCCCGGTCTGGGATGGCAATGAAACCTGGCTGGTCCTCGGCGGTGCTGCGCTGTTTGGTGCTTTCCCGCTGGCCTACGCGGTCATCATCGATGCGCTCACCATTCCTTTGACGCTGATGCTCATCGGGCTGATTTTTCGCGGTGTGGCCTTTGAGTTTCGGTTTAAAGCGCCCCCTGCCCACCGGCCATTCTGGGATAAAGCCTTTATCGGCGGTTCGCTGCTTGCCACTTTCACCCAGGGGATTGTGGTCGGCGCGGTAATCAATGGCTTTCCGGTTACCCATCGCGCCTACAGCGGCGGCCCCTTTGACTGGTTCACCCCTTTTAATCTTTTCTGCGGTCTGGGGCTAATAGTGGCGTATGCGTTGTTAGGTGCCAGCTGGCTGGTGATGAAAAGTGAAAACCCGCTGCAGCAACGGATGCGGCAGCTCTCCAGACGCCTGCTGATGGCGCTGCTGGGGGTGATCGCTATCATCAGTCTCTGGACCCCGCTGGCACACGCGGCCATTGCTGACCGCTGGTTTACGCTACCGAATCTTTTCTTCCTGCTGCCCGTGCCGGTGTTAGTGGCGGCGCTGAGCCTCTGGCAATGGCGCTGCCTGCATAATCCGCGCAGCCATACGCTGCCGTTCGTCCTGACCTTAGGGCTGGTCTTTCTCGGCTTCAGTGGGCTTGGGATCAGCATCTGGCCACATCTCATTCCGCCTTCTATCACTCTCTGGCAGGCCGCCGCGCCGGCGCAAAGCCAGGGCTTTATGCTGGTGGGGGCGCTCCTCATTATCCCGATAATCCTTGTCTACACTTTCTGGAGCTACTACGTATTTCGTGGGAAGGTACAACCCGGGGAGGGATATCACTGATGCAGCAATCTGTCTGGAAACGCCTGTTCTGGCTGGCCGTTATCTGGGGTGGCAGCGTACTGGCACTGGTGCTGGTGGGGATGTTTTTCCGCCTGCTGATGACTGCCGCCGGATTCAAATCGCACTGAAAAAAGCCCTCTGCGGAGGGCTTTGCACGAATCCTGACAAATCCTTGCCTGGATTTGAAGAGTTGAATAATAACCTGAAGGAACTATCGGCATCATAGCCCGGAAACGTAAACCGATGGTGGCCTGATGTATACAAAAACGTTATCGATTGTGATGCTGACCTGCGCCCTCTTCTCCGGCCAGTTAATGGCCGGGCATAAAGGGCATGAGTATTATTGGGTAAAGAGTGTCGAACATCAGCTGCGTAATGAAGCCGACAGCGATGAACTACGGGCCGTGGCACAAGAGTCTGCCGAGGGGCTGCGCGAACATCAGCACTGGCAGAAGTCACGCAAACCCGACACCCATTTTCGTTAATTACACGCCCTTGCGTTTCGGCAGGGTTTTCATCAACTCGTCCGGGCTGACTGAGGCCACAATGCTGCCCGGCTGCGGCATTGTGAAGATGTGATTCTTCATTTTGCCGATCACGTGCATCTCGCAGGGGCGGCAGTCGAACTTCAGGGTCAGAACCTCGTCGCCATTCACCAGCTGCATCGGGGTCGCTTTCCAGCTCTTGATATTGCCCTTCGCCTGTTTCGGGCAGAGGTTAAAGGCAAAACGCAGGCAGTGCTTGGTGATCATCACCGGCACGTCGCCCTTCTCTTCATGCGCCTCATAGGCTGCGTCAATTAGCTCAACGCCATAACGCTGATAAAATGCCCGCGCCTTGTGGTTATAGACGTTAGCCAGGAAGCTGAGATGGGTATCCGGATAGACCGGCGGCGGCACCGAGACGGGCTTACGGCTGCCGCGGGGGTAGCTTGCCAGACGCGCCGCGTCGAGCTTATCTGCCGTCTCACGGCGGAACTGGTTCAGCAGGCTGTTAGGCACAAAAAGGGCATCCGCCAGGTTGATCTCGATATTGCGCGCGTAGTAGATAGTCTGGCCCAGTTTCGCCACGCCATCCTTAAGGTTGCTCAGCGCCTTCTCGCGATGGGTTGCCACATCGAACTGCCCGTCCAGCGTATGGGTAACAGTCACCCCCTCTTCGCTGGTCATAGTCAGAATCAACTGTTCTTCCCAGCCGCCCAGTTCAATATCCACCGCCACGCGGCGCTCGCTGGAGGTTTTCAGCAGCGCCTGCTGCCAGTTATGGTCCAGGTTACGGTTTAACGGGGTATTCGGACGGATTTTGTGCAGATCGGCCGGCATTTCATTCGGCCAGACGCGATAGCGGTTTTCACCCGTTTTTTCCACCGTATTAGCGCGAAAGCCCACGACTTCACGTTTGATCATCACATTCAGACCATCGCCGTTCGCCAGCGGCTCGGTCACTTCCACGTCCAGGTGTTGTTTCGATACCTTCAGCACCTCACCCACCGGCAGGCCGATAAATTTCGGCGAGTCAAACGCGCCGATATCACCTTTGCGCGCATTCACGAAGTAGTCTGTGCTACCGCGGTGGAACGTCTTATCGGTAGAAGGAATAAAGAAGTGCTCGGTACGGCCGGACGAGGCGCGCGCCAGATCGCCGCGATCGTCAATAATGGCGTCGAGCATCTGACGATAGTGCGCGGTGATATTCTTAACGTAGCTCATGTCTTTGTAGCGCCCTTCAATTTTGAAGGAGCGCACCCCCGCGTCGATCAGCGCCGCCAGGTTTGCCGTCTGGTCGTTATCTTTCATCGACAGCAGATGCTTTTCAAAGGCAACAACGCGCCCCTGATCGTCTTTCAGGGTATACGGCAGGCGGCAGGCTTGCGAGCAGTCACCCCGGTTGGCGCTGCGCCCGGTCTGCGCGTGGGAGATGTTGCACTGACCTGAATAGGCCACGCAGAGGGCACCGTGAATAAAGAATTCAATGGTGGCGTCGGTGGCCTGGTGGATCTCACGGATCTGATTCAGGTTCAGCTCGCGCGCCAGGACAATCTGGCTAAAGCCGGCATCAGAGAGAAATTTCGCTTTTTCGACGCTACGGATGTCGCACTGGGTACTGGCATGCAGTTCAATCGGCGGGATATCCAGTTCCATTACGCCCATATCCTGCACAATCAGCGCATCCACGCCGGTCTGGTACAGGTCGGCGATCATGCGTTGCGCCGGCTCCAGCTCATCATCATGAAGTATGGTGTTCAGGGTCACAAACACCTTCGCCCCGTAGCGATGGGCGAATGGCACCAGCTCGGCGATATCGCGCAGGCTGTTGCTGGCATTATGGCGAGCGCCAAAACCCGGGCCGCCGATATAGACCGCATCGGCACCGTGAAGAATCGCTTCACGGGCAATAGCGGCGTCACGAGCCGGGCTCAAAAGTTCAAGATGATGGGATTGCAGGCGCATACTTCGTCGT
This sequence comes from Leclercia pneumoniae, assembly GCF_017348915.1. Taxonomy (NCBI): domain Bacteria; kingdom Pseudomonadati; phylum Pseudomonadota; class Gammaproteobacteria; order Enterobacterales; family Enterobacteriaceae; genus Leclercia; species Leclercia pneumoniae. The sequence goes on along the minus strand of NZ_CP071383.1, from coordinate 2,081,586 downwards.
TATCCGTTATGGTCAAAATGGCGGCTATTGTAGTCAGAAGTCTGCGGCAACGGAATCGTTTTGCGTAGGTTTAGCGGGGATAATGGATAAGCGAGTGAAAGTGCACCTGCTGCTCGCTGCTGTTGCGGTAGGCGTGCGGTTTATCGCCCGCAAAACGGACGCCGGTATCCGGGAGAATACGCCGCCATTCGCCGTCGATTTTCATCTCCAGTTCGCCGCTGATCACCACAACATGCTCCACTACGCCCGCCTCATGCGGCGTGGATTCACTGCAGGCGCCCGGGGCCAGGGTGATGGAAAAGTGGTCATATTTCAGTTCATCATCCCAGGGAAACAACGGTTTAATCACCATCGCCTGGTGCTGTGGGTCGAATACCGGCTGCGCTTCGGCCTCCGGGCTAATAAAAGTCGAAAACGGGACATTCAGGCCGGTGGCGATTTTCCACAGGGTCGAGACCGTCGGACTGGATTCGTTGCGCTCCACCTGACCGAGCATCGCCTTCGATACGCCGGTCTCTTCCGCCAGTCTGGAGAGACTCCAGCCTCGCGCCTGGCGTAATGTTTTCAGTGTTGTAGCAAGATGTTGCGTGATGTCCATAACCCCTCCCGTTGGCCCGAGTGTACCACTTGTATGCTATAGCGCACAGTGATACATTCCCCGTATGTTATAACGCACAAGGAGCCGCCATGCGGGCCGTTTCTCTCACATTTCCCACGGTGTTATCCGGCTTCGTTGCCGTGCTGGTCGGCTATGCCAGCTCTGCCGCCATCATCTGGCAGGCAGCTGCGGCGGCGGGGGCAACGCCAACGCAAATCGCAGGCTGGATGACCGCACTGGGAATGGGGATGGGGATCAGCACCCTGCTCCTCTCGTGGTGGTATAAAGCCCCGGTGCTCACCGCCTGGTCGACCCCGGGCGCCGCGCTGCTGGCGACCAGCCTGCAGGGGGTGACCTTAGCGGAAACCATCGGCATTTTTATCTTTGCCAATGCGCTCATCTTACTCTGCGGTGTCACCGGATTATTTGCCCGTCTGATGAAAATCATCCCCCACTCGCTGGCCGCCGCCATGCTGGCCGGGGTCCTGCTGCGCTTTGGCCTGCAGGCCTTCAGCAATATGGACGGGCATCTGGTGCTCTGTGGCAGCATGTTGCTGGCGTGGCTGGCGGCAAAGGCTGTGGCTCCACGCTATGCCATTGTCGCTACGCTGCTGGTGGGCGCAGCGGTAGCAGGACTTAATGGTGACGTTGTCACAGAAAAGTTAACTCTGACGCTGGTGATGCCCCAGTTCATTGCCCCCTCTTTCACGCTGACAACCTTGATCAGCATCGGAATCCCTTTTTTCCTTGTGACCATGGCCTCGCAGAACGCGCCGGGGTTCGCCACCCTGAAAGCATCTGGATACCCGGTTGCCGTCTCGCCGCTAATCATTGCCACCGGCGGCCTGGCGTTGCTGCTCGCACCCTTGGGCGTCTACTCGATTTGCATTGCCGCGATCACCGCCGCGATCTGTCAAAGTCCGGATGCCCATCCCGATCCTGACAAACGCTGGCTGGCCGCCGCTGCCGCAGGCGTTTTTTATCTGCTGGCGGGGGTGTTCGGCGGGTCGATCACCGGCGTCATGGCGGCGCTGCCGCTAAGCTGGATCCAGACGCTGGCTGGGCTGGCGCTGCTGGGCACCATTAGCGGGAGCCTCTATCAGGCCCTGCACAACGAGCGGGAACGTGATGCGGCTATCGTGACCTTTCTGCTAACGGCAAGCGGCGTCACGCTGGGCGGTATTGGTTCGGCGTTCTGGGGGCTGGTGGCAGGCGGGGTGTGTTATCTGGTGCTGTTACGCCCGCGCCGCGCGTAGTTGCGAGGGCGTCATTCCCATAACGCTGCGAAAGCGATTACTGAAGTGGCTGGCAGAGCTAAAACCGCAGGCCAGCGCAATCTCCGTCAGGGGAAGCTGGGTAGAGGTGACCAGCCTTCTGGCCTTATCCATCCGGCGCTGCATCACATACTGATGCGGTGCCATCTGCATCGACTGGCGGAACATGCGCGCGAAGTGGTACTCACTCAGGCTCGCCTGGGTAGCCAGATCCGCCAGGGTTAATGCGGCAGCCAGGTTCTCTTCAATATAACTGAGTACATTGCGCAGCGTAAAAGGTGATAACCCCCCGGTGACGTTGGGGAGCCGCCACTGCACATTGCTGTAATGCTGTACCAGATGGGTGAGCAACAGCGTGGAGGCGCTGCTCAGGGTTAGCTGATTCGCCTTTTGCCCCCAGTCGCAGCCCAGAATGAAGTGGCGATAGAGCGCGGTAATTTTTTCGTCGTCACCAAACAGGTTTTCATCCAGGGTAAAGCCATACGGACTTTTGTCCCAGATCTTTTCACCCACCTCGCGCAGATGGGCATCGGTGCAATACAGATGCACAAAAGATAAGTCATCGCGAATATCCCAGCTCGACTCACTCTCTTTTGGCATCAGGCAAAAGCGGTCCGGCCCGCCGCCGTTTTTCCACCCGGCCGAGGTTTTGTGGTAACTCTCGTAGCCGTCGGCCACGTACAGACTCAGAGTGTGGTGATCGCAATACTGGGTGATGGTATCGCGTTTGTTGGACCAGGCCGCCAGTTGGATCCCCGAATTGAGCGCAACAGCGTTATGCAGCACCGCTTTATGTCTGCGCAGATTTTCAAAGGCACCGTACATCTCAGCCATATCGCCCAACACTCCCGTTAACCAGAGCTCATCAGTTTAAAAAGAACGTAGTACCAGTGCCACCCCTCACTTCGCTATGGCGATAAAAAAGCGCAAGAATTTGCAAGTCTTGCGCAAGGCGGTGCAAGCCGCCCAGGACCGCAAGCCGCATACTCAGGCCATTACAGACAACGAAGAGAGCCGTTGATGTCAGGCTCGGAGAGAGAATATGAACGCACTATTATACGGTCTGGTGGTCATCATTTGGGGAACAACCTGGATTGCGATCTATTTACAGCAAGGGCCCGTTGCGGCGCCCGTCTCTATTTTTTGGCGCTTTGCCGTCGCGACCGCCACCATCATGCTCGTTTTGCTGGCGCTGCGACGCCTGCGTAAAATTCACCTGCGCGACCACCTGTTCTGTCTATTACAGGGCTGCTGCGTCTTTTGTTTTAATTTCTGGTGTTTCTATACCGCCGCCTCCTATATCAATACCGGCCTGGAGTCGGTCATTTTCTCAATGGCGGTACTCTATAACGCGCTGAATAGTTATCTGTTTTTTGGTCAGCGCCCGCCTGCACGCTTTTACCTGGCGGCGGCGATGGGCCTGCTCGGTATTATCACCCTCTTCTGGAGCGATCTCATCGCCAGCGGCTGGAATGCAGGTCTCCTCTTCGGTATCGCCCTGTCGGCGCTGGGTACCTACGGTTTCTCGCTGGGGAATATGATCAGTTTACGTCATCAGCGTAACGGGCTCGAGACCATGACCACCAACGCCTGGGCGATGCTGTATGGCACACTGGTTATGGGCGCGATTGCACTCATTCGCGGGGATAGCTTCGCACCCGAGTGGACGCTGAGCTATATGGGCGCGCTGCTTTATCTGGCGCTGTTTGGCTCGGTGATTGCTTTTGGTGCCTATTTCACTCTGGTTGGGCGTATTGGCGCGGGCAAAGCGGCTTACAGCACCTTGCTGTTCCCGCTGGTGGCGTTGTCATTTTCAACGGTCTATGAGGGATATATCTGGCATGCGAATGCGATTGCGGGCTTACTGTTGATCTTAACCGGAAACCTGGTGATGTTTGCGAAATCAGAAACCTGGTTCAGACGCCCACGGCTGGCGTAAAAATTCCGGCCTGCGTGCAGGCCGGAAGAGAGGCATTATTTCATCGTTTTGTGAACATCAAACATGGTGGCGTCTGTCGCCATGTCGTCCACCACCTGTTTCAACGTCGCCAGCGTCATTGGCGACTTCTCATTATTGAGCTCTTTACCCTCGCCCATACGCACTACCTTAATGACCGGTTTATTGGTCTGCGCGTCAATCAGCTCGCCTTCAAAGAAGAGATGCGTATCCATGGTGCGGTGGCCGCTGGCCATTTGCGTACCGGCAATCACCAGCGCCACAGGGACCACTTCATAGAACTGCAGCCCCTCTTTCTGCGAGCTAACACCGGTAATGGCGCCGCGGAAGATCAGACTATGCGCGCCAGGCTTGGTCACAATAGGTTTCCGCTGACCAATTGCCGTTTTCATTTTGGTATTGGTATACGCCAGAATATCATCCAGCGCGCGTTGACCTACCTGCGTGGTGGGTTTTGGCGTTGGATAATAGGTGATTGGCGTCCAGATAATGCTGTCATATTTAGATTTGTCGTAAGCAGGATCGACCCAGCGCAGGGTGGGTTTACCCGATGCGGAGGTGGTTTGCTGAAGGCCGGAGTAGTCTTTTAAAAAGCCTGAATATTGATTAGGTTCTGCCACTTTTGATGCACAACCTGTCAACATGAGCAGGCCAGAGAGCGCTGCAACTTTGAATAAAGTTTTGGTACGCATAATGGGTATGTCCCTGTGGATTGTAGATATGCAATTCAAGTTATAGCAAAACTATTAATCACGCGTTGTGACAAAAAAAGGGGACGGAATGTATTTCGGAAAAAAACTGCCCGCCAGGGCGACAGGCAGTTTGTTTGGGTTACTTAATATCTACTTGCCAGAATAAATGTTTGCCGAAAGGATCAATTTCGTAACCTGTAACCTCTTTACGTACGGGTTCGAATATTGTTGAGTGGGCAATCATGACCGCAGGCATCTGGTCGTGCATCATCTGTTGCGCCTCTTTATACAGCGCCGCGCGTTTACCCTGATCGGTGATCGTTTTTGCTTCAGCAATGATTTTATCAAAGGGCTGATAACACCATTTCGCCGAGTTCGATCCCCCGTTTGCAGAGGTACAGGTAAAGAGTGGCCCGAAGAAGTTATCCGGATCGCCGGTCGCGGTGGTCCAGCCCATCAGCGCCGCCTGATGCTCTCCGCTCTTCACCCGCTTCAGGTATTCGCCCCATTCGTAAGTGACGATTTTGGTCTGCACGCCAATTTTCGCCCAGTCGGCCTGAATCATTTCGGCCATCCGTTTCGCATTCGGGTTATAGGGGCGCTGTACCGGCATAGCCCATAAATCGATAGTCACACCGTTAGCAAAACCGGCCTCTTTCAGGAGCGCCTTCGCTTTTTCAGGGTCGTAGTCGTAATCTTTCAGTTCGCTATCTGCGCTCCAGACGCCCGGCGGCAGCAGGTTTTTCGCGGCGGTGCCGGTACCGTGGAAGACCGCGTCGATAATCGCCGGTTTGTTGATCGCCATGGCCAGCGCCTGACGCACCTTCAGATTATCCAGCGGCGCTTTTTGTGTATTGAAGGCCAGGAAGCCGGTATTCAGCCCCGCCTTACTCATCAGGTTAAGATCTTTGTTGGCTTTCATTCGCGGCAGGTCGGCGGGGTTCGGGAAAGGCATTACCTGACATTCGCCCTTTTCCAGCTTTGCGAACCGCACGGAGGCATCCGGAGTGATGCTAAAGATCAATCGATCGAGCTTCGCTTTACCCTGCCAGTATTCCGGGAAGGCAGTGAACAGGATGCGGGAGTCTTTCTGGTACTGCGCCAGTTTAAACGGCCCGGTACCGATTGGATTCATATCGACCTTCTCAGGGGTACCGGCTTTTAACATCGCATCGGCATACTCTGCCGACAAGATTGAGGCGAAATACCAGGCCAGATCGGCTACAAACGGCGCTTCCGGGTGCGCCAGGGTAAAGCGTACCGTGTTATCGTCAACGCGATCGATGGCGGTAATCAGTGTGCCAAATTCCAGACTTTCAAAGTTGGAATAGCTGCCGTTAGAGACGTTGTGATAGGGATGTTTCGCATCTTTTTGCCGCATGAATGAAAAAATCACGTCATCCGCATTAAAGTCGCGCGTTGGGGTAAAGAATTTGTTGCTCTGGAATTTCACCCCTTTGCGTAAATGGAAGGTGTAAACCTTGCCATCATCGCTCACGTCCCAGCTTTCAGCGAGGCTCGGTACCAGCTCGGTGGTACCGGGTTTGAAATCGACCAGACGGTTATAGACCGGCACCGCGCTGGCGTCCACGCTGGTACCCGAGGTATAGAGTTGCGGATTAAAGTTCTCAGGAGAGCCTTCAGAACAGTAAACCAGCGTTTTGGCGGCAACGGTGGAACTGACCGTCAGCGCGGCCAGGGCCAGAGCTAAAGTTGTGAGCTTGCTTTTCATCACGTTTTCCTGTCTTTTAATTCGACGGCTAATCATTCTTTTGCCATTTCATAAATAACATTAAAGTGACCATGCAAACACCTGATAATACGAATAAAGAAGGATTCACTATGGCTTCGACGCTATCCAGACAATTAACCCATCGCTTTTTTCGCTATCTCGCCATCACCAGCCAGAGCGATGCTCAAATAAAAACCCTCCCCTCTACGCCAGGCCAACATGACATGGCGCGCGAACTGGCGAAGGAGCTGGAATCACTGGGTCTGGATGAGATTGTGATCGATGAATTTGCTACCGTTACCGCGGTAAAAAAAGGGAATGTGCCAGGCGCTCCGCGCATTGGTTTTATTACCCATATTGATACCGTAGACGTCGGATTATCACCGGATATTCATCCACAAATATTAACTTTTAAGGGTGAAGATCTCTGTCTGAATAAAGTGAAAGATATTTGGCTGCGGGTCGATGAGCATCCTGAAATACGGGCTTACCCGAATGAAGAGATTATTTTTAGCGACGGCACCAGCGTGCTGGGGGCAGATAATAAAGCCGCCGTCACCGTGGTGATGACCCTGCTGGAGAACCTTACCGCTGAACATGCGCATGGCGATATCGTGGTCGCCTTCGTGCCGGATGAAGAGATTGGACTATTAGGGGCCAAAGCCCTGGATCTGAAACGCTTCGACGTGGATTTCGCCTGGACCATTGACTGCTGCGAGATCGGCGAGATCGTCTACGAGAACTTTAACGCCGCCACGGCGGAAATCCGCTTTACCGGCGTAACCGCGCATCCGATGTCGGCGAAGGGGGTGCTGGTGAACCCGCTGCTGATGGCCATGGATTACATCAACCATTTCGATCGCCAGCAAACGCCAGAGTGCACCGAAGGACGGGAAGGTTACATCTGGTTCCAGGGGATGCAGGCCGGACAGAACGAAGCCATTCTGAAGGCGAATATCCGCGACTTCGACCAGCAGAGCTTTGCTGCCCGTAAGGCGCAAATTGCCGACGTAGCCGAGAAAATTGCGGCTCAACACCCCACCGCACGGGTGAGCTGGCATATCGAAGAGACCTACAGCAATATCAGCAATGCGTTGGGTGACGACCGTCGCGCCATTGACCTGATGTTTGCGGCGATGGAGAGCCTGGGCATTACGCCGAAACCGACGCCAATGCGCGGCGGTACCGACGGCGCTGCGCTCTCCGCCAAAGGGCTGCTGACCCCGAACTTCTTCACCGGCGCGCATAACTTCCACTCGAAGTTCGAGTTCTTGCCGCTGTCGTCGTTCGAGGCCTCTTACAACACGGCGCTGCAAATCTGCCTGATGGCGGCCCGTTAAGCCGGTTTGCGCGCCAGCATAGTAGCAAAACGCAATTTAATGCGATTCCCCTCGGCGTCGGTGCGGTGTAGCTCACCGACGTCTTCGTTATATTTCAGCAGATCCCAGCCCGCATAATACGCACTCAGCTCCCCGCTTTTAAAGGCAAACGGGAAGCCCACCGTGCAGGGGTAATCGTCGGTGTCCATCGCGGCCACGATCAGGTTGTACCCACCCGGTTTGGTGCACTCCTGCATGTTGGCAATCAGACCCGGAATGGTCTTCGCTTCCAGGAACATCATCACCACGGTTGAGAGGATAAAATCGTATTCGCCGTCAAAGCGCAGGGTGTTGAGATCCTTGATGGCCGTCTGCAGCGTTGTGATGCCCTCTTTGACTTTGATGCTTTCGATGTTGCTAATGCCGGCCGGATTTTTGTCCCAGGCGGTGACATCGAAACCGTTCGCAGCCAGGTAAAGACTATTGCGTCCGTTACCACAGCCGAGGTCGAGTGTTTTACCCGGTTTGACAATCCCGGCGCTGTACAGCACCTCTGAATGGGTGCGGGTCAGGCCATATTTTTCGGTGAAGTAGTTCTCATCAATCACAGTCATTTTTTTTCCTCAGTCTGCATCAGTAAGGCTTTGTCTGTACGAATTAACAGCTTGCCCTGCATCAGCAGAATAAATGTGCGAACCAGTAACAGCGCGATTATCGCGTTGGTGAAAATAAACAGCGGAATAGCAATAACGTGGAACAGTCCGGTACTACTGCTCTGCCCCAGATGCAGGCCGGTGGTGGCGAGCGCCGAAACGCCGAACGAGAAGCTCCAGAACGAGGCATTAAAGGGTTGCGACAAATACCAGGGCATCAGGCGCAGCATAAACAGCAGTTGCAGCAGGCCGTAGCCGAACAACATTTTGGCAAAGGTATCTGCTTCGCCGCCGTTCACGCTAAACCAGGCGCTACAGGCCACCAGCGCGGGGGCAAGCTGGATGCCAAGCGAAGTGCGTAACGCCTGGGGCAGCTCTCCGGCGCTGCGCAGGCGTTGCAAAATGACCGGCTCAAGACTCAGCCACGAGAAGACACCTGCCCCCAAAAACAGCAGCCCGGCATCGTGAAAACCCAGGGCTCCGCAGCCCATCGCGCTGATGAAGTTATTGGCCACCGTGGGCAGATACAGCCCCGGCGTGGTGGCCTCCTCCGGATGGCGTCCGCGCCACAACCCGGCGCTCTGCCAGGCGGCGTAGCTGAGTTGCACCACTACACCGATGCTAAACAGCACCAGCGCCAACGGGCGATACCAGGGCACCACACCAATTGACACCAGTAGCGTAGTGGCGGGAAAGAGGCTGACGAAACTGCTCATCACCGGATGGCGCATCTCCGTCAGCACGCTTTGCGGGAAGCGCACCGCACGGGTCATAAACGCCACCGTCAGCAGCAGCCAGAGGGTTATCGCCAGCCCCACGAGGATCTCCCCCGGCCAGCGCGTTACAGGCCAGATTGTTCCGGCATAACGCCAGGCGAAACCCATGCCGATGATCCCCAGCACCATGCCGTAATAGCCGGAGGGTAAGTTAAGAACTTGTTCAAATTTGTTAGTTTTATACATTTATTTTAAATTATAAAGTATATTTGAAATGCTATTTTAAGGGGTTTCATTTGTGGATGCCACTCTTTCGATCAACGTAAAGTTTGCTACGTTTAGTAAAGAGAACAACTGCGGAAACCCTGATGAATAAATACCGCCTTAGCGATGAAACGCGCCTGCACCATTGGCATGACGGCGACCACAAATCGTCCGTGACGCTCCGCCAGCTGATCGCCACCCGGGATTTTGCCGACGTCCCCTGCGGCAGCCGTGGCGGCTGGGTTGAGGACGAGGCAGCCTTATCGCAAGAGGGAGATTGCTGGCTCTACGACCAGAACAGCGTGGTATTTGCCGGGGCACAAGTCACCGGCAACGCGCGGATCACTCAGCCTTGTGTGATTAGCCATCACGCCCGCATTGGGAACAACGTCTGGGTTGATGGCGCAGAGGTCAGCCACGGCGCCCGCCTGTGTGACAACGTCACGGTTCAGGCATCCGTAGTGCGCGGCGAATGTCATCTCTACGGTAATGCGCGCATTCTGCATAACAGCGTCGTCATAGCCGCCAAAGGGTTAACTCCGGATCGGGAGCTGATTCTGCAAATCTACGGCAACGCCACGGTCAGCGAGTCGCGCGTGGTGCATCAGGCGCAGATCTACGGCAATGCTATTGTGAACTGGGCGTTTATTGAGCATCGCGCTGAGGTCTTCGACAATGCGCTGCTGGAAGGCAATGATCTGAATAACGTCTGGGTATGTGACTGCGCCAAAGTCTACGGCAATGCGCGCCTGCGCGCCGGGCGCGAGGAGGATGCCATCCCCACCCTGCGCTACAGCTCTCAGGTGGCGGAAAATGCGCTCGTGGAAGGCAACTGCGTCATCAAACATCATGTGCTGATTGGCGGCGAGGCGTGGCTAAGCGGCGGGCCAATTCTCATTGATGACAAGGTGGTGATTCAGGGACGCGCGCGCATCCGTGGCGAAGTGCTGATCGAGCATCATATTGATATTACCGACGATGCGGTGATCGAGGCCCTGGATGGCGAGGCCATTCATCTACGCGGCGCTAAGGTGATTAACGGCGCGCAGCGTATTATCCGCACACCGCTGCTGGGAGCCTTATAGTTCGACAATCCGGGCGTAGATATTCTGGTCGTCGTAGTGCCCGTTGAGAAACTCAGCCTGTTTCAGGCACCCTTCCAGCTCAAAGCCATTGGCCAGCGCCACGCGATTGCTGGCCGCGTTCGCCACGCGACATTTGATGACGAAACGGCGAATCTCTTTACGTTCAGCGTAATAGCGGATAAAGCCCTGTAACGCCTGCGAGAGGATCCCCTGCCCCTGATGCGCCTCATCCAGCCAGTAGCCGATATACCCGGTTTTATTCAGCGGCTCAATGGCGTTAAACGACAACACCCCCACCAGCACGTTATCGAGAAAGATCAGGAACATTTTGGCGTAACCGCGCTGATGCAGCATCTGGTTACTCTGGATATTTTTTAGCGAATCTTCTGCACTCCCCACATATTGCGGCCACTCCAGAAACTGCTGCAGCCAGTCGCGATTTTTAATCACCAGGTTATACAGCTCAGCGGCGTGACTTTCCTCTACCGCGCGCAGTTCAAGCGAGGAGGAAATGGGGATAATTTCAGGGGGGATAGCGGTCATAGGGCCTACGTTTTGTGGATTTACGTGGCGTCAGTCTACTGAACCACGACCGCGGCGGCTACGCCCAGGATTGAGGGTTTACGGCCCCTCCCGGTCAGAGAGGGGCTTCATCCTTTAGCGCATTACGCGGTCATCCTCGTAGTTACGCTTGTCCGGCGCCGGCGGGAAGTATTGATACAGCCAGGTTTCGCTGATTGCATCCCCCTGGCAGCGCAGGAACATGCGCATTTCAACCGGATCGGTCGAGTCGTTGGTGGGATACCAGTCGAACAGAATGCGGTAGCCATCGAAGGGCTCGACGTAGAGGATCTCAACCTGCTTCGCTTCGCCGTTAGAGAGGGTAATGACCGGCTCGATCCCCTTTGGCGCGGCCGCTTTCAGGTCGCCGCCGATAAAGTCGATGGCGAAACGGCGGGCCCAGACTTTCGGGTAGTGCTCACCGGGTGCCCAGCCTTCCGGGAAGCCCCCCATGCCGGTGCGGGTAGCAAATACGTTGGCCAGCGGTGAACGCACCGGAGGTTTGGCGCTCCAGTGCAGACGATACTGGAACTCCAGTTCATCCCCCGCCTTCACCGGCTTTTCAGGCTGCCAGAAGCAGACCACGTTATCCAGGGTCTCGCCGGTGGTGGGGATCTCCATCAGGCCTACGGCCCCTTTGCCCCACTTGTTCAGCGGCTCCACCCACAGACTTGGACGCTTGTTATACCAGCCCATAATGTCCTGATAATGCGAGAAGTCGCGATCCAACTGCAGTAGACCAAAACCTTTCGGGTTCTTATCCTGGAAGGCATTGAACTGCAGCTTTTGCGGGTTATTCAGCGGACGGCATACCCACTCACCGTTGCCGCGCCACATGGCCAGACGGTCGGAATCGTGGATCTGCGGATGGATGGTGTCGCACATGCGGCGCTCATTGTTGCCGCAGGCAAACATACTGGTCATCGGCGAAATACCGAGCTGTTTAATGTCTTTGCGGGCGAAGAGATGGTTATCCACCTCCATAACCACCCGATCGTTCTCGCAGTGGATCACGAATTTATACGCGCCGGTTACGCTCGGGCTGTCGAGCAGCGTATAGACCGTAAAGGTGGTATCGCCCGGTTTGACCGTTTCGAACCAGAACGAGGTAAAGTCCGGGAACTCTTCCGGCGAATCGGTGAAGGTATCGATGGCGAGGCCACGGGCGGACAAACCGTACTGATAGGTGTCATCCACCGCGCGGAAGTAGCTCGCTCCCAGGAAGGAGACGATATCCCGACGTGCCAGCTCAGGCGCTTTAAAGGCACGGAAGCCCGCAAAGCCTAAATCGCTCTGCCCTTCCAGCTGCCGGGTGTCCACGCCTGCGTCGTGATAGTTAAACAGTTCCGGACGGAAGTGAATTTCGCGTGCCTGGGAGGTGGCGGAGTCCAGAGAGAACATCCGCACGCGACGGCGGAAACCCATCCCGACGTGGAAAAACTGCACGTCCAGTTCACGATTATCGATGTTATTCCACAGGGAGTGTTTTGCATCATACTGAATGCTGTTGTAGGCCTGCGGCGTGAGGGTCGCAAGGGTTTCAGGCAGCGCACGCGGTGCGCCTCCCCAGGGTTTTTGCGCCAGGTCGTGGGCCATAGACTGCAACACTGAGAAGTCGAAGCGACGGCTCAGACCGTCGGCAATATCCGATTCAGCTGCGTTAGCTGCGCGGGAGAACAGCGCCGCAAAACCCGATGTGCCGCTAAGCGCGGCGACCGCCAGTGAGCCTTGTAAAAAACGTCTGCGATTCATGCCTGGAAAAACGTCCTTATGGTCGTGGATGTGAGTTTCGCGTTGATCGAAACGACGGCAAAAAAGAGCACCCTTAGAGGGGCACAGCCTAAACAAAAACGGTTAATAATCCAATTGTTGGTCGGTGTTTATCTGAACAAAGCGAGAAATATTTTCTGTCGAGGGGAAAAGGCTGAATCGGAGGTAAAGTTACGTATAAAAAGGACCCCTGCCTGACATCATCAGCAGGGGCCAGTATGGCGCACTATTATTTTACGCTGACATCGATACCCGGGAAGTACTTCTGGGCCAGTTTATCGATCGTTCCATCAGCGCGGACTTTATCGATAGCGGCATCGAGCTGCTTTCTGGAAGCTTCATCCCCTTTTCGCAACCCAAAGCCGATACCACTGCCGAGGATCGTGTCGTCAGACACGGGTTTGCCAATAAAACCAAACCCTTTACCCTGCGGCTTGCTAAGGAAACCTGCCTGCCCGGCCGCCGACATCACCAACGAAGCGTCAATGCGGCCATTCAGCAGGTCACCCCATGCCATATTCTGATCTTTATAAGACACCACGGTGACACCGTGCTTCTCCCAGTGCTCTTTCGCGTAGGTTTCCTGAATAGAACCCTGCAGTACGCCAATGGTTTTTCCTTTCAGCCCGGCCGGGGTGGCATCCACCGCCATCCCCGATTTGCCCACCAGCTGCGAGGGAATACGGTAGATGGGCTGCGTGAAGTCGATGCTTTCACGACGCTTTTCAGTAATGTTCATTGCCGAGTTAATGGCATCAAACTTTTTCGCCACCAGCCCAGGGATGAGCGCGTCAAACGACGTCTCCACCCAGCTGCACTTCAGCGCAGCGGCGGCACAGATGGCGTTACCCAGATCGATATCAAACCCTTCCAGTTCGCCTGAGGCATTGCGGCTTTCAAACGGCGGATATTCCGCTTCGACCCCGTAACGTAATTCGGTGGCGGCAAAGGTGGAGAAAGAACAGAGCAATCCCAGGCCGACGACGAACGCATTTACTTTCATACCCGTACTCCTTAGCGTGGTTTAACCTGGCATAGCGCCTGCGCACCTGCCCGTAATGTGGCCTCATCTTTCGCGAAAGAGAGACGAATCAGTTTGTTATCTGTGCTATCCGTGTAAAACGCCGACAGGGGAATGGTCGCGACGCCACAATCGACAATCAGCCGTTTCACCATCTCGCTGTCGCGTTCATCGCTAAAGTGGCTGTAATCCGCCAGCAGGAAGAACGAACCGGCGCTCGGCAGCAGACGGAAAGGCGAGTCCGCCAGCAGGCTCACCAGCAGGTCGCGCTTACGCTGATAGAAAGCCGCCAGCGACAGCCAGGTCTGCGGATCGGCCATGTGCTCGGCAAACGCGTACTGCATAGGAGTATCGGCAGAAAACATTAAAAATTGATGGACCTTGCAGATCTCATCCATCAATTCTGCCGGGGCCACACAGTAGCCTACGCGCCAGCCGGTGACGTGATAGGTCTTGCCAAATGACGAAATAATGACGCTCCGCTCCGCCAGCTGCGGATGCGTCGCCATGCCATGATGTGGCACGCCGTCGAAGACAACATGCTCGTACACCTCGTCGGAAAGAATGATGATATCGGTGTTGCGCGTCAGCGTTGCCAGCTGCGTCAGGTCATCCGCCGAAAAGACCTGCCCGCTCGGGTTGTGGGGTGTATTGATGATGATCATTCGCGTGCGGGACGTAATGGCGGCCCGCACTTCATCCCAGTTGACGGCAAAATCTGGCACCGTCAGCTTGATGGCGATCGGTGTCGCCCCCTGCAAACGGACAATCGGCGCGTAACTGTCAAACGAGGGCTCGAAATAGATCACCTCATCCCCGGGATGCACCAGACCGCTGATGGCAGAGTAAAGCCCTTCGCTGGCGCTGGCGGTGACCAGTACTTCCCTTTCGGCATCGTAGCGGGTGCCATACAGACCTTCGATTTTATCGGCGATGCGGGTTTTCAGCGCCGCCAGGCCGGTCATCGCCGCATACTGATTGCGATCGGCCTCCATCGCGCGGGTTACGCCGGCGATCAGTTTAGGATCGCAGGAGAAGTTCGGGGCGCCCTGAGAGAGGTTGATGGCGTTATGCTGCGCCGAAAGCTGACCGATAACGGTAAAGATGGTGGTGCCCACATCCGGCAGTTTGGAACGGGTCTGGATTGGCGTGCGTAGAGTCATCGGTAGTCCTTTCTCGTGGATAGTGCATAACTATTCAATCTGAAGCGGATTGCGGCGACAATCGAATTGTTGTCATAATAGCCATGAGAAAAAAACATACCTGGAGGCGCTATGGCGCGTCGTACTTTTCCGCTAAACGCCGTTGAGACCTTCCTGGTCACCGCCCGGCATCTCAATTTAACCCATGCGGCGAAAGAGTTATGTCTGACCCAGGGGGCGGTGAGTCGAAAGATTGCCGCCCTGGAAAACTGGTTTGGCTTTCCCCTCTTTGAGCGCCACGCCCGCGGCCTGCGGCTATCTTCCCAGGGCAGCGCTCTGCTGCCGGATCTGCGCAGCGCCTTCGAGCACTTCCTGACGGTGGCCGACCAGGCGCGCGCCCAACAGACGGTGGTGCGTCTGAAGGCGCCGACCTGTGCCATGCGCTGGCTCATACCCCGCCTGATTGAGGTGGAGCACCAGCAGCCTGAGCTGCAAATCGCCCTGACCACGACCATCGATCACAGCGTGAACTTCAAAACAGAATCCTATGACGCAGCGATTGTCTTTGGTGCCCAGCTGAGCGCGGGCGATCTGCTGTTCGAAGAGGCGCTAACGCCGGTGGTCAGCCCGTTGCGAGGGGGTACCGACGTCGAAAACCTGACCTTTTTACACCCGACCCGGGATAACACCGACTGGTCATTGTGGCTGGAAAAACAGGGCATGCCGCCACCTGCCATGCACAAAAATCAACACTTCGACACCATGGACCTGGCGATCACCGCCGCGATTCAGGGGCTGGGAGTGGCAATTGCCGATGAGACGCTGGTGGCAGAAGATCTCCGCACCGGGCGGCTGCTGCGGCCCTACCCCAGCAGCGTCAAGACCGGTGCGAGTTATCGTCTGGTATTGCGAGAGTCACCTGACAAAGCGACGGCGCTGACGGCGTTTCGCGCCTGTCTGCTTAATCGAGGCTGACATGGTGTTTCATCATCCGCTTAAATAGCGCCAGTCGCGCGCGCATAAAGCGGGTCTCAAGCTTAAATCCTGCATTTTTATTCAAACCAATGCGTAACAAGACGTCCCGCCCTTTAATGCAGGCAGGCCAGCGGATGGCCCCATTCAGCGTGGCACAGTCCCGGCCGGCGTGGCGGGCGAAATTGACCCAGTAATCCGCGACCCTGGCCGAAAAGGCGAGATCGCGTTCATTAACATACTCCCGCGCCGGCTCGGCCAGCGTTAGGGTATCAAACACGTAAGGCACCTCATTACCGTGCCAGGCGCCGTTGGCGTAGGTGTCATGCTCTGCTTCCGCCACGTAATCAAACCAGTAGCGCCAGCAGGGCTCGCCGACCCGCTGCTGCGCCTGCATCACCACATAGCCCAGCGTAGTAAAGGCCATATCACGACAGACCTCGCGCCCCAGGGCTTCATCCCCCTTCACGCCCGGATAGAGCAGTTTAATCAGGCCCAGCCCCAGCCGCCGCTCTTGCCGCAGCTTCTGGATCTGCCCGGCGAGATCGACGCCAAAGACCGCCATCACGCTGGCCTCATCGCTGTTGGAACCAATTATCACCGGCATCGGATGCTGGCGGGCAGCATAGAAGCACTCCAGCATCGGTTCCGGCAGAACGCAGTCGCCCACGATAGGCGCAGGTGCGACATTCAAGGGTGCCGTGAGCGGCCAGAAGGATTCGACCGGGAGGGCCCTCAGCTGCTCTGCCGTTGCGTTTTCCAGACCAAAGTGGCGCGCCAGCGCGACGCCTTTTTCCAGCGCCTGCGTGCGAGGCGTATCGGGCAAGGTATAACCGCTCTGGATAATGGCTTTATGGAACAGCCCTTTCGCCAGCGGCGAGGCCATTAATGACAACACGCTGCGCGCCCCTGCGGATTCGCCAAACAACGTTACGTTTTGCGCATCGCCGCCAAATGCGGCGATGTTGTCACGCACCCATTCCAGCGCCGCTATTTGATCTAACAGCGCGAAATTGTGCACCACCTGCCCCTCTTCCCCCTCCAGCGCCGGATGGGCAAAAAACCCGAGATGGCCGAGGCGGTAGTTGAGCGTCACCAGAATCACATCCCGCCGGGCCAGAGCCTTACCGTTATAGGGCGGTAAGCCACCAGCACCAATGGTAAAGCCCCCGCCGTGCAGCCAGACCATGACGGGAAGCGGTGTGGGACGTTTTACCGGTGCCCAGACGTTCAGATAGAGGCAATCTTCCGAGAAACGCCCCGGATCGCCGCCCCCCAGTTCCTGGCAATATTCACTGTTTTGCCAGCTGGACGAGGCCATTTCCTGCGCCGGACGTACGCCCGGCCAGCTCTCAACAGGCTGCGGTGACCGCCAGCGTAGCGCACCAACGGGCGGCGCGGCATAAGGAATGCCGAGCCAGACCTGAACATTATCGTCCGTCGCGCCAAGCAGCGCGCCATGACGGGTCGTCACTATTGGGGTGGAGAGGTTTTCCATTCAAGCCTTCTCTTAACAAAACACCCCAGCAGAGTAACGGTTTCAGAGCAAACCGCAACGCCGTTTACTGCGTGATTCCGCCTCTTCATAGAGGGCAAACTCATCCAGTACCGGGCAGCCCAGCGCGGTTTCAAACGCCTCAAGGCTGGCGTTGCCATGGCTGCGCGCCTGGGTTTCATTGCCCAGATTTGACTGGAAAATCCCGGCGGCGCTCACCGGCAGAAAGTCCTCGTAGGTAATAGGTTGTGCCACCACCCAACCGCGCTCAATCAGCGGCTGCGGATCGTCACCGGGACCAAAAGCGTGGCGATGTGCTTCACCGCTCGGCGTCAGACGATAGCGGAACCATGCCAGACCCTGACGGCGCAACATCATTTCACTGTCTGGGAAGGCGCGGAACACTTCCTGCAGATGCAGCTGGTGCGTAAGGTTATCTTTACCGGTACCCGCTTCAGCCAGCAGGCGATCGTAGAGTTCACGCCCTTTCGGCGTTAACGCCACGCCCCGCTGTTCAATTTCGCCAAAACGGGCAGTATGCGTGCCCAAATGTTCCCCGGCAAAATGGACGGGCTCCTCCAGCGCTTTAAAGCTGGTCTGACGCAGCAGCAGCGGGATCTCGCGGCGTGGCGGCCCTTCGATCAGGATCTTCGGCTCAATACCGTATTCCGGCATGAGCGCCTGTGCCCGGTCGATATCCAGGGTTCGCGGAGTCAGATGGTTAATATGACAGCCGGGGAAGCAGACCACGTCGGCTATCAGACGGTGTTCGTTGTGCAGCGCCATATAAGTCTCTTGATCCACGGTGGCATGGCGGTGCCAGCGGAAGGTTTCCAGTGCCTCTTGCACAAACTCATGCGCCTGGGCTTCGGTAAATCCCCCAGCCGTCTCGTACAGATCGATCAATGCCAGGCAGCGCGGGGTGAAGATGTTGCGCTGGGCCAGAATTGCCGCCGCCTTCTCGCGCAGAGCCACATTTTCAATCAGCTCCGGGCGTAACAATGAGGTAAAGACCCGAAACGGGTTGCGGCATAATGCGGCGTCATCCACCGGGCGGAACGCCGTAGAGTGTACCGGCACCCCGGCCTGCGAAAGATCGTAATAGCTGACCGGGAACATCCCCATGATGGCAAACATCCGGCGCAGGGTCGCCAGTTCCTGGGCCGTGCCCACGCGGATGGCCCCGTGGCGCTCCACGTTCAGTCGCGCCAGTTCGTCGGCATTCGCCAGTTGTTCATGTAAAAGTGGGTTATTTTCCAGAACGGCCAGATTCACATCCGCCACCAGCTCTAGCAAGGTGCCGTACTGCGGAACTTCCTGCTGGTACATCCCCGACATAGCTTGCGAAAAGTGTTCCCGAATATCATCTGCCGTGATGGTGTTCGCCATGATGTCATGCCTCCAGTGAATATTACCTGGAGTGTAGAGAAGGCTGCTGCGGACGTTTGAGAGAATTTCTGAAGTGTGATCCCGATTGCTGGACGGAGAATTTATGAGCGACTCCCCTTTAATATTTCCGGGAGAAATGAAATATAACATAACAATATAAAAAGTAATATTTTTTATTTCGACATTGCATCCGTGAAAAACGGTTTACGCTATCACTCACCTGAATAATACAAGACTTTTTCAGCCGTTTTTTACGCCGTTTTAATTGCTAACAATTATCATTTAAATGAGGATGTTATATTCCCCCCCCCCCTTGATTAATATCAATTACCCCCTTCGGTCTATAAGACAAAATACGCGCTCTTTAAAAGAGGAACAATTATGTCTGCACCTGAAAACAATGACGACAGCCTCCCGCTCGGCGTCTCCCGACGGGGATTCCTGAAAGCGAGTTCGGCCGCTGTAGCCCTCCCTTTTTTGTTCAACCAACGAGCAAATGCCGCGGGGAATGATGCCGGTACGGTCATCAACGAGGTTCACGCAGCGGAACGCGTAGTGCAAACCTGCAGTACCTTCGATTGCGGCGGTAAATGTGACATTCGGGCCCACATTGCCGACGGCGTGGTGACCCAAATTACCACGCGTCCGGACAGCGCACTTGATACGCAAATGCCGGTAATGCGCGCCTGCGTTCGCGGCCGCAGCTACCGTAAATTCGTTTATCATCCCGATCGTCTTTAATATCCGATGAAGCGGGTAGGAAAACGCGGCGAAGGTAAATTCGAACGCATCTCCTGGGACGAAGCCACCACCCTTATTGCGGATAACATCAAACGTATTACCGCCAAATATGGTCCTGAGTCGCGTTTTGTTCATAATAATACCGCCGTCAGCGGAGGGACTTTTTCCGGCGATAAAATGATGCGCCGTTTATTTAATCTCACCGGCGGTTATTTGCAATATTATCACTCCGTCAGCATGGGCAATACGGCCGCCGCCACCCCTTATACCTACGGCACCGCTGCCAGCGGCAGTTCACTGGATACGCTGTCCGATACCCCGCTGGTCATTCTCTGGGGACATAACCCGACTGAGACCATCTTTGGCCACAGCAACCACTATTTCCAGCAAATGAAGCAAAAAGGTACGCGCTTTATTGTGGTTGACCCGCGCTATTCCGATACGGTGTCATCGCTGGCCGACGAGTGGGTGCCGCTTCTGCCCTCAACGGATAATGCGCTGATGGATGCGATGATGTATGTCATCGTCAGCGAAAACCTTCATGATAAGGCCTTTATTGAACGATATACCCTCGGCTTTGATGAAGCGTCCATGCCAGAGGGAGTACCGGCCAACGAATCGATGGTCGCTTACCTGACGGGTAAAAAAGACGGCATCGTAAAAACGCCGGAATGGGCCGAGAAAATCACCTACGTCCCGGCGCAAACCATTCGCCAGCTCGCACGTGACTATGCCACCACCAAACCGGCGGCGCTGATTCAGGGCTGGGGTCCTCAACGCCATATCTGCGGCGAGCGTACCGCCCGCGGTTCTACCCTGCTGGCTACCCTGACCGGTAACGTCGGCGTGAAAGGCGGCTGGGCGGCAGGCTACGGCGGCTGTGGCAACCGTAAGTTTACGACCGGTCCCGAGATGCCCGACAACCCGGTAAAAGAGAAAATCTCTATCATGAACTGGGTGCAGGCCGCCGACGATGCCAGCAAGGTTACGCCGCAGGACGGCCTCACCGGTGCCACACAGCTGAAAAGCAACATCCGCATGCTGGTGTCGCTGGCGGGTAACTATCTGGCAAACCAGAACCCCGACCTGCTCCAGGCGGTAAAGGTGCTGGAGGATGAATCCAAAATAGAGTTTATCTTAGTCAGCGATCTCTATATGACCCCCAGCGCCCGCTACGCCGACCTGCTGCTCCCCGAAACCAGCTTTATGGAGCGCTGGAACATCGGCGAAACCTGGGGGACCGGCAGCTATCTGATCCTCTCTGAAAAGCTAATTGAGCCGGAATTTGAACGCCGTTCGGATTACGACTGGCAGCGCGAAGTGGCCGCCAAGCTCGGCGTTGAGCCGCAATTCAGTGAAGGGCGCAGTGAAAAAGAGTGGATCGAACACATCTGGGAGCAGACCCGCCTGGCGATGCCGGATGAGCATTTGCCCACCTTTACTGAGCTGCAGCAAACGCGCCAGCATCTGTTTAAAAGCGAACCCTACGTGGCGTTTGAAGCCAACATTCGCGATCCCGAGGCGAACCCGTTCCCCACGCCGTCGGGCAAAATCGAGATTTTCTCCAAACGGCTGTACGACATGAAGCATCCCGACATTCCTGCCCTGTCGCACTACGTCCCGGCGGCGGAAGGCCCGGAAGATCCACTGGTCAAACAGTATCCGCTGCAGCTGATCACCTGGAAAGGAAGGAACCGCGCGAACTCCACGCAATATGCCAACCCCTGGCTGCAAGAGGTGCAGATCCAAAAACTGTGGATCAACCCGCTGGATGCGCAAAAACGGGGTATCCGCCAGGGCGACCTCGTGCGCATTCACAATGCGCGCGGCGTCTGCCAGGTGCCGGCTGAAGTGACGCCGCGCATCATTCCCGGCGTCGTGGCCATGCAGGCGGGTGCCTGGTGGCAGCCGGATGCCGACGGGGTCGATCTCGGCGGTTGTCCAAACGTACTAAGCTCGGCGCGAATTACTCCGCTTGCTAAAGGTAACGCGCATCAAACCCTGCTTGTGGAGGTCGTCAAGTATGAGTCAGCAGTATAAAGAGTTCCCCGCGGTCAGCGATAAACAGCTTGGATTTTTCATCGATTCTTCGCGCTGCTCGGGCTGTAAAGCCTGTCAGGTGGCTTGCAAAGACAAACATAATCTTGAGGTGGGTCGACGCTTTCGTCGGGTATACGAGGTGAATGGCGGCGGATTTATCCCGACCGGTCAAGGGGGCGTGAGCAACTCGGTATTCGCTTATACCCTCTCGATCTCCTGTAACCATTGTGCCGATCCTATCTGCACTAAAAACTGCCCCACCACCGCGATGCACAAACGGCCCGGCGACGGCATCGTGCGCGTCGATACCCGCAAATGCGTGGGTTGCGGCTATTGCGCCTGGTCCTGCCCGTACGGCGCACCGCAGATGAATGAGGAGACGGGACAGATGTCGAAATGCGACCTGTGCGTAGATTTACTGGCGCAAGGCGAGCAGCCCATCTGCGTAGCAACCTGTCCGCTGGGGGCCATTAAGTTTGGGCCCATCGATGAACTCCGCGCCCTGTACGGTACGGTTTGCGATGTTCAGGGGCTGCCGGATTCGTCCATCACGCAGCCGAACCTGGTGATAAAACCCCACGCTGGGGCAGAAAAAGAGGAGCCGCCGCATGCATGAGTTGCCATTACTGATTTTCACCCTGCTGGTGCAAGGCTCGGTCGGTATCACGCTGTTTTTAACCCTCGCCGTCAGAAAGGCGAAAACGCTGCCTGCGGCCCAGCGTCAGCTGCTGCCGGCCATGCTGCTGGCCTGCATTGCCGGCGGGCTGGGTCTGGTGGCCTCGACGCTGCACCTGGGTTATCCGCTGAATGCGTTTAACGCGCTGCGCCATGTAGCCAGCTCGTGGTTAAGCCGTGAAATCGTCTTCGCCAGTCTCTATCTCGCGGTGCTTGGTCTTTGCACGCTCAGCATGCTGATAAGAAAATCACCGCTGGCGCTGTTGTTGCCGCTTGCCACGCTGCTAGGGTTGATCGACGTCTGGTGCATGAGCGCGATCTACGCCAGCAGCACGGTGGTGACCTGGATGCATTTCAACACCTGGCTGATGTTTTATGGCGCGGTGGGCATTCTCGGCGCGGTGGCGATGGCCTGGCTGCCCCTACTGAATACCCCTGGCGTGATGCAGGCTCGCACGCGACTTCTGCGTCTGGCGGCGATGCTGGTTATCGCGATTGTGGCGGTGCGTCTGCTGGCTCAGCCAGCCTACGTGCACTATCTGGCCAGCGCGCCGCTGAATGGCGTCGTCACCCTGCCGCATCAGCCGGTTGAGGCCTTCAATCAGCATGGCGGGCTGCGACTGTTTAGCTGGGTTGCCAGCGTCCTGGGCGCCATCCTGTTTGCGTTCAGCGCCTGGCGTCACCGTAGAAACGGCGTGCTGTTCGGAGGGCTGCTGCTGATCCTGGCAGAGATCCTCTTCCGCTTTGTTTTCTTTAGCATCGGCTGATTGTGATGCGTCCTTTCTCCATAAAGCCCTCACCGCCCCCCGGCGTGGGGGCCTCTTGCCTGCGTAAAACGTTCTCGCGCCACCGCTGCCAGGCCTGTGCAGATGCCTGTCCGGTGGCGGCAATCAACATCGGTTCTGACGGGCCGCATCTCGACGCTGACGCTTGCCTGCGCTGCGGTAATTGTCTCTTCGTCTGTCCGACCGATGCGCTGACTCATCTTCAGCCCCTCAGACGCAACCTGCGCAACAACCGACTGGTCGGCCCCTTTTCGACCACCATTACCCCAGAAGAGCTGCTGCTATGGCACCGCCAGTACGCGATAGGGGGCGTGGAATTGGATTACGCGGCCCACCCCGCCTGGTTGCGTGCGGTGGCTGCGCTTAATGTGATCCTGAGGGAACTGAACGAAGCGGAGTGGCAAATTTTTCCACCGCAGCCGCGCCCTGTGGATGGCTTCCGTCGGCACTGGCTTCGCGTTCCCGATGATGCGCACCAGACCGCAAGCGTCACGGCAGATCAGCCTACACGCCTGCAGGCTTACCACCCTTTTACCCCTTACGAACTGGACTTTTCGCTATCACGCTGTGTGGCCTGTGGGGCCTGCGCCCGGGCATGCGCGGAAAAAGCGCTGCGCTTCACCCAGACCGCACTGGATTGGGATTCTTCTGTCTGCACCGGATGCCATGCTTGTACGGCGGTCTGTTTTACCGGGGCAATCACTCTCCGGCGAGAGATCGCCGCAGCGCATGCGCAGCGGTTTCCGCTGATGCAGAAGGTCTGTTCCGTCTGTCGCCACCCCTTTTCTACCTTTTCGCCTCAGGCTGAGCGCTGTCATATTTGTCAGCAACATCGCCACGCCATGCGCGAAGCATAACCTCCCTTTATGTTTTCGCCCCGCCTCCCGGCTTTGCCGGTTCGGGGTAAGGATGCTCTTTTCGTTTACTGCCGCAGATTTAATCCTGTCGAAACAACAGCCTGGTGACACGCGCTTTTTACAAGGCGGCAAACAGGCACTTTGCATAAAATGAGTAAATGTTAATGATATTTTGCTAGCAGGTTATCAAAATTAAACAACTTTTCTTGTCTCTCTCATCGCTCTGCTTTAAACATCGCCTATGGAAAAAAATGGTCTGTTTAGTCAGCGCATTCGCTTGCGCCATCTGCATACATTCGTGGCCGTCGCTCAACAGGGAACGCTGGGGCGAGCGGCTGAAACGCTTAATTTAAGCCAGCCGGCGTTATCAAAAACGCTCAATGAGCTGGAACAACTTACCGGTACCCGCCTGTTTGAGCGCGGGCGGCTGGGGGCGCAGCTTACGTTGATGGGCGAACAATTTCTGACCCATGCCGTTAAGGTGCTGGACGCCCTGAACACCGCCGGGCAGTCGTTGACGCGCAAAGATGAACACACCCCGGATGTGGTGCGTATTGGCGCCCTGCCCACCGCCGCGCTGGGCATATTACCTGCGGTCATAGGCCAGTTTCATAAGCAGCAGCGCAACATTACGCTGCAGGTCGCGACCATGAATAACCCTATGCTGCTGGCGGGGCTCAAATCTGGCGAGTTGGATTTGGGCATTGGCCGCATGTCAGACCCTGAATTGATGAGCGGTCTGAATTATGAGTTGCTGTTCCTCGAATCCCTGAAGCTGGTGGTTCGCCCCAATCACCCTTTGCTTAACGATACCGTGACTCTGAGCCGGGTGATGGAGTGGCCGGTGGTGGTGTCGCCGAAAGGCACAGTGCCGCGTCAGACCGCCGAAACCCTGCTTCAGGCACAGGGCTGCAAACTTCCGCCGGGCTGTATCGAGACGCTATCGGCCTCGCTCTCTCGTCAGCTTACGGTTGATTTCGACTACGTCTGGTTTGTGCCCTCTGGCGCCGTTAAAGAAGATTTACGCCAGGGCACCCTGGTCTCACTCCCTGTTCCTTCCACCGGCGCGGGTGAACCTATTGGTGTACTGACGCGGGTGGATAGCCCTCTCTCTTCCGCCGCACAAACGCTACTAAGCTCGATACGAAAATCCATGCCGGTCTAATCACCCCACCTCAGGCCCGTCTTGTCGACGGGCTTTTTCTCGCCTTAATCAAATAATGCGAAATCATTCATTAACAATTGCGTAAAACAATTTAACAGATTTATCATACCCGCCAATTCACCAAATGGTTCGTTAACACTGTAAAAGGGTGAATTACACGGCCCGATATCTGGCTAATAGTGCATTATTTATGATAACCCTCCACCTCTGTTATCCATTTGGTACGCAAGCCATTGGCAATGGTTTAAAGACGTTGAGGTTGTTCAGGAGATAGAAATGGCTTTAGGTAACACGCCACGCGGGATCCCCCGATTCCTGCTGTGGTTACTGGTCGGACTGATGGCAATTATCGGTCTGGCTGTAGGGGGGCTGGGCTTAAAGCTCGCCACCGTGGGGGGAACGTTTTACTTCCTGATTATGGGCGTTGTGATGCTTATCGCCGCGTTCTTAATTGCACGCCATCGCGTCAGCGGCATCGTCCTGTACGCTGTGGCATTCATCGCCTCGCTGTTCTGGGCGGTAAGCGATGCGGGCTGGGACTTCTGGCCCCTCTTCTCACGCCTGTTCACCTTCACGGTGCTGGCGTTCCTCGCGGCGATTGTCTGGCCGTTCCTGCGTGGTAGCCGTAAAGGCCCGGCTTTTGCGATTGCAGCCGTGCTGGCAGTGGCGATGCTGGTCAGTTTCGGCTGGATGTTTAAACCACAAACGCTGGTCGCGGCCAACGAGCCGGTACCGGTAAAACCGGTCGCCGAAGGGCAACAACAGAAAAACTGGGCGCACTGGGGCAATACCACCCACGGCGATCGCTTTGCGGCGCTCGACCAGATTAACAAGCAAAACATCAGTGAGCTGAAAGTCGCCTGGGTCGCCCATACCGGGGATATCCCGCAGAGCAACGGCTCTGGTGCCGAGGACCAGAACACCCCGCTACAGATTGGCGATACGCTTTACGTGTGTACCCCATACAGCAAGGTGCTGGCGCTGGATGTGGATTCCGGTAAAGAGAAATGGCGTTACGATGCCAAAGCGACCGCGCCAAACTGGCAGCGTTGCCGTGGTTTAGGTTACTTTGAAGATAACCCTTCCGTGACAACGTCACATAACGAGTCGCAGCCGGCCGCCTGTTCACGCCGTCTGTTCCTGCCCACGACCGATGCGCGCCTGATTGCCCTTAATGCCGATAACGGCAAGGTGTGTGAGGAGTTTGGCGAGCACGGTGTGGTTGACCTGAGCGTGGGCATGGGTGAGATCAAACCGGGCTACTATCAGCAAACCTCGACGCCGATGGTTGCGGGTAATGTCGTGGTGGTAGGTGGCCGCGTAGCGGATAACTTCTCTACCGGCGAGCCGCCGGGTGTTGTGCGGGCCTATGACGTGCATACGGGTAAACTGGCGTGGGCCTGGGATCCCGGTAATCCGGACATTACCGGCCTGCCGCCGAAAGGCCAGACCTATACGCGCGGTACGCCGAACGTCTGGTCGGCGATGTCTTACGATGCGAAGCTGAACCTGATCTACCTGCCGACCGGTAATGCCACCCCCGATTTCTATGCGGGTAACCGCACCGCGCTGGACGATAAATACAGCTCCTCCGTGGTGGCGGTAGATGCCACCACCGGTAAAGTACGCTGGCATTTCCAGACCACGCACCATGATTTGTGGGACTTTGACCTGCCTGCTCAGCCGCTGCTGTACGATCTGCCTGACGGCAAGGGCGGGACCACGCCGGTGCTGGTCCAGACCAGCAAGCAGGGCATGATCTTTATGCTCAACCGCGAAACCGGCGAACCGGTGGCGAAAGTGGAAGAGCGTCCGGTTCCGGCGGGCAACGTCGAAGGCGAGCGTTACTCACCTACCCAGCCGTACTCCGTGGGTATGCCGATGATTGGCAACCAGACCCTGACCGAGTCCGACATGTGGGGCGCAACGCCGGTTGACTTGCTGCTGTGCCGTATCCAGTTCAAAGAGATGCGCCATCAGGGGGTCTACACCCCGCCTGGCCTCGATCGCTCCCTGCAGTTCCCGGGGTCGCTCGGCGGCATGAACTGGGGCAGCGTGTCGGTTGACCCGAACAACGGCCTGATGTTTGTGAATGATATGCGTCTGGGGCTGGCCAACTACATGGTGCCGCGCGCAAACGTTGCGAAGGACGCCAGCGGTATTGAGATGGGCATTGTGCCGATGGATGGCACCCCGTTCGGTGCGATGCGGGAACGCTTCCTCTCGCCGCTGGGGATCCCATGTCAAAAACCGCCCTTCGGGACCATGTCGGCGGTGGATCTGAAGTCCGGCAAGCTGGTGTGGCAGGTTCCGGTCGGCACGGTGCAGGATACCGGTCCGCTGGGTATCCGAATGCATATGCCCATCCCTATCGGGATGCCGACCCTGGGCGCATCGCTCTCAACCCAGTCTGGCCTGCTGTTCTTTGCCGGCACTCAGGACTTCTACCTGCGCGCGTTTGATACCGCCACCGGTAAGGAGATTTGGAAAGATCGTCTGCCGGTGGGCAGCCAGTCCGGCCCGATGACCTACGTTTCGCCGAAGACCGGCAAACAGTACATCATTATCAATGCAGGCGGCGCGCGTCAGTCTCCGGATCGCGGCGATTACATTATCGCCTACGCCCTGCCAGATAAATCGTAACCCGTTTCAACCCGCAACCGGCCACCTTTGTGGCCGGTTTTTTTACAGCGAGTTCTCCTGCCAGATAACCTCTTTGCCATTGCTGTAGCTCACCACCAGATTCTGTCTTACCCCCTCTGGCCAGCAGCTGCGAAGCACGGCGCGTTTCGTCTCCTCGAAGAAGGCCTTATCTCCTGCCGCGTTGTAGTCTGCTGCTCGCCCGTTCAGCTTGACGTTGAATGACACCGTGACCCGGCCCGAAAACTGCTGCGCCGCGGCCTGCTGCGGATAGCGTGGGGTGATCCGGTAAACGTCTCCCTCGCAATCTGCCAGGGCATCGTTATCCGCCGTACTGCCGCCCACCGGAAACGAGAGCCCGACGCCCACCCCGCTACTGCCGCCGCCAATGCCAACGCCGCCGATCCCGACGCTGCCTCCTGACGAACAGCCCCCCACCAGCAGTGCCATACTGGCAACCTGCATAATTTGTGTTGATAGCTGCATCTTTGCGCTCCTCATCATCTCTTACACAGAGCATAGCTGTTGCTGACCACAGTCGAAAAAAAAGGGCTCATGCTGACGCATGAACCCTCTGGCGACTTACCGCGATGGGATTAGAACGTTTCCCAGTTATCGCTGGAAGTGGCGTTCACCGCCGCCGGGCGTAACGGCGTCGATGGCGCGCTGGGGGTGAAGGCGGTGCTGCTGCGCGTTTGCGCCGCGCCGTTAAGACGGAATGCGCCTACGGCTTCGGTCAGACGCGCGCCCTGCTCTTCCAGCGAGGCGGCGGCGGCAGAAGCCTCTTCCACCAGCGAGGCATTCTGCTGGGTGACTTTATCCATCTCGGAAATGGCCTGGCTTACCTGCACAATCCCGCGGCTCTGTTCATCGGATGCGGCGGCAATCTCCAGCATGATGTCGGTGACGCGTTTCACCGCCTCAACGATCTCATTCATGGTGTTGCCTGCAGCAACGACTTCACCCGAGCCCTGATCGATCAGGGTAACGGACTCGTTAATCAGCCCTTCAATCTCTTTGGCCGCATTCGCGCTGCGGCTGGCCAGGGTACGGACTTCGCTTGCTACTACGGCAAAGCCGCGACCCTGTTCACCGGCACGCGCCGCCTCTACCGCCGCGTTCAGCGCCAGGATGTTGGTCTGGAAGGCAATGCTGTTAATCACCGCGGTGATCTCAGAGATTTTCTTCGAGCTGGTGGAGATGTTACCCATGGTTTTCACCACCCCGGAGACCATCTGGCCGCCACGGCTGGCTTTACCTGAAGCATCTTCCGCCAGCTTGCTGGCGTGGTGGGCGTTGTCCGCGTTCTGTTTCACGGTGGCGGTCAGCTGCTCCATGCTGGCGGCGGTCTCTTCGATTGCCGCAGCCTGCTGTTCGGTACGGGAGGAGAGATCGGTATTGCCGGCGGAAATTTCGCTGGTACCGCGATAAATCTCTTCCGCTCCCTGACGCACGGTGCCGACGGTTTTCACCAGAGAGTGCTGCATGGTTTGCAGATCCTGCGTCAGACGACCAATCTCGCTGCGCCCGGTCAGGTCGTCGGCCAGCGTCAGATCGCCTTTGGCGATATGCGCAATACGATTAGCGGCGCGCTGCAGCGGATTGATTACCGTGCGGCGCAGCACCAGGAAGGTGATGGCGGTTAAGATCAACGCCAGCGCGAAGGCACCCACCATAAACATCAGCCCGAGCTGCGTACGGGAATGCGCCTGTTCGGCAAGCTGATTCGCGCGATCGGTACGGATTTTAATCGCTTTCAGCAAGATTTCGTTGTACCCGTCATCCAGCGGGCGGGCGCTCTCATTTTCATGATTGATGATGGCTTCAAACATGCCATTTTTGGCAAATTTCAGCATCGGCTGTAGGCCGTTAATATAGGCCTCGTAACGTGCTTTGAGATCGTTATCCAGCGCCTGGTCGGCAGGAGTACGCACCGCACGGTTCATATAGATTTTAAAGCTATCTTGCGACTGCTTAATACGGCGCTCTGCTTCCGCGATGTTTTGCTTCATCGCCTCCATTTCAGCGATACGGCTGGCCGCACCCGCGTGGATCATATTAATACGCGCGGTGCGCAGATGGTTCGAGCTGTTCGACAACCCGGTGCGCACTTCGATTTCTGATGTCACGTCCTGCTGGTCGGTATCAGCCTGTAACAGGAAATAACCAGCCAGACCTGAGCTCAGGGCAAACAGCAAAATAATGCCGCCGAGAATGGAGGAAAACAGCGGAAGCAACCTGATGTGATGCAGGAAGCTCAACTTGTGTTGCGCCCGCATCGTTGATGAAGTATCCATGACCGTCGACTCTCTTATAAGTAAGATGCGCAAAAAACACGCCCGTAATAGAGTCATCGGCACGGCAGAGAATTAGCTTATGGCTAAAATCGCCAGCCACGTCACACTTTAGAAAAGATTATTAAAGAAATGCCAGCGGCAGAAACCGCTGGCAGAATAATCAGTTATCGCCGAAATGGATAACCGTACGGATGGATTTACCTTCGTGCATCAGATCAAAGGCCTCGTTGATCTGTTCCAGCGGCAGACGGTGAGTGATGAACGGGTCGAGATTGATTTTCCCCACCATTGCATCTTCAACCATGCCAGGCAGTTGCGTACGGCCTTTTACTCCACCGAAAGCGGAACCGCGCCAGACGCGACCGGTCACCAGCTGGAATGGACGGGTTTTGATCTCCTGACCTGCGCCCGCCACGCCAATGATGATGCTCTCGCCCCAGCCTTTGTGGCAGCACTCCAGCGCCGAACGCATCACGTTGACGTTACCGATACATTCGAAGCTAAACTCCACGCCGCCGTCGGTCAGTTCTACGATCACATCCTGCACCGGCTTGTCGTAGTCTTTCGGGTTGATGAAATCGGTCGCGCCCATTTCACCCGCCAGCTTGAACTTCTCTGGGTTGGTGTCCACGGCAATAATGCGCCCCGCTTTCGCCTGGACTGCCCCCTGAATCACCGCCAGACCGATACCGCCCAGGCCAAAGACCGCGACGTTATCACCCTCTTTCACTTTTGCGGTGTTGTGAACCGCACCGATACCGGTGGTCACGCCGCAGCCCAGCAGACAAACTTTATCCAGCGGTGCCTGTGGGTTCACTTTAGCCAGTGAGATTTCAGCCACCACGGTGTATTCGCTGAAGGTACTGGTGCCCATGTAGTGGTAAATCGGCTCACCATTATAAGAGAAACGAGTAGTACCGTCCGGCATCAGCCCTTTACCCTGGGTGGCGCGAACCGCCTGGCAGAGGTTGGTTTTACCGGATTTACAGAACTTACACTCACCACACTCCGCGGTGTATAACGGAATAACATGGTCGCCCGGCTTCAGGCTGGTCACCCCTTCGCCTACTTCCACCACCACGCCGCCGCCTTCATGCCCCAGCACCGCCGGGAAGACCCCTTCCGGATCTTCGCCCGAGAGCGTGAACGCATCGGTGTGGCAAACGCCGGTATGGGTGATTTTGATCAGCACTTCGCCTTTTTTCGGCGGTGCGACATCAATTTCAACGATTTTCAGCGGCTGACCAGGGCCAAATGCAACAGCAGCACGTGATTTCATAACGCTTTCCTTTTAGTGATGTCTGATTTTTATTTTAGATAAGAGCGCAGCAAATGGCCGACTTCTGCCATCCGTACTGCCCGCTGGTCGGGGGTGGTTTCACCCGTGACCAGCTCATCTTTGAGGTGAATTTCGACCATTTCGCCCATCAGCCCGTTCGCAGCACCGCGCACCGCGGCAATCTGTTGCAGGATGGACAGGCAGGGCTCCCCGGATTCCAGCGCACGCTCAAGGGCATCAACCTGCCCACGAATGCGGCGAACGCGGGTAAGGACACGTTTTTTATCTTCGGGTGAATGCGGCATACGCCCTCCATATACTGTAGGGGGGTATACTATATAGGTTATGAACGGCTGTAAACCGTAACTTTTTACCGGTTTTAATGTGGGAGAGATGATTTATGAGGGGGAAGCTGGCGTTCCAGAGAGGCCTCTCGTGAGGCCTCCATTTACGGCACTTGTTTTGGCCACCGCCGGCGGCGGAGTTTTGGCACACATGAATGCGTGGTGAGTCGGGTTCCACAGATGGAGCACACTGCACCATGAGGTTGGTTATGTAACGAGCCGCCAAAAGAGGTGAAATAGAATCTCTTGCTCGTGCAAACCGGACATTCAAACTTGATGTTGGGGATAGGCCCCTCCAGTCAGGCGTATTGAACCTCTACCTTAACGTAAATTTCAGGCGTTGAGGGATATATCGTCTGATAGCGCGGCCATTATCATAAATATTATGAATATTTAGCGAAGTAATGGGACTTTCTTATTACCGCTTTATCCATATAGACGCCTGGCATTCCACTCATCGCGGGTAATCTCCCATATTTCAGAGTCCAGAAGTCCGCTGACATATTGTTTCTTTTCGGTTTTAATCAGCCGCATACCGCTTCGAATTGATATTTGCCTTGAGCGGCTATTACCTACGGCTTTTGGTGCGCGTAATACTGGCTTATTCAAGGTATTAAACCAGTAATCCGTTGCGGCCTCGCTGGCTTCACGCATATATCCCTGCCCTTGCCATTCCGGGACCAGCCAAAAGCCCCGGTTATTATCCTCCACAGCATATAAACAGATCAGACCGATAAGCGTATCGGGATCTTCACGGCGGCGGATTGACCAGAACCAGGCAATACCTTTTGCCACGTCAGGGAGGGCAACCTGATTCACATAATACTCCGCGCCATTATCGGGGTAAGGCCAGGGCACCGTTGAGACCAGATACTGCACAATTTCCCAACGGGGAAAAGCGTGCTGAATTTGCCGGGCATCATCCTCGACCAGCGGTTTTAATAGCAAGCGCTCTGTGGTTAACGCGGGTATCTGCATGCGTGTTCTCCTTGATGCTAAACATTGTCCGGATGAGACCACCCTACACCTCTCCCGAACATGAAGAGAACTCATGTTGTCGTGAAATTTAGTCGCTTTCACTCCTCCCAAGGCTCTGGCATAAAATATCCCTATTAACCAATTAATAACAAGAAGATCGCATTGAGCTAACTTGCGCACAGTCAAGGCTCTTCTCAATGTCCTTTTCTTATGACGTCCAGGATACCGAATTGCGATGAATACTGATTTCACCTTCACGATTAAAAGCAGCCGTTTCGATGAGAACTATAACCCCTCTGAGAATACGCGTATTACCACTAACTTTGCCAATCTCGCCAGAGGGGATAATCGTCAGGAGAATCTGCGCAATACGCTGGTGATGATGAATAATCGTTTTAATACCCTGGCGCACTGGGATAATCCAAAAGGCGATCGCTATTCCATCGAACTGGATATTATTTCCGTTGAGATGAATCTGGGGCCAAACGGCGAAAGCTTCCCGGCAATCGAAGTTTTGAGAACCTGGATCCTCGACCATAAAACGCATGAACGCACAGAGGGCATTGTGGGGAATAACTTCTCCTCGTATGTCCGCGATTATGACTTCAGCGTCGTGCTGCTGGATTACAACAAAGACAAGCCCGGCTTCAGCATTCCGGACAATTTTGGCGATCTGCACGGCAATATTTTTAAGCACTTTATCCATTCAGACGCGTATAAAGCGCACTTCAAAAAAGCGCCGGTGATCTGCCTGAGTGTATCGAGTAAAGATATTTATCACCGTACGGGAAATGAACATCCGGTTCTGGGTCATGAATATGCGCAGAATGGCGTGTCACTCACTGAACAATACTTCAATAAAATGGGGCTGCAGGTTCGCTATTTCATGCCCAAAAATAGCGTCGCGCCGTTAGCCTTCTATTTTACCGGTGATTTACTGCGTGATTACACCAATCCGGAATTGATCGGCACCATCAGTACGATGGAGACCTTTCAGAAAATCTACCGCCCCGAAATTTACAATGCTAACTCCGCGGCAGGCCAGCTCTATCAACCCAGCCTGACTCATCAGGATCACTCATTAACGAAAATTGTTTATGACCGGGAAGAGCGGAGCCAGCTGGCTATTGAGCAAGGCAAATTTACTGAAGAGCACTTTATCAAACCCTATAAGCATGTTCTTGAGCAGTGGTCTGCGCATTACGCTCTTTAATTAACCGAAAGTACAAGGCGATTTATTATGACAATCTTGCTACCCACTTCAACGGCTGGCAGCTTACCGAAACCTTCCTGGCTGGCGGAGCCCGAGAAACTGTGGTCCCCCTGGAAATTGCAAAATGAAGAGTTAATCGAGGGGAAAAAAGATGCGTTGAGCCTGGCCCTGTTTGATCAACTCCGTGCCGGGATTGATATCGTCAGCGATGGTGAGCAGACGCGTCAGCACTTTGTCACGACCTTTATTGAACACCTGAGCGGCGTAGATTTTGAAAAACGCGAAGTCGTGAAAATTCGTAACCGCTATGACGCAAGCGTTCCTACCGTGGTAGGGGCTGTTGCGCGCCAAAAACCGGTTTTCGTGGAAGATGCCCGTTTTTTACGTCAGTTAACCCATAAGCCCATTAAGTGGGCCCTGCCCGGCCCGATGACCATGATCGATACGCTTTACGATGCCCATTATAAAAGCCGCGAAAAGCTGGCCTGGGAATTTGCGAAGATCCTGAATCAGGAAGCGAAAGAGTTAGAAGCGGCTGGCGTCGATATTATCCAGTTCGATGAACCTGCTTTTAATGTTTTCTTTGACGAAGTGAATGACTGGGGTATCGCGGCATTAGAAAGGGCCGTTGAAGGGCTGAAATGCGAAACTGCAGTGCATATTTGCTACGGCTATGGCATTAAAGCCAACACCGACTGGAAACAGACGCTGGGTTCCGAGTGGAGACAATACGAAGAGGCCTTCCCTAAACTGCAAACCTCCAGCATCGATATTATCTCCCTGGAATGCCATAACTCGCGCGTACCAATGGATCTGCTCGAACTGATCCGCGGTAAAAAAGTGATGGTCGGGGCAATCGACGTCGCTACCAATACGGTCGAAACGCCGGAAGAGGTGGCGGATACGTTGCGAAAAGCGCTGCAGTTTGTTGATGCCGATAAACTTTATCCCTCGACCAACTGCGGGATGACTCCCCTCTCCCGCCGGGTTGCCAACGGCAAACTCACTGCCCTAAGCGCAGGTGCCGACATCGTGCGCGCTGAGCTCGCCGGAAGATAATTAGCCACCATCGTGGGCAAAGGTGAATTAAAAGCGGTTTTCTCTGCCGCACAGCATTCTCCTTCTGCCCCCTTTTCGGTTATCGTGGTCAGCAAATTTATTACCACAGGTAACATCTGCCATGGCGCTGATCCCAAAAAACTACACGCAGCTGGAAAGCGGCTACCGCGAAAAAGCCTTAAAAATTTATCCCTGGGTATGTGGACGCTGCTCGCGCGAGTTTGTCTACTCCAACCTGCGCGAATTAACCGTCCACCATATCGACCACGACCATACCAATAACCCGCCCGATGGCAGCAACTGGGAGTTGCTGTGCCTGTTTTGCCATGATCATGAACACTCGAAATACACCGAGGCGGACCAGTACGGCTCCACGGTAGTAGCGGGCGAAGATGCGCAAAAAGATATCGGGGCGGCAACATACAATCCCTTTGCCGATTTAAAAGCGATGATTGGCAAGAAAAAATAGTCGAGGAGGCTCGCAGCATGCTCAGAATTTTGGGAAAAAAATCATCCATCAATGTGCGTAAGGTGCTCTGGACCTGTGAAGAGGCGGGCATCGACTATCTTCAGGAAGATTACGGCAGTGGTTTTGCCTCAACCCAAACGCCTGAGTTCAAAGCCCTTAACCCCAATGCCATGGTGCCGGTCATTGTTGATGAGGGGTTCGTGCTGTGGGAGTCCAATTCGATTTGCCGCTATCTGGCGCGCAAAGCCTGCCGCGATGACCTGCTCCCCCTTGAAGCGCAGGCGGCAGCGAATGTTGAGCACTGGATGGACTGGCAGGCGTCAGAGTTTAACAACGCCTGGCGCTATGCCTTTCCGGCGCTTGCCCGTAAAAACCCCGCCTTTAACGATCAAAACGCGATTGCCAACGGCATTACCGAATGGAATCACTGTATTGATATCGTTGAACAACAACTTCAGCGTACCGGCGCCTGGGTCGCGGGTGACACCTTTACCCTCGCGGATATTGTGCTCGGGTTATCGGTAAATCGCTGGAAAATGACGCCCTTCCCCCATCCTGATGTTCCCGCTATCTACGTATGGTTTGAAAAACTGAATCAACGTCCGGCCTTTTTGCGGCATGGTAACAATGGCATGGTGTAAATCCGACCGCTATGGCGATGAGGTCGTGGTTTAGCTGTGTAGTAGATCGGTGTTGAGCGGGGAATGGGTGTTTCTCATAAGATAAGCTGAATCCCTTTTGAGAAAGCCCCGCCCCCCTCGACAGTCACCAAATTCCCTTGCTCGCGCTATCCCGTATTAACCATTTTGCCCGGGGCATATGACGACGAATACGGTACCGTGGTTTGTAACTCAGAGAGTATTTCTTCCAGAATTGTTAATTTTCAAAGGATAATAACTCACTGAGTTGTTCCTCATGAGTCCAAAGGGGCAATGTTTAAACTGGCACGGCAATTCACGATCGCATACCTGACCCACTTCCCGGCGGTTACCCGGACATTCATTCTTCATCCGAAAACCCAGCCAACGTATTGATGAATAAGGCATTGCATGTGCAATCCATACGCGTTTCCGTCGATTATCAATCAGGATCCCTTTCTCAGTCATCGTGACGACTTCCCCGGTACTTACGTAATAATCCCCTTTGAACCACAGGATATAATTCAGACCATAGGGTGTCTCTACCTTTCCAAAAATCGTACCCGTATCCGGGCTGGCAACAATCTCAACTATCTTCCACTCCATAAAACCCCTTTCATTGCTGTTCTGATACTCTCTTGTGCCTGTCATAAGGCTTCTATGAGCCTCTGAGTAATTTCGCGATGAAAAATAAGAGTAGATTTAAAAGCCGTGAACTTCAAATAACCTTACAAAGAAAATATGAATATTTACAATTGCGATTTGCGTTATGTAAGCATCCCTCGCGGGATGGGGGTTCTGTGGAGAGGCGTTCGGTAAGGGGGTTGCAGTACGTTATGGGGCTGCACGTAGAGGTATTTTGAACCCTGGCAGTAGTTACTCTATTTTGGCTGAGCCAGAAAGGGGCTCTCTCTCGAAGGGAGGTAAATGGTCCGTAATGAGCGAGGAGCGGACGGTAGAGAAAAGATTATCATCAGAGTGAATACTGGGTAAGGTAATCCCTCGAACAATTCAGCTTAGGGCAGAGAGTATTGTTATAAACAATGAAGTTGCTCAGTGAGCTTTATCACACTAATTTCTTTGTTTTGTTTGTCGTTAGCATTTAGAATACCCGAGTAAGCCATTTGTTTTAAATAAAAATGGGGTGATAATGAAATATGAAAAAAGTCTTAAAACTGAAAGG
Source organism: Leclercia pneumoniae (assembly GCF_017348915.1). NCBI lineage: Bacteria > Pseudomonadati > Pseudomonadota > Gammaproteobacteria > Enterobacterales > Enterobacteriaceae > Leclercia > Leclercia pneumoniae. The sequence continues at coordinate 2,044,583 of NZ_CP071383.1, read as the reverse complement.
CACCATTGGTGGCCACAAACAATTTCTAAACACTGGGGGAACTCACGAGGTTTTATTAATAGAGTGAATACAAATGGGGAAATTACCGAAGTAAAACCGAAATCCTTAGCTGTAATAAAAAATGGTCATATAATTAAACTCAGCGATAATCCAGAAAAAAGGTCGAGTTTTGATCAAAATTTCGAATGTTTTTTTGATAAAGCAGATAGTAATACAAACGCAATAATAAAGTTATTGTCAGAAATTCGATTTAACCAATTTCAATGTGATAGTGAAAGCTCTATCAGTTCTAATATCTGTTCGTCAGAAGAGCATGAATTACTCATAGAAATAATTGTTTCTCTTGCAGTAAGAAGCCCAATGTATAGGGATAGGTGTATAGCTATTGCTGAAAAACTTAGGGGGGAGATACCGGCGCTAGAGAAGGATAGATTGATCGCTATCAACATGAGAGATGCTCTTAAAAATATTACAAACCATATAAAAAACGAAGCGACAATTTATCTACTTATAAGTAAAGAAAAAGAGTTTATCTTTGGTGATGGATTTTATCATGACATTCCAGCAGTTACTATACCAAGTAGATCACCAACATTAGTATGCCCACTTACACCTCACATATGTGTCATTATTGATGCAAAACAAAGAAAAAAAGATAACTCGTTAATTTCATTAGCAATAAATGAGGAAGAAGTGACCATCTGTAACGACATCGTTCAGATATATTCAAAAAATGAAATATTTTATAGGGAGGATAAGCCAATATTATTGGAGCACTTTAAAGATAATATAAGAAAAGAATATTACCCTTATGACAACCCACTATTAAAGTTACTTGAACAAATCAAGGAGCAAAGTCATACAAGTTAATGAAATAGAGGCGTTTGTAAGCTGCATAAAATACAACTGGTCGGCAATGGCAGCTCCTGGCACAGGGCTGCGGTTGCAGCCCTGACAACTTTAGACTTCAATCGATTCAGAGATCTCTAACGCACCTCTACTTCAATGCCCTGATAACGGACCGTGCTTTCCAGTTTCTTATGGCCCAACAGAAGTTGGATCACCCGAAGATTCTTGGTTTTCTTGTAGATCAGGTAAGGTTTTGTTCTTCTCATGGAATGTGTGCTGTAAAGCGAATCTTCGAGACCAAGCTTTTCTACCCATCCATGAAAGATTCGGTTGTACTGTCGGGTTGATATGTGCTGGTTAGTTCCGACCCGAGACTGGAACTAGAAGTCTTTACTGTACAAATTGCCAAGCTTTATTAATGCAGCAACAGCTTCTCTTGTCCCTTTAGTTATCTCAAATTGCACAGGGCTGCCGGTTTTCTGTTGCAACACCGTTGCTCTGCTTGAAACCGAGCTACCATATGCCACATCAGATATTTTGAGTTTGACCAGATCACAGCCTCGAAGCTTACTGTCCAGGGCCATATTGAACAGAGCTAAATCGCGCGTTTTACCTTCTAGTTCAAGCCGGACTCGGATCCCCCAGATATGAGATATCTGAAGTGGTCTTTTTTGGCCGATGATACGTTATTTGTTCCACGGTGACGTGTTCATACTCAAATCTCCTGCAATGAGGGAGATTTGAGTATGGTTGTCCCTTTTGAGCGAAAAGCTGACAGGAGGTAGTTTCTTGTTTAAATGATCAGATAAGGCATTACAAAAAGCATATACTAATAGAGGTACCCAGAACCAAGGTATAATCTCTTAGCTCTATTTAAACTTACGTGCATTATTCTTGCTTTTTGGGAGGCCTTGGATGTTTCTCAGGTAATTTTTGTGCAATCTTAAATATACCCTCATCTTTTAGTATTGTTCGCATTACAAAATTTTCTATAATTACCAAAAGTGATTTAAATTCAGCTTCGTTTGGAGCCCATGCCCTGTGTGCGGCTGAGTTGCAAGCTTCGGTTACAATTTTAAGTTGGCTCCTTTCTGTTTCCCCAATAAAACCTTCCTCTTTAAGAATGTCAACCTTCTGGCCTAATGTATGTCCTGGGTGAATGTTTAGAACTTCAACTGTTCTGTCAAAAATAGTTCTAAGCCCAATTGCCGCTAAAATGAGTGATTTATTTTGAAATGCAATGTACATTTCATTCATTATTACATACAGCTGATAATCTTTGCTTAACAACTCGCCAAACCAAATGGGTCTAATTTCTTCTTGCTCTTGCGTAGGATATGTTGATATATGATAGTTATATACCATACAATCATAGCCTGACTCGTCTCTTTCAAAGTCGTAATCTTCACTGTGACGGGATTTAATATATGTAAATATTCCGTCGCACCCCATGCACTCTAATAATTTGCATTCACTTTCAGCCCAAAAATAGTTGCCCCCATCATCCTTACTCCATTCTCTTTTTTTATAGCCTATTGTTTGGCGATTTTTTTCACCTTTACAGTATGGACAAGGAGCTTTGATTTTTTCCATGGTAATTATTCTGCCATTTAAATTAACATTGATGAATATGCTAATGATTTATTAATTATAAATTAACTGTTCACTTTACTATAATAATTTTTATATGAGTAGTGATAAGCCTCTCATTTTCTTTGTCGTAGATTGATTTGCTCTGCATTGATTAATACCGAATGGGGAGTAACTTCCGCTGCTGGCACAAAGCGGACGAACATACGGAGCTGCAGGTCCGCTATGTGCGAAAAATCTACCTCATTGCTGTTTTGAAGGCTCTTATTTAGCACTCCCTAAATCGTGATCGCTTTCTGTACCTTTAAGCATAAGCGTGGTTTCTTCAATCCGCAGGAAGCGACCGGACTCGTCTGTCTCTGCGAACATATAGACTTCCATGACAACTTCTGAACCGTCGCGCTTAGTGCACAGTACGCGGTGCCTGGTGGCGTAAAGATTTCTTTCACGAAGCTCGTCAAGTACATCGATCCGTGCAAAAGCGCAGATTTCCCGAAGCTTACGTGCATGTTGAGCAAACCCTTCACGATCTTCCCAGCAGCCATTTGTACGCTGCCGATAGCTGGGGCTAAAGTACCGATCAATGACCTTTTCAAGGGGCAGCTTCTGCTGGTTAATTAGTTCATCCAGAACCTTATCAATAGTAATGGTTTCCATGTGTGCTCCTCACTAAATGTTGCGAGCATTTTACAGTCGAATTACTGGCCTTGATGCGTTATAAAAGACATTCAATACCCTTAAAGCGCCAAATATGCCTGTTCCCCTGATTCCATTATCTCTGGCTTCCTCTCATGAAGGACCGGATCTCTTCGCCGCGATAAGCCAGTCAGGTGTGGTAAGGGAAACACCCCGTCATCACCATGCTCGTGGACAGTTACTGGGAGCCGAACATGGACTGCTAACAGTTGATGCCGGTAATTGTCTCTGGGTAGTGCCAGCAACGCATGCAGTCTGGACACCTCCAGCTTTACCGCACGGTTTATATTCGCATGGCCCCTACTCAGGCTGGAGTGTCTATGTCGCCGCTTCTGCCTGCAAAGAGTTACCTGAGAAACCCTGTATTTTCTCTTTTACAGGCCTGCTGCGCGAAGCCGTAATGCGGGCGGCGAGCTGGAAAGGAAATGCTTTTACTGCATCGCAGGCACGGTTGGCCGGTGTCATTCTTGACGAGATCCAATCGCTTCCGCTGACTCATCTCGGTCTGCCAATGCCCAAGGATGTCCGACTCCGCAAGATTGCACGCGCTCTTTCAGAACGGCCAGACGATAACCGCAGTCTTGAAGAGTGGGCAGCCTGGGCCGGGACATCGCCACGGACGATCACGCGGCGATTCAGCGCTGAAACTGGCTTTAATTTCACTGAATGGCGACAACGCGTGCGCTTGCTCAGGGCTCTCGAGCTTTTGGCTGCGGGCCAGCCTGTAACGGCAATCGCGCTGGATCTGGGCTATGACAATGTGAGCGCTTTTATTGCCCTATTTCGCCGTGTATTTGGCGTGACGCCTGGACGGTATAAATGTTAAGGCAATATCTTGTATAGAAGGCAGAACGTGAATCGTTGAGGTAGATAATAGGTACATTATTCATGAGTAGACGACTTAATAGAGATTATAGAACCAAAGTCAGAAATATACCTCGACGCATAAAAGCGCTTAATCGTTGGGCTGGTACTTTTCATAACCTTGAACGTAGCGTCTTTCCAGAAGAACAGCATTACTGGAATTTCAAAATCCCAGTGGGTATCAATCTCGTTGAGGGGAAATACAGCACGTTTAAAACTAAAGCAGCTTGTGCACAAGCTTTAATTAATGCTTGTTCAAACCTTATAACTGCTACTGCCAGTATAAATTATAGGCCTCGAATTACCGCTGTAGTATGTCTGCCGGATATGTTTACAAGCGAGGTCTGTCTTTATCGCTCCGAAGAATATTATCAAGGCTTTATAACTGAAGATCGTTCTGAGAATGGTGCTTCCGCTTTGATCAAAGATCGTAGCCTTGCAGCCGAATGGGGACTCGTTTTGCCAGATAACGTACAGGAAATAGGCATCTCACTCGCTTATTATGGAAGTGAAGATCGGGATGAGTGGTTCACGGGAGAACGCTGGTACTATGGTCAAGTGACTTAAAGAGTTTCATTCATTTGATTAAAAGTTTCTGCCTGCACAAATTAAAACTGCGAGCCGAAAGACTCGCAGTTTTTTATCTGATATCACTATCAGTTCAGGGAATTATGACTTACCAGAGCTACGGCCACCGCTGTGGCTGTTCTGCCCCCCTTTTTTCCCTGCTTCCGACGCACGCTGCGGATCGTTCTTGAAACTCCCGCCGCTGTGCTGACCGCCTTTACGTCCGGCCTCAGATGCCTTTTCACGGTCTTCAGCGAAATTACCGGAACCACCACGATGTTCTGCCATATCTTAAACCTCTTTCGTTTCGTTTATGTCAGTAGATACAAATAAACCTGCTTATTTGTATCGCTCGTCGTTCGATAGTTAAATTTAGCCCCTATCTATCTACAGTCAACTCTATATTTCGCTAAGGCGCACCAGACTTTTCTTATTATATCTCGCATTACCGCATCGCTTTAATAAAATGCCGCCACGGAGGTTCGCTCGTTGCCAGAATATTAGGATTACTCTTATGGCTGGAATGCTTAAATTAAAAGGGAGGCGGTAATATCCCCAAACTCAATCTGCGCTTCGCTTAATACTTCCATATTACCGCTGCGTTAATAACGGATTATTTAAGCTGCAGAAAGCCATTGAATACAAAGAGGTTAATCTCTCCCGTCAGGTTTTTTAGGTGAATGCGTCACTTTTGCTCTAGGCTTTATATTTAATAAGATTCATTCTGCCAGCATCCCTGAATGAATATTCCTCCTGAACTCGCTATCGAATATTCACTGGAGAATCATTAATGAAAGCACTTACCTACCATGGTCCTCATCATGTCAGCGTCGACAATCAGCCCGATCCTGGGCTGCAGGCAGCTGATGACATTATCCTTCGCGTGACGGCGACGGCCATCTGCGGTTCAGACCTTCACTTGTATCGCGGAAAAATTCCCGGCACCCACCATGGCGATATCTTTGGCCATGAATTTATGGGTGAAGTCGTTGAAACCGGGTCACAGGTCACTGCGGTGCGAAAAGGCGATCGGGTGGTGGTGCCGTTTGTTATCGCCTGCGGCGATTGCTTCTTCTGCCATCTGCATCAATACGCGGCATGTGAAAGTACCAACAGCGGCAGGGGCGCAATACTAAACCGTAAGGGCATTACCCCGCCCGCCGCGCTGTTTGGTTATAGCGATATGTATGGTGGCATCCCCGGTGGTCAGGCGGAATATGTCCGGGTGCCGAAGGCTAATACCGGGCCATTTAAAGTCCCTGACACCCTGTCCGATGAAAAAGTGCTTTTCCTTTCAGATATTCTGCCTACCGCCTGGCAAGCGGTTAAGAATGCCGAAGTCACGCAGGGTTCAAGCGTGGCGATCTATGGTGCCGGGCCTGTCGGGCTCTTAAGCGCAGCCTGTGCCCGCCTCAGTGGCGCAGAGCAGATTTTCATCATCGATCATAACGACTACCGGCTCGAATTTGCGAAACAGCGTTATGGTGCCATTCCTGTCAATTTCGATAAAAACGACGATCCGGCCCAGTGGATTATTGAGAACACCGCGGGCCATCGTGGCGTCGATGCCGTAATTGACGCCGTTGGTTTTGAAGCGAAAGGCAGCCTCACCGAGACGGTGCTCAGTAACCTGAAAATTGAAGGCAGCAGCGGGAAAGCGATAAGACAGTGTATCGCCGCGGTTCGCCGGGGCGGGATCGTCAGCGTGCCGGGCGTATACGCCGGTTTCATTCATGCGTTTATGTTTGGCGATGCGTTCGATAAAGGGCTGACCTTCAAAATGGGGCAGACGCATGTACATGCCTATTTACCGGACTTATTAAATCTGATTGAGCAAGGCTTGCTGACGCCAGAAGAGATTGTTACCCATCATCTTCCTCTGGAAGAGGCGGCACGCGGGTATGAGATCTTTGAAAAGAAAGAGGAGATGTGTCGCAAAATCATCCTGGTGCCAGGCATGGCAACCGGAAAGGCGACAGTCTGAGTCCTGTCGGCCCTGTCATGGATAAGCCCTACGCCAGTACCGGGCGTAGGGCTTTGAGTATCGTCTTCTCACGTCCGCCTGTGCGGCGAGCCTGGATGGCACTCATCGATTTAACGACAGTGCAGCAAATCCCCTATTCGGGTGGTATACCGCGGTGAGAGCATCTCCCGCTTCATCTGCCACTGCTGCTGAATCCCCTGCCCGGCAAAATAGAGCGTGCCGCGCCCTTTCTCATTCATCTTATCCATTATCGTCATTAGCGCTTCGCTGTTATGCCGGGGCGGCGCTTCATCAAAGAGATTCAGTTGCGCCACACCAACGCTGAAAAAATCGCCCAGCATCACCCCCGCTTTTTGATAGCGATGCCCTTCTCGCCAGATTTTATCCAGACAGCGGGTCGCCGCGTTGATGATGTCACGGCTGTCCTGGGTGGGCGTCAGCAATTTTACCGAGGCGCTGTTCCCGTAATAGGGCTCGTTCAGGGCAAAGGGCGAAGTTTTCACAAAGGCGGAGATAAACTGGCAGTACTGATGCTCTTTACGCAGCTTTTCCGCCGCGCGAAAGGCATAGCTGCATATCGCCTGGCGCATTGACTCATAGTCGCTCACCCACTCACCAAAGGAGCGCGAGCAGACGATCTCCTGCTTGTCGGGAACAAATTCTTCAAACCCCAGACACGATTCCCCGCGCAGCTCCCGCACGGTACGCTCCAGCACCACGCTGAAATGTTTGCGGATCACCCCGATGTGGGTATCGGCCAGATCCAGCGCCGTGCGGATCCCCATCGCCTCCAGCCGTTTGCCGATGCGTCGCCCCACGCCCCAGACCTCCTCGACTGGCAGCGCGGCCATCAGCCTGCGCTGACGATCAATATTCGACAGGTCCAGCACGCCGCCCGTCTGGGTCTGCCATTTTTTTGCCGCATGATTCGCCAGCTTTGCTGTGTAACACTGCTGTTCTACACTCAATCAAAAATCCAGTTACATCAGTACATCTGTCATATGCTGCCAGCATTAGAGGAGAGGTATATATGTTTCGGTTACGTCGCGGTAGCGGTGATTTTCTCTTTCATGTGACAGATTCTCAAGGGTTGCCACATTTATCGTTGACGGTTTATGCGTGCCGAGCCGACAGGTACCATTCACCAGCCACAGTTAAGGCTTATCTGGTGATGCTGCCAACTTACTGATTTAGTGTATGATGGTGTTTTTGAGGTGCTCCAGTGGCTTCTGTTTCTATCAGCTGTCCCTCCTGTTCAGCTACTGACGGGGTGGTGCGTAACGGCAAAAGCACCGCCGGACATCAGCGCTATCTCTGCTCTCACTGCCGTAAAACATGGCAACTGCAGTTCACTTACACCGCTTCTCAACCCGGTACGCACCAGAAAATCATTGATATGGCCATGAATGGCGTTGGATGCCGGGCAACCGCCCGCATTATGGGCGTTGGCCTCAACACGATTTTACGTCACTTAAAAAACTCAGGCCGCAGTCGGTAACCTCGCGCATACAGCCGGGCAGTGACGTCATCGTCTGCGCGGAAATGGACGAACAGTGGGGCTATGTCGGGGCTAAATCGCTCCAGCGCTGGCTGTTTTACGCGTATGACAGGCTCCGGAAGACGGTTGTTGCGCACGTATTCGGTGAACGCACTATGGCGACGCTGGGGCGTCTTATGAGCCTGCTGTCACCCTTTGACGTGGTGATATGGATGACGGATGGCTGGCCGCTGTATGAATCCCGCCTGAAGGGAAAGCTGCACGTAATCAGCAAGCGATATACGCAGCGAATTGAGCGGCATAACCTGAATCTGAGGCAGCACCTGGCACGGCTGGGACGGAAGTCGCTGTCGTTCTCAAAATCGGTGGAGCTGCATGACAAAGTCATCGGGCATTATCTGAACATAAAACACTATCAATAAGTTGGAGTCATTACCGGCTTATCTCAGGCATCTTCTGGCATTTTTTTCCTGGGCTGGACAGGATGAAACAGTGAAGCGACTGAATCGCCACAGATAATCTAGACACTTCCGAGCCGCTGATAATATTGTTTTTCGTATTCAGTTGGTGGCATATGATCACTCGAACCATGCCGACGCTTACTGTTATAAAACATTTCGATGTAATCAAAAATATCACCGCGAGCTTCTTCTCGCGTTCCGTAGATCTTTTTCTTTATCCGTTCACGTTTCAGTAGCTGGAAAAAACTTTCTGCGACTGCGTTGTCATGACAGTTACCGCGACGGCTCATACTGCCCTCCAGCCCGTGTGATTTCAGGAACGACTGCCACTCATAGCTTGTGTACTGACTGCCTTGATCAGAATGAACCAGCACCTGCTTTTGAGGATTACGTCGCCACACGGCCATCAGAAGTGCATTCAGGACAATATCCTTTGTCATCCGGGGCTGCATTGACCAGCCAATAACTTTGCGCGAGAACAGGTCAACAACCACAGCCAGATACAGCCAGCCTTCGTGAGTCCGGATGTAGGTGATGTCCGTTACCCAACGCTCATCCGGTGCTTCCGGGTTGAACTGCCGCTGGAGCCTGTTGGGCGTCACGATGCTGGTTTCACCCTTACGTGCCCGTGGGCTACGGTACCCGACCTGAGCCCTTATCCCGGCACGCTTCATCAGTCGCCAGACACGGTTAACTCCGCACTGTTGTCCGGTATCCCGCAGGTCGAGGTGGATCTTGCGATAACCATAAACGCAACCCGACTCCAGCCAGAACTGCTTTATCAGCCCCGTCAGCCTCAGGTCAGCATGATGCCGCCGTGAATCCGGCTGCTGAAGCCAGGCGTAAAAACCACTCGGATGCACATCCAGCACCCGACAAAGCAGTCGGACAGGCCAGCAATAGGTGTTGTCACGGATAAAGGCGTACCTCAGTCGGACAGCTTTGCGAAGTACGCCGCGGCTTTTTTTAATATGTCCCGTTCGTCGGTAACCCGCTTCAGCTCTTTCTGGAGGCGTCGGATCTCAGCCTGAGCGTCTGACTGGACTTTATTGGTTGAGGAATCCGGGCCATATGCCTTTATCCAGGCATAAAGACTGTGGGTGGTGATACCGAGACGTGTTGCCACGCTGGAAACAGAATGGCCGCGATCAACAACCTGTTTTACCGCTTCAATTTTAAACTCTTCGGGATAACGCTTACCGCTCATGGGCACCTCTCTTTAAGTCATCTTAAATGACTCTGAGGTGTCTGTTAAACCCGTGGCGATTCACACATCAGCGTGACGGTACCGACCCGGTTGGAGACTACGAACAGGCGCCAGAGGGACGCTGGCCGGCAAATATCATTCACGACGGAAGCGATGAGGTGATCTCCTGCTTCCCCGCCAATGCTAGGGCAGCGGCACCTGTAACAGGAAATGAACCGTCAGCAGCGTCAACGGGCCACGTGCTTGGATTGGGAAATCGTGTTGCCACCGTCCACCACGGCGACAAGGGAAGCGCGGCGCGTTTCTTTTACTGCGCCAAGGTCAAACCGAAAGAGCGTGATGAAGGCCTCGAGAGATTTATAGCCACGTCAGCCAGCGACATGACCGGCGGCCGCAAAGAGGGAAGCGTTGGAATTAACGACCCGCGCGCCGGTGCCGGACGCACCAAAGGTGCGAAGAACAATCACCCAACCGTTAAGCCGATCGCCCTGATGAGCTATCTCTGCAAGCTGATTACTCCGCCTGGCGGTACCGTGCTGGATCCGTGGATGGGGAGTGGTAGCACTGGCCGGGCGGCCATCGAGGAAGGTTTCAACTTCATCGGCATCGACCTGAACCCGCACCTCCCCGGCCGCGGGCTCTGCCCGCGGTCGCTCTTCAATAACCAGCTTTTCAGGGGTCTGGATGACGATACTTTTCATCTTCTGCTCCTTTACCAGTTCCACAGGGTGCCATCTTCCAGACGGGCAACCGGCAGATAGGCGGGATCGTAGGGATATTTTGCGGCCAGTTTTTCATCAAACTCGATGCCGAGTCCGGGCTTGTCGCCTGGGTGCATGTAGCCGTTGTCGAAACGCCAGCTATGCGGGAAGACTTCCAGCATCTGTTCGGAATAGCCCATATACTCCTGCACGCCAAAGTTCGGCACCCACAGGTCGAAATGGAGAGCCGCCGCGTGGCAGATCGGCGACAGATCAGACGGCCCGTGCGAGCCGGTACGTACCTGGTAGAGCGAGGCGAAATCGGCGATACGACGCATGCCGGTGATCCCCCCCGCGTGGGTAATGGTGGTGCGGATATAGTCGATCAGCTGTTCTTCAATCAGTTGTTTGCAGTCCCAGATGCTATTAAAGACTTCGCCTACCGCAATCGGGGTTACGGTATGCTGACGAATCAAACGGAAGCACGCCTGGTTCTCTGCCGGCGTAGGATCTTCCATCCAGAACATGCGGAACGCCTCGATGCTCTTACCGAAACGCGCAGCTTCAATTGGCGTCAGACGGTGGTGCATGTCGTGCAGCAAATGCTCGTTAAAACCAAATTTATTCCGCACAGCATCGAACAGCTTCGGTGTGAAATCGAGATATTTTTCGGTTGACCAGAGCTGCTCTTCCGGCCAGTTGCCTTTGGTGGCAGGCTCGTAGGCCAGCCCTTTGCCCTTCGACATGCCGTAGGTGGTTTTCATACCCGGCACACCGCACTGCACACGAATCGCCTTAAAGCCCATCTCTTTGTGGCGGGCGTAATCTTCCAGCACATCATCAATGCTATGGCCGGTGGTGTGGCAGTAAACCATCACCCCTTCACGGGAGGCGCCGCCCAACAGCTGATAGAGCGGCATGTTTGCCGCTTTAGCCTTAATGTCCCACAGCGCCATATCCACGGCCGAAAGAGCAGACATAGTCACCGGGCCGCGACGCCAGTAAGCGCCTTTATAGAAGAACTGCCAGATATCCTCGATGCGATGCGCATCGCGGCCAATCAGCTGCGGACAGAGGTGATCTTTCAGGTAGGAGGCGACAGAAAGCTCGCGACCATTCAGGGTGGCATCGCCAAGCCCGACGATACCGTCGTCAGTGGTAATTTTCAGCGTGACAAAATTACGGCCTGGGCAGGTAACAAATACTTCAGCCCCAACAATCTTCATGTTCCGGTTCCTTACATCTTGCGTTGTGATGCAGGAAATTTATGCAATAAGCCTACTACCATACAAGTATTGCGATCAAAAAATCCTCACCGGATCACAAAAAGAGGCGCTCAGGGGCGCCCCCATCCTGCCACGATAATCAGCATGCCGCAGAGCGCTATCGCCGCGCCTGCCCAGTCATACGAGCTCAATTTCACCCCATCCACGACCCGTAACCAGAGGAGAGCCGTACAGACATAGACACCACCGTAGGCGGCATAGACCCTGCCGCTGGCCGCCGGATGCAGAGTCAATAACCAGACAAACAGCGCCAGCGCTACCGCCGCAGGCAGCAACAGAAACACCGAACCACCCCGCTTCAGCCAGAGCCAGGGCAGGAAACAGCCCAAAATTTCACAAACTGCAGTGGCGAAAAAGAGTAAAGTTGTTTTAATCATATTTAACGTACTTTGAGGGGGGTTGAGTTATTATACCCAACTCTATAAGGAAGCGTTCCACACAGCTGATGTGGTTTTGCCCTCAAAATGGACTGTTGTAGAATCGACGGCGTCATTTTCGAATCTTCGCCGTTCGGGAGAAAATCACCATGAATACAATGAGTACACGTCTCGGATTGGTTGCCCTGCTGGCGGCGATGTTTATCGCTCCAGTCTCTGCCAATACCAGCAAGTTGATTATCGAATCCGGGGATAGCGCGCAAAGCCGTCAGAACGCTGCAATGGATAAAGAGCAGTGGAACGACACCCGCAGTCTGCGCCATAAAGTTAATACCCGCGCAGAGAAAGAGTGGGATAAAGAGGACGTGGCCTTTGATGCGCGCGATAAGTGCCAGCAAAGCGCGAACGTTAATGCCTACTGGGAACCCAATACCCTGCGCTGCCTTGACCGCCGCACCGGCCGCAGCCTGGCACCCTAATCGCCCTGCACTTCACCGCGCAGATCCCTGCGCGGTTTCTCAATAGTAATCAATTGTGTTTTTGATGGTGTATTTGTGTTCCTGCGCCGGTTTTACGCTCTGATCCACAATCAGGAGCTCGCAGGTCACGGGGTTGTCATGGCGATCGTAATCGCAACTCTGTTTAACGTTACCCAGCGTCTTGTCGTTCAGCATGCTGACGGCGGTATAATCCAGCCGCTTGCGAAGATCCGCAGAAGGTTTGGAGGCCACCGACAGCCGTTGCTCCCCTGAAACGCTCGTCTTGCCCAACGGGTACCCATCCACATCGTAACGATAGCTAACATCGGTCTCTTTCCCGTGCGCGCTGACAATAAATCCGGCGTCATTGGTTTCCCATGAAGTGCCTGAAGCAACCATCTCGGCCAGCTGACATTTACCCTGTAAACGCAACTTTTTCTGCATCGTCTGCGCGTCGAGGTAGTAGTTAGCATTAAGTACCAGCGCCACCCCCGAATTCGATTCGATGTCGTGGATCTCCAGGGTATCGAAACACCCTTCGGTGGATAACGAACCGCTGACCCGTTTCGCCACTTCCCCTTTCTCATTCATCAGAGTCTGACTGAACTCTTTTACCGGTCCGCGCAGGGGATCAAAGTCAAATTCATTAGAAAAGCTTGCCATTTCAGGCGTAAACGAAAGCGGTGCTGAGGCGTTATCACATCCCGCCAACAGTGTCGTCAGGGCTAAACTGGCTGCAATTTTCTTCACGTAACTCACCAAATCTGGAGATAATTCTCAATCATATTAGCAAATACAGACGTTTACACTAAGCCTGCTAAAATTAACCTGATGCCAAACTAAAGGAGGCGGTTATGAAACAGTTACCTTTGATTACTGCACTGCTGCTGGCTGGCGTGGCTCCGGCTGCCCTGGCGGCACCCGATTCCTGCGAACGGGTTAAAAGCGATATACAGCAGCGAATTATCAATAATGGCGTACCCGAGTCGGGTTTTACCCTCAACATTGTGCCGAACGACCAAAGCGATCAACCCGATACTCAGGTTGTTGGTCACTGTGCAAATGACAGTTATAAAATTCTCTATACCCGCACCAGCAGCGGCAATTACCCGGTAAGCGGTGCCGCCACGCAAGACAATGCTCCCACCGAGCCCCAGTAACTTTCCCCCGCCCTGGCGGGGGAAATGCCCTCTTCATTGATAAGGATTAATATTTTCTACCTCTAAACAGGTAACACTCCCTTCGTCATTAGCCTGGTAATCATCAGGCATGAAATTGTTTGCACAACAATAACGATGGAGTGAGCCATGTCCGATCATCAGCACTGGGGGGCGATCAGTCGCCGAAGCCTCGTCAAATCCACCGCTATCGGTTCCCTCGCTCTTGCAGCGGGCGGGATTTCCTTGCCTTTTGGGTTACGTAGCGCGGCTGCGGCAGTTCAGCAAGCCACGCAGCCTGCAGAAGATAAAGTCGTTTGGGGCGCCTGTTCTGTTAACTGTGGCAGCCGCTGCGCGCTGCGTCTGCACGTTCGCGATGACGAAGTGTGGCGGGTCGAAACCGATAACACCGGCGAAGATATCTACGGCAATCACCAGGTTCGCGCCTGCCTGCGCGGCCGCTCTATCCGCCGGCGTATGAATCACCCGGATCGCCTTAACTATCCGATGAAACGAGTGGGCAAACGCGGCGAAGGAGAATTTGAACGTATCAGCTGGGATGAAGCCCTGAACCTGCTGACCGACAGCCTGAAAAAGGTGGTAAGCCAGTACGGTAACGAAGCGGTCTACATCAACTACTCCTCTGGCATCGTTGGCGGCAACGTGACCCGTTCGTCCCCGTATGCCTCACTGGTGGCACGCCTGATGAACTGTTACGGCGGCTTCCTCAGCCATTATGGTACTTACAGTACCGCACAGATAGCCTGTGCCATGCCCTACACCTACGGCAGCAACGAGGGTAACAGCACCTCCGACATCGAGAACAGCCAGCTGGTCGTCATGTTTGGCAACAACCCGGCGGAGACGCGCATGAGCGGCGGGGGTATTACCTACTACCTCGAACAGGCGCGGGAGCGCTCAAACGCCCGAATGATCGTCATCGATCCGCGCTATACCGACACCGCGGCCGGGCGTGAAGATGAATGGATACCCATCCGTCCCGGCACCGACGCCGCACTGGTGAGCGCCCTGGCCTGGGTACTGATTACCGAAAATCGGGTTGATCAAGCCTTTCTTGATACCTATTGCGTGGGATACGACGAAAAAACCCTGCCAGAAGGTGCCCCGGCCAACGGGCACTACAAAGCCTGGATTCTGGGAGACGGCGAGGACGGTCTCGCCAAAACACCTGAATGGGCGGCGAAAATTACCGGTATTCCTGCCGAACGTATTGTGAAGCTGGCGCGTGAAATCGGCAGCGCTAAACCGGCCTATATCAGCCAGGGGTGGGGGCCACAGCGTCATGCCAACGGCGAGCTGAGTGCGCGCGCCATCGCAATGCTGCCAATCCTTACCGGCAACGTCGGCATACATGGTGGCAACAGTGGCGCGCGGGAATCTACCTATACCATCACCATCGAGCGCATGCCGGTGCTGGAAAATCCGGTCAAAACGCAAATCTCCTGCTTTAGCTGGACGGATGCCATCGCCCGCGGACCGGAAATGACCGCTACCCGCGATGGCGTACGCGGTAAAGAGAAGCTGGATGTCCCCATCAAATTTATCTGGAACTATGCCGGTAACTGCATCACTAACCAGCACTCGGATATCAACAAAACCCACGCCATTCTGCAGGACGAGAGTCAATGCGAGATGATTGTGGTGATCGACAACTTTATGACCTCCTCGGCGAAGTACGCCGACCTGCTGCTGCCCGATTTAATGACCGTAGAGCAGGAAGATATCATCCCTAACGACTACGCCGGGAATATGGGTTATCTCATCTTCCTGCAGCCGGCGACCTCGCCCAAATTTGAGCGCAAACCTATCTACTGGATGATGAGTGAGGTGGCTAAACGTCTCGGCAAGGATGTCTACGATAAATTTACAGAGGGGCGCACGCAGTCAGAATGGCTGCAATACCTTTATGCGAAGATGGTGGCCCGGGATCCGCTACTACCCGCTTATGATGAGCTGAAGAAAATGGGCATCTATAAGCGACGCGATCCTGCCGGGCACTTTGTGGCGTACAAGAAATTCCGCGAAGACCCTCTTAACAACCCGCTGAAAACGCCCTCCGGCAAAATTGAAATCTACTCCAGCAAGCTTGCAGATATCGCCCATCGCTGGGAGCTTGCGCCAGACGAGACCATCAGCCCCCTACCTATCTATGCTCACACCTTTGAAGGCTGGGATGATCCGGCGCGCGACCGCTATCCGCTTCAGCTTTTTGGTTTCCACTTCAAGGGACGCACCCACTCAACCTACGGCAACATCGACGTGCTGGAGGCCGCCTGTCGCCAGGAGGTGTGGATCAATCCGCTCGATGCCGCATCGCGTGGGATTAAAAACGGCGATCTGGTCCGGGTGTTTAACGGACGCGGCGAACTGCGTATTGCCGCAAAAGTCACGCCGCGCATCATGCCCGGCGTCAGCGCGATGGGCCAGGGTGCCTGGCATAACGCCGACATGAATGGCGATCGCGTCGATCACGGTGCCTGCGTTAACACCCTCACCACGCACCGCCCCTCACCGCTGGCGAAGGGGAACCCTCAGCACACCAACCTGGTGCAAATTGAGAAGGCATAAGGAGTAGTCGATGACCACCCAGTATGGATTTTATATTGACTCCAGCCGCTGCACCGGTTGCAAAACCTGCGAGCTGGCCTGTAAAGATTACAAAGATCTGACCCCGGACGTGAGCTTCCGTCGCATTTACGAATACGCAGGGGGCGACTGGCAGGAGGATAACGGCGTCTGGCAGCAGAACGTCTTTGCCTACTATCTGTCGATTGCCTGTAACCACTGCGAAGACCCGGCTTGCACCAAAGTCTGCCCGAGCGGCGCCATGCACAAGCGGGAAGACGGCTTTGTGGTGGTTAACGAAGAGGTCTGCATTGGCTGCCGCTATTGCCATATGGCCTGCCCGTACGGCGCGCCACAGTACAACGCCGCCAAAGGCCACATGACCAAATGCGATGGCTGTTACGATCGCGTGGCAGAGGGCAAAAAGCCGGTCTGCGTGGAGTCCTGCCCGCTGCGTGCACTGGACTTCGGCCCGATCGACGAGCTGCGGCAGAAACACGGCGAGCTGGCGGCCGTTGCGCCGCTGCCGTCGGCGCACTTTACGAAACCAAGTATTGTCATTAAACCCAATGCCAACAGCCGACCAACGGGTGATACCACCGGCTATCTGGCCAATCCGAAGGAGGTGTGAGATGGGAAGCGGATGGCATGAGTGGCCTCTGGTCATTTTTACGGTATTTGGGCAGTGTGCCGTGGGGGCAATACTGGTGATGGGTTTTGTCCTGATGCGGGAAAGCGAGGGTCCGGCACGGGAGCGGATCCTGCGCATGATGTTCTTCGTCTGGCTGGTGATGGGGGCAGGCTTTATTGCCTCGGTGCTGCATCTGGGCTCGCCGCTGCGGGCCTTTAACTCCCTGAACCGCATCGGGGCCTCTGCCCTCAGTAACGAAATCGCCAGTGGTTCGCTCTTCTTTGCCGTAGGCGGCCTCGGCTGGTTGCTGGCAATGTTGAAGAAACTGCCGGATGCGCTCTACACCGCCTGGCTGGTGATCACCCAAATTATGGGGATCGGTTTTGTCTGGGCAATGACCCGCGTCTATCAGATCGATACCGTCCCCACCTGGCATAATGGATATACCACCCTGGGCTTCTTCCTGACAGTGCTGTTGGGCGGCCCGATTTTTGCTGCGCTGTTATTGCAGACGGCAAAAGTGAAGGTCCATAGCCAGGCGGCGGCATTAAGCGTCCTGGCGCTGCTGGCTACTGTGGCAGTGGTGGTGCTGCAAAGCAACATGCTCGCCACTGTTCACAGCTCTGTGCAGCAGGCCAGTACCCTGCTACCGGAGTATGGTTCGCTGCAGGTGTGGCGTATCATACTGCTTGCTGCCGGGCTGGGATGCTGGCTTTGCCCACTGCTGCGACGCCAGTCGCCGAAAACCTGGGGGCTTGCTGCAGGGTTTGTTCTGGTCGTCGTGGGTGAGTTAATCGGCCGTGGCCTTTTTTATGGTCTGCATATGACAACCGGCATGGCTATCGCCGGATAAACCGGCGCGGGTTTGCCCCGCGCCACTGCAAGGGATGTTGGCATGAATTCTGTTTTACATCGCGAATCTTTCGCTTTTAGCGCCCGGGTTCTGGGCGCCCTGTTCTGGTACGCACCGGATAGCGCCGAGGCGGCACCGCTGGTAACGGCCCTCTCCACTACGGACTGGGCCGCCGACTGGCCTCTTTCATCGGAACAGCTGCAACCTGTGGTTGAGATCCTGCAAGCGCCGGCCGATGAACCGTTACCTGAAGCCTGGCAGCGGCTCTTTATCGGCCCCTATGCGCTACCTGCTCCGCCATGGGGTTCGGTTTGGCTGGATCGTGAATCGGTGCTATTTGGTGACTCGACGCTCGCGCTGCGCCAGTGGATGCGTGATAACGCCATAACCGTTGAGGCTCAGCAAAATGAGCCCGAAGATCATTTCGGTACCCTGTTGATGCTCGCAGCCTGGCTGAGTGAAAACGGGCGTGACGATGCCCGCGATGCGCTACTGGCGCAACATCTGCTGCCCTGGAGTCAGCGTTTTCTCTCCGTGCTGGAACAGGAGGCACAGCATCCATTCTATAGCGCGCTCGCCCAACTGGCCCGACTGACGCTGGAGTCGTGGCGAACGGCGCTGCCCGTCCCGGTCGCGAAAAAACCGCTCTATCGTTGATAAACCTGCCCTTCGGGGCAGGTTTACGCCTCTGGCTTTTCACCCATCCGTGTTAAAAATTGCTGCTGGAGCTTCAGCAGATCGCGCAGCGACAGGCGCTGGTAATCCAGCCCTTCATCACGCGCTATGGCCTCAATCACCTGACTTAAATCGTGATAATGACGATGATTCCAGTGCGGAAAGAGATGATGGGTCAGATGAAGATTCAGCCCGCCCAGCCAGTAGCCCAGCCATGCCGGACGGATAGACCAGTCAAAGGTGGTAGTGAAGACATGGGCCAGCCTGCCCTCACTCATCTTGCCGTTTTCAGGAGGTAACTGCGCATGGCCTTTCGCCCAGTGGGTACCGATGACCAGCATCACGAAGAAGAGCGACGAGGTCATCTGGCTCGCCAGATAGACACCCGCTACTGTTCCGGCGCTAAAACTGTCTGCCATCACCCAGCAAGGTAACAGCAGCGAGAACGCGATGTGTGCCTCCTTACCGCAGAGAAAAACCCACCAGCCGGCGAATCCACGCTTCTCGAGGTGGGGAGTGACCGGCGTCAGCCCGCCTCTGTCGAGCCAGTCCATCACCCAGATATACCAGGGAAAGGTCAATGCGGCCACCAGCGGCCAGTAGTAGCGCTGCGCCTGCATTATGGGCCGCCAGCGCTGCCAGGGGCTCTGGCGCAGCAGACCGTTTTCGGCGGTATCAGGATCGTAGCATTCGATATGGGTATAACTGTGGTGAAAACGTACGTGACGCACCCGCCAGCAGTCCGGATCCATGCCCAGCGGTACCGTGATGAGCCGGTTTAGCCACCGGTTCGCCCTCCTGCCGCGCAGAAAGGCATTGTGGGAGGCGTCATGCATAACATTCACCGCCAGTAACATTGCGCAGACTATCATCAGCAGATACCAGACAAAAAAGGGCAACAGGTGCTGCTGGATTAGCGCCACGCCATAACAGAGCAGACACAGCGCCAGCAGAGCTAGCGCTTTACCGACAGTGCGCGCATCGGCGTAGCGGTGATCATTATTTTTTGCCAATAACGCCCGTGACTCACGCTGTAACGCCCTGACCAGGCGTGGATCGTCTGCAGGAAAACGAATCGATTTTTGCGGATTAAACAGGTTCACGCTGTGGCTCGTTCACCCTGCGCCCTTGACCCGCCAACAGCGCAATGGCGTGCACAACGAGCCCGGCCATCACCCCCAGCCAGTAAGGCTGGCGCCAGTCCCAGATGCCGATAAACAGCAGCGGCAACCCCAGCGTCACCAGCAGCCAGAGCACCACTCCCCACCGCTGCCCATCGCTGATCCCGCCCAGCGCGATAGACCCTGCGGCCAGTAATAAAAACAGCGCGGTCTGCTGCGTGGTGACCCGCTCAATGTCGTAGCCGTAAAGCTGGATATAACCCAGCACCAGGCCAAACAGTAAGAGCGCGCCGGCGATCACGATCGTAGCTGAGGCGTTAAACCGCCGGGGCGGTTGAACACGCGTTTTTCGCACCCCAAGCATGCGCAGGAAAGGCAGATTGCTCTCTCGCAAAGGATTAGAGGAAGGACGTTCACCCTGCACACCGTAACCGGGCTCGACGGGTGGCGTGACGTGACAAAAAGTACCAAATAACTTGTCCCAAAAGATAAAGGTACCGCCGTAATTGGAATCGGCAAAGCGGCGCGCCTTGTAATGGTGTACCCGATGATGTGACGGTGTAACAAACAGATATTCCAGCCAACTCAACTTTGGTGTTAAGGCATTGTGGTTAAAGAACTGCACGCTGTAATGCAGCACGGAGACGACTAAAAAAACGCTTAACGGGACGCCAAGCACCGCTAATACCAGAAAGAACGGGATCCCCGTTAATGAGGAGTACCATGAGTTCCTCACCCCCAGCGAAAGATTGAAATGCTCGCCCTGATGGTGCACCACATGTACCGCCCAAAGAGGGCGCAGCGTGTGGTGAAGGCGATGGAGCCAATAAAAACCGAAATCCCACGCCAGAAGGGTGAACAACCACAGCCAGACCGGTGATACGCTATCAAAAAGGTGCAGACTGAAGCGGCTGAAGACCAGCCCGTAACAGAGCACCTCGGTGCATCTGAACAACCACAGGACGATATGGCCGGAGTTGATGTTAAAGACGACATCGTGCCAGTCGATTTTTTGTCGCCCGGTCAGATGTAAAATGCCCGCTTCGCCAAACACCAGAACCAGCATAACAATAATCGGAACCAGTAAATCACTCATTAATACGCTCCCTGTGTAATGTCCGACGCCTCTCCAGGCGTAACGCCAGCCAGCCGCATCCCCAGGCCAGCATGCCGCCGCCCAGCAGATCGATAAACAGATGCCTGCGCAGCTGCAGGATCGAAAATCCAATGGCAAGCGCCCAGACCAGGCTTGCCACCGTCAATACGCCCTGCCGTCTGGCGGCAATAGCCCAGACGGAAAGCAGGGTTAATGCCGCATGCAGCGATGGAAAACAGTTTTGTGGTGAATCGACGCTAATAAGCCAGGTCAGAAGTTGCGACGCGCTGCCGTCGGGAGAATAAGTGGGATAATGAAGCGTGGTCGGCCAGAGCAGGTAAATCACGCCTGCACCCAGTGCCGACAGCTGCATGGCGCATGTCAGCCAGCGCAAGCGATCGCGCGGAACCAGCAAATACCCAAGCGGCACCAGCAGGAAAAACGACAAATAGAGCCAGATTGCCGAGGGCGAGAAAGGAATACTGGAATCGATAGCCATCGGTGTCAGATGATATCCCTTCCCCTGCAGACGATCGCTGAGTGCGTAGGCCACCCCCACCGCCCCCCAGCCGAGAAGCATGTGCCACAGACGGGGTTTTATCGCATTCATGCTTCCCCCTGGCGACGGACGATACGCCGTCTTTTATGGGCAAAGTGCGCCGGTAACGGCCGGGAAATTAAGGTCCAGTCCAGCGACTCTGGAACGATCCCCTGGCGGGTGAAGAGCTCGCTGAGAGCCGAGCGACACTGCTCAAGGATCGCCTTGTCGCAATCCGCTATTAATGTCAGGCTCGCCGCTCCGTTCTGCTCCAGCCGGTAGTCCGCCGTCAGAGGCAATGTCTGGGCCAGCACGCGGCTACAGGCATCAGCAAACACCACCTGTGGCTTACCTGCCCGATCGGGAAGTTGCAGTTGATCGTCCCGGCGCCCTTCGATGCGCTCGATGGCGCGGGCGGCGTTGCCGCAGGGGCATGGCGTCGTGCGCGCAACCAGCACATCGTCAAGCCGATAGCGCACAATGGGCTGAGTGGTGCGCGTAAAATCGGTAATAAGGGGAATAAAGCGGCGATCATCCAGCCACTGGGGCTCAATATGCACAAACTCTTCATTGAGATGCAGCGTGCCATGAGCACAGGTTGACGCCAGAAAACCTTCCGTTGCCTGATAGATTTCCCCCACTGAACCAAAAGTCTGCTTGAGCAAGACTTTGTCCTGTTCGTCCAGCACCTCTGCTACCGAGATGACCTTTTTCACCGATAAGCTCAGCTCGCCGGCCTGTACCGCCAGCGCCAGGGCGCGCAGCACCTGCGCCGGGGCAACGATCAGGGTCGGAGATTGTTGTGCAAGACGGGCAAGCCCGGCAGAAAACGGTGCCAGTAGATCGTAAAACTCGAGGCTCAGCCAGCGGTTATTGACGCTCTGATAGAGGTTGTTATCCGCACGCAAAAAAAGCGCCACGCGCTCGCCGGCGAACAGGCCATCCGGCAACGCTTTCGCCAGTACCCCGGCGGCCCAGACCTGCTGCTCATGCGGACTGACCACAAACAACCCGCGTCGCCCGGAGGTCCCGGACGAGAGCCCCACGCTATAGCGCCCTATCGTTGGACGAAAATCCCGACTCTGCTCGCTCTGCAGCGCACAGGCCATCAGCGCGTCGCGCTTCAGCCCGGCGGTGTTCATTTCATCGAACTTTTCCATCATCAGCGCCTTATCCATGGTGGGCCACTGGCTGAGAGGTAACCTGAGATAACGGCGAAACCATGGGCTTCGGGACAGCACCCGTATTTTAAACCTTTCCAGGCGCCGGGTCTGCCACGCTTCCAGCGCCTCGCGGTCGGTAAAACGCAGATGGCGGGTGCGATAATAGCGCCATAACAGCCGAAGCGGGATCATAAGTCTCCCTCATGGCAAAGACGGATATCCACCTGCCCTTGTTGCCAGAGCTGGTTGAGTTTTTCCAGCGTGCGATAAAACGCCGCCGGGTCAGCCATTACCAGGTTCGCCAGACGCGACGGCCCTTTCAGCTCCCGGTAACTGGTGGGAGACCAGGCGGCATCTGCCGCCAGTAGGGTCCATCCCGCATCGGTAAGCACAAAGGCGCCAAAATGCCCTGCAGCATGGCCTGGCAACGGCACCAGCAGAATTTCGTCATTGCTACCGGGCAACAGATATCCACGATCAAAGGGCATCAGCGCCGCAGGTAGCGCCACGCATTCGAAGCGCTCAAAGAAAGTGAGCGACGATTCAAACTCAGCGGGAAATAGCCCGGGGACAAAGGCCTGCCGCAGCGCGGCAAAGCCACGCAAATGTCTCACCTGCTGCCAGCCTTCCCCCGAGCAGAGGCAGGCTACGCCAGGAAAATCGCGTAACCCGGCAACATGGTCGGCGTGGAAATGCGACAGAATAATGCCGTCGATATCCCCGCCGGTGATGCCGCGCGCGAGCAGCTGTTGGGCCAGCGACGCCTGCGGGTCAAAGTAGACGGGCGTCATCTGGCGATAAATGCGAAAAACGCCTTCGCGGGTATATTGCTCAAACCACGAGGCATAACCCGTATCCCATAGCCAGCGCTTGCCCCCTGCCTCCAGCAGCCACGCGCGGGAAGGAAATTTGCAAACGCGAAAGCCGGCGCCTTTTAGCGCCATGCAGCCAATATGGGTACAGTAGCCCACTTCAAAGGCGATGATCGTTGCCATGCGTTCTTAGCCACTCCCCGGTACGTGCGATGCCATCATCCATTGTAAACACCGGGTGATACCCCAGTTCATCAATGGCCCTTTGTTGACTTAAGGTCATATCGAAACAGACCGTGCCCGCACTATAGCGGGTAATGCGCGGTTCCTTGCCGCTGCAATGGCCCACCAACTCCATACCGCGAGCCACCAGCGACATTAGCGGCCAGGGCAGCGCCTGGATGCGATAGTTCAGGCCAAGCTGCTGGTGCAGCAGCGCGTTGAGCATCGTTTTAAGCTGCTGCGGCTGATGATTAGTGATGTTATAGACGCTGCCGGAGCGCAGCCCGGCCTCGCCGGTGGCGAGGGTCATGGCGTGCACCACGTTTTCGACATAGGTCAGATCGAGTAGCGCCTCTCCGCCACGCGGCAAGCGCAGCACGCCGCCGTCGCGGTGCAGTTGCTGCAATAGCCGCGGTACGATCACCCTGTCGTGAGGGCCGAACAGGCCGCGCGGGCGCAGAAGCACAAAGGTGGTGGCCGGGAAGCGCGCAACCGCAGCCTGAATCCGCTCTTCAGCGGCGTATTTGCTGCTGGCGTAATGGCTGGAAAAATGGCGCGCCCGGTCACTCTCTTGTACATCGTAGCGATGCTGAAAGTCGAAATAGATGGCCGGAGTCGAAATATGAATAAAGCGGGGGATTTCCAGCTCCCCAGCGGCCTGCGCCAGGCGGCGGGTGGACTCGACATTGGCCTGCCAGAAGGCGGCGCGCCCGCCCCAGGGCGACGATTTCGCGGCACAGTGCCATACTGCGTCGCAGCCGTTCATCAACTGGCGGCACTCCGCCTCGCTGGCAGTCGTTAACTCGAGCGGAATAAAGTGCGCCCCCGCCTGCATTAAAGCGTTGCCTTCCGACCGATTGCGACCGGTGGCGACCACCTGATGCCCTTGCGCCAGTAATTGCGAAACCGCATTGCGACCCAGTCCGCTGGTCGCGCCTGTGACCAGGATTTTCATGGGATCAGCACCATTCCTGCAAGGGTCAACCCCGCTGCCGTCCCAATCAGCATAACGGGTTTACCCGGCTGGAAACGCCCGGAGATGACCGCTTCATGTAACGCAGTCGGAATTGAGGCCGCCACCTGATTACCGTAGTAGCGATAGATGTCGACCAGTACCGCTTCCGGCACCTTGAGGCGCTTACGCATATGCTCAAGCGAAAGATGGCTGGCCTGATGGGGTACCACGGTAGCAATCTCATCAAGGGCAATACCGCTTTTTTGCAGCAAACGTGCAAAATAGTCCTCAATCAGCGATGCGGCGAAGCGAAACAGGCGTTTGCCCTGCATGTGGAACAGGAAATCACGATCGGTCATGCCCGCGCGCGGGTTACGTCGCGTGCCACCGGCGCGGATTTCACACAGTTCGCTGCCATCGGGATACATTTCAATCAGACTGGCGACGATACCGCTGGTCCCGTCTCCTCGTTCAACGATAGCGCAGGCCGCGCCGTCGCCAAAGATCAGCGAAGACTCTTCATGCGCCCAGTCGATACCCCGCGAAGCGATATCCGCCGAGACAATAGCAATACGCCGATAAGCGCCGCTATTGAGCAGGCCGGCCGCCACTTCCAGCGCCGAGATGAAGCTCACGCAGCTGCTGTTAATGTCAAATCCGGCTACGCCTGCGGGCATATTCGCCGCCTGCAAAATATGGATCGCGCTGCAGGGTAGCGCCTGAACGGCAATGGCCGAGGCGCAAATCAGCAGGTCGATGGACGAGGGGGCGAGCGACGCCGAGGCCAGTGCGTTATGCAGCGCCTCTGCCGCCAGAGCCGCCTGGCTGGCCTCTGCCGTGGCATGATAGCGCCAGAGAATATTTGAGCGTCGCTCAACATAGCCTTCGGGCTTACCGAGCTGGCGGTCCAGCGTTGCGGATACGATTTTTTCTCCCGGTAACGCAATGCCCGTGGCAATAATTTTTAGCGCTGTCGTGGGTGCGCCAGTCACCCCAGTTTTTCCCTGCAACACACTCACTTCCCTCTGCAGAATTTGTGATAGTTCTTTTTATGCTGGCTCAGGTCACCACGTAAGAGACGCTGAGCGGTAACGCGAAGAGTACAGGCGAACAGACCAGGCTGCCAGACCCGCGTTTTCAGGGTTGACAGCCGCCACCATAGTGACGTTGTCACTTGTAGCATCGCGGTTTAAGACTATTCTGCCCGGCCCTGTACCATACGTTATGCCATAAGGCGTAACACCCTGTTTTCCCTCTAAACCTTGCACAACACTTTTTGTCATTAACTGGCACCTTTGCCGGCTCGTTGCTATAGCTGAAAAAGACCCTGCCGGAACATGGCATAACAACAGGCGACCAACAGGTTGCTATAACGCATGCACAACAGGGAGGCACACCGCAATGCACGCATCGTTTTTCACACGCGCACTGTTATTTATCGCCGCCATCGCCGTGGTACTCGGGCTGCTTACCTGGGGAATTGGCCTTGAGACGATAAAAGCGCGCCAGGTTGACCTGATCTATCTCGGCCAGCAGCATCTCATCCTGGTCTTTTCCTCCATGTTTTTTGCTTTGTTGATTGGCATTCCCAGCGGTATTGCCCTCAGCCGTCCCGCCGCACGCGGTATTGCCGAATATGTAATGCAGATCTTTAACGTCGGTAATACATTGCCACCGCTGGCCGTACTGGCGCTGGCGATGGTGGTGATTGGCATCGGTGACACTCCGGCCATCATCGCCCTTTTCCTTGCTTCGCTGCTGCCCATTGTGCGTAACACCTACGCCGGGCTCTGTTCAGTTCCCTCTTCCTTACTGGAGGCGGCAAATGGCATCGGCATGACCAAATGGCAACGCCTGCGTCAGGTCGAGCTGCCCAATGCCTGGCCGGTAATCTTATCGGGGATCCGCATCGCAACCGCCATTAACGTGGGCACCGCGCCACTGGCGTTTCTGATCGGGGCCAGCAGCTATGGCGAGCTGATCTTCCCGGGCATCTACCTGAACGACTTCCCGACGCTGATTCTGGGTGCTGCCGCCACGGCGCTGTTTGCCCTGATTCTGGATACGTTGCTGGCCGTGCTGGGCCGTCTTCTGAGCCCGCACACCGCCTGATAATTATAATAAGGAGCCACCATGACACTCTTTTCCCGCCTGGCAGGGCTGTGTGCTGCCACGCTCTTAGTCGCGCAAGCGCAGGCCGCGCCACTGATTCTGGCGACCAAAAGCTTCACCGAGCAACATATCCTCTCCGCCATGACCGTGCAGTATCTGCAAAAAAAAGGCTTTGAGGTTCAGCCAAAGACCAACATCGCGACGGTGATCTCCCGTAATGCCATGATCAACAAGCAGATTGACATGACCTGGGAGTACACAGGCACCTCGCTGATTATCTTTAACCATATCAATAAGCGCATGTCGCCCGAAGAGTCTTACGAGACGGTAAAACGCCTGGATGCGAAGCACGGTCTGGTGTGGCTTAAACCGGCCGATATGAACAATACCTACGCCTTCGCCATGCAGCGCAAGCGGGCCGAAGCGGAGCACATTAATACCATGTCGGAGATGGTGGAAAGAATTGAAAAAATCCGTAAAACCGATCCGGACAATAACTGGCTGCTGGGGTTGGATCTGGAGTTTTCCGGGCGCAGCGATGGCATGAAACCCCTGCAGGCTGCCTACCAGCTGGAGCTTGACCGCCCACAGATCCGCCAGATGGATCCGGGTCTGGTCTATAACGCCATTCGTGACGGTTTCGTCGATGCCGGCCTGATCTACACCACCGATGGTCGGGTAAAAGGCTTCGACCTGAAGGTGCTGGAAGATGACAAAGGCTTCTTCCCCAGCTATGCGGTTACGCCGGTGGTGCGCCAGGATACGCTGAAAGCAAACCCGGGACTGGAGGAGGCGCTGAACACGCTCTCTGACCAGTTAAATAATGAGGTGATCACCGAGCTGAATAAAAAAGTGGATATCGATCATCAGTCACCCCAGCAGGTCGCTCGCGACTTCCTGCGTAGCAAAAAACTGCTGTAAGGAGGAGAGATGGAGACGATTCACTACATCATAGACAACTGGGGTTATCTGATGACCCTCACCTTCCAGCACCTGTGGCTGGTCGCGCTGGCGGTAGGGCTGGCGATAATCATCGGCGTTCCGCTCGGGATTCTGATTGTCCGTCACAAATGGCTGGCCACGCCGATACTCGGCCTGACCACCATCCTGCTGACCATACCGTCGATTGCGCTGTTCGGGCTGATGATTCCGCTCTTTTCGCTGATCGGTCATGGCATTGGCGCCCTGCCTGCCATCACCGCCGTGTTTCTCTACTCACTGCTGCCCATTGTACGTAACACCCATACCGCCCTCGACAGTCTGCCGTCCGGTCTGCAGGAGGCGGGGCGCGGTATCGGCATGACCTTCTGGCAGCGCCTGCGCTGGGTTGAGATCCCGATGGCACTGCCGGTCATCTTTGGCGGCATTCGTACCGCCGTAGTGATGAATATCGGGGTGATGGCAATCGCCGCCGTGATTGGCGCGGGCGGTCTGGGGCTGCTGTTACTGAACGGCATCGGCGGCAGTGATATCCGTATGCTGATTGCCGGCGCCGTGATGATTTGTCTGTTAGCCATTGTGCTGGACTGGCTGCTGCACCGTTTGCAGCGCGTTCTGACTCCAAAGGGGATTCGATAATGATAAAACTGGAAAACCTCACCAAACAATTTGCCCAGAAAAATGGTCAGGGCGTGAAAGCGGTAGATAACGTTAATCTGAACGTGCCCGAGGGCGAAATGTGTGTGCTGCTGGGCCCTTCCGGCTGCGGTAAAACCACTACGCTGAAGATGATCAACCGCTTGATTGCCCCCAGCAGCGGCAAAATTTTGATTAACGGTGAAGATACCACCGGCATGGATACCGTAACCCTGCGTCGTAGCATCGGGTATGTGATTCAGCAGATCGGTCTTTTCCCGAATATGACCATCGAAGAGAACATCACCGTGGTCCCCCGCATGCTGGGCTGGGACAAGAAACGTTGTAAAGAACGCGCTACAGAGTTGATGGACATGGTGGCGATGGATCCGCACAAGTTCCTAAACCGCTATCCGCGCGAAATGTCCGGCGGTCAGCAGCAGCGTATCGGCGTGATTCGCGCCCTGGCGGCGGATCCGCCGGTACTGTTGATGGATGAGCCCTTCGGCGCCGTCGACCCCATCAACCGCGAAGTGATTCAGAATCAGTTCCTGGAGATGCAGCGTAAGCTGAAAAAGACGGTGATGCTGGTGAGCCACGACATCGACGAAGCGCTCAAGCTGGGGGATCGTATTGCCGTCTTCCGCCAGGGGCGTATTGTACAGTGCGCCAGCCCTGACGAGCTGTTGGCAAAACCGGCGAACGACTTTGTCGGCTCTTTTGTCGGCCAGGACCGCACCCTGAAGCGTCTGCTGCTGGTATCAGCGGGTGATGTCACCGACCAACAGCCGACCCTTACCGTGCGCCCGGATACGGCTTTAATGGAAGCCTTCGCGCTCATGGACGATAACGATATTCGCGCCGTCACCGTGGTCGATGGTCAGGGCAAGCCGCTTGGATTTGTTAAGCGTCGGGAAGCCCGAAATGCTACGGGGGCCTGTGGCGATATTATCCATCCGTTCCGCATCACCGGCAAAGCCGAGGACAACCTACGCGTTGTTCTGTCGCGCCTTTACGAGAGCAATACCAGCTGGATGCCCATCGTCGATGAAGAGGGACGCTATAACGGCGAAATTTCCCAGGACTATATTGCCGAATACCTCAGCTCCGGTCGTACCCGCCGGGCGCTGAATATTCATAGCGACACTTAATCCCATCCGGCCCGGCTTCTGTCGGGCCGAATACGGCTTTCCTGACCGTCGATTTTCCCTCACAATTACCCCACTATTCCTCTTCTATTGCCGAGCTATGCAGCGTCTTCATGCTTATCCCGATATCCGGGCGATGTTTCGTCGGTTACTGATTGCCACCCTGACGGGCGTGCTGGCGGCACTGGCCGTGGCCGTCTTTCGCCATGCGATGTACCTGCTCGAAGTGGCATTTTTAAGTAATGACAGCGGTAGCCTGGTGAACGCGGCCGCCAGTCTGGCCCCCTGGCGGCGCGCCATCACCCCGGCGCTCGGGGGACTGGCGGCGGGTCTGCTGCTGTGGGGCTGGCAACGCTATACGCACCAGCGCCCGCATGCCCCCACCGACTATATGGAGGCGATTGAAACCGGTGACGGGCAGTTCGATTATCCTGGCAGTCTGGTGAAATCCCTCGCCTCGTTGCTGGTGGTGGCGAGCGGCAGCGCCATTGGCCGCGAAGGGGCAATGATCCTGCTGGCGGCGCTGGCGGCCTCGTTGTTTGCCAGGCGCTTTACCCCACAGCGCGAGTGGAAACTGTGGATAGCCTGCGGTGCGGCAGCCGGTATGGCCAGCGCTTATCATGCTCCACTGGCAGGCAGTTTATTTATCGCCGAAATCCTGTTTGGCACCCTGATGCTCGCCTCGCTCGGCCCGGTGGTGGTTGCCGCTGTGGTGGCGCTTTTGACCACTCAGCTTCTCAGCCCGGGCGTGACGCAGCTGTATCAGGTGCACCTGAGCGGCTTACCCGACGGCGTCGATTATGTGCTGATGATCGCCATGGGGCTGCTGGCAGGGCTTGGCGGCCCCCTCTTAATGTGGTTGATGGACCAAAGCCACGCCCTCTTCGTGCGGCTAAAGCTCTCTCCCCCGCTGCAGTTGGCGCTGGGCGGATTGATTGTCGGGTTACTGTCGCTGTTAACGCCCCGGGTCTGGGGCAACGGCTACAGCGTGGTTCAGGCGGATCTGCTGGCCCCGCCGCTGCTTGCGGTCGTAGGCGGCGTGTTGATCTGCAAATTGCTGGCGGTATTAGCCAGTAGCGGTTCAGGCGCCCCCGGTGGAGTATTTACACCGACGCTGTTTATCGGTATGGCGCTGGGAATGGTCTTCGCCCGGATAGCCGGCGTAGCGATCTCGCAGCCGGAGATGGCGATATTGCTGGGGTTAACGGGGATGGCCACGCTGCTGGCGGCCACCACCCATGCGCCGATTATGGCGACGTTGATGGTCTGTGAAATGACCGGGCAGTATGCGCTGCTGCCCGGCTTACTGATTGCCTGCGTGCTGGCGTCGGTACTGTCGCGAACCTTACGCCAGAACGCGATCTACGGCCAGCGCGCGGCCGAACATGGTTAGATCGATATATTGCGATAGCTCTCGCTGCTCTGCCCGTGGCAGGTAAGGCAACTCGCCCACCAGAGGGCCCGGCAGTTTTTTGCTCAGCACCTCGATGATTTCGGCGTAATGGGCCAGCCCCGGATTGATGCGGTTCGCCACCCAGCCCACCAGCGGCAGACCGTCGTTGGCGATAGCCTGGGCGGTAAGAAGGGCATGGTTAATGCAACCCTCCTGAATACCCACCACCATCAGTACCGGCAGTTGCTCCTGGACCACCCATTCAGAGAGCGGACGCAGGTCGTTCATCAGACTCCGCCAGCCGCCAGTGCCTTCAACCACCACGTGATCGACCTTGTCACTTAAGTTCGCCAGGCCGTTCGACAGCAAGGTGTAATCGACACGCCCGCTGTGCGCTACGCTGCTCTCATCTTCGCTGAGGGCAATAGGGTTAATCGCCTCATAGGGCAGCGCCAGGGAAGAGACGCTTTGCAGCACCAGCGCGTCTTTATTACGCAATCCTTCTGGCGTCTCTTTACTGCCTTTTGCGACTGGCTTGTATCCTGCCACGCACTTACCGCTCGCAGCCAGGGCCTGCAGTAAGGCGCGGGAGACCACTGTTTTGCCGACAGAGGTATCCGTACCCGTAACAAAGAAACGCTTAAGCATCACTTACTCCACCGTTATGCCGTGAAAATATAAACCAACGAAATAATTCAGTGGAGGAAGTCTAAGGTATGCGTGATATCATCGGCTTGAGATAGCGCAATATTTGGTAACTCTATCGGAAATCAATTAACCCTGGAGTAAGCGAATCAGTAAGGAGCCGTTATACATCGCATCTTTGACCAGCGCCGCTCCGGCCATGGTGCCCTGATTAGTGAACTGGGTGCTTTCAACGGCAATGTGTTTGCTGTAGGCGGGCAAGGATTGCTGGCGGATGCAGTCGGCAATAGCCGAGAAGAGGACATCGTGCGCCTGGCTCAGGGGAGAGCCAATCAGAATTTTTTGCGGGTTGAACAGATTAACCATAATGGCGAGAATGCGCCCAACGTTATTACCCACCCCGGTAATAATATCTTTCGCCAGCAAATCGCCCTGCTGCGCGGCGGCACAGAGCGACTCGACGGTGAGTGGCTGGCCGTGCAGCATTGAGCTCATTGACTGGCTCAGGCGCAGTTGGGCCAGCTCCATAATACTTTCGATACTGGCGATGGTCTCCAGGCAGCCGTGGTTACCGCAATAACAGCGTTTACCATAGGGATCGACCTGAGTATGACCAATCTCGACCAGGCTGCTGCTGCCCGCATGCAGGAGACGACCATCGGTAATGACGCCGGCGCCGACGTTATGATCGATGACCACCTGAATAACGTCCCGCGCCCCGCGTGATGCGCCAAACAGGGCTTCGGCCATGGTCCAGGCGCTGATATCATGCTGGATGTACACCGGCACGCCGGTATGCTTCTCCAGCACTTCGCCCAGGGCCATCTCTTTCACATCCTCGTAAAAAGGCATGCGGTGGACAACGCCGTTTTCGGTATCAATAATGCCTGGCAGCGTGATAGCGATAGCGGTCAGGCGTTCCAGTTTTTGCTGATGATTGATAAAGAACTGATCGATAAGCGCAGTAATGCGCTGCAGCAGCGGCTGCGCCGCTGTGAGAGGTAACGGCAAGCGGTCTTCTACCACTAACTTACTGCTGAGATCCCGCAGGGCGAGCATAATCTCACCGCGGCTGATACGCAGCGACAGGTAGTGCCAGGCTTCGGTTTCTACCACCAGCCCCACTGCCGGACGACCACGGCTGCCCGGCTCCTGAATCTCAGTCTCTTGCACCAGGTGCGCTTCGAGCATTTCGCGGACAATTTTTGTAATACTGGCGGGGGCCAGTTGAGCAAGACGGGAGAGGTCAATACGCGAAACCGGACCAAGCTGATCAATCAGGCGATATACTGCTCCTGCATTGGTCTGTTTGATCTGATCAATATGCCCAGGCTGACTATCAGCAACCACCACGTACTCCCTTATTTTCGCGCTTCGAAATAAACTTTCGGCTATGGTGAAACACTTCACCGTCGGTCGTCAAATATTTACGTAGCCTTGTGATTAACCGCACGTTTTTAACCCTGTTTTGGCGATTTTAGCGCCCCGGCGCGGCAGTAATCAGCTGCGTTTTGAAACGCTGTGCCGCTGCGCTCAGTTCGTGGTGCCTGGGCCAGACCAGCCACATTTCGGAAACGGCATCCGGTTCGGCAAGGGGGACCCAGCGCATTTCGTTGAGTTGCACCCGCTTAAACGAGGCGGGCAGAATAGATACCCCCAGCCCGGCCGCCACCAGCCCAATAATCGTCATCGCTTCACCCACCTCCTGGGCCATCACTGGCGCCAGCCCATAACGGCGCATTATCCCGAGAATATCGTCATAAAGCCCGGTGCCCACATGCGGATCAAAAAAGACAAACGGCTCTCGCGCCAGCTCGGCCAGCGTCACCGTCGGCTTTGCCGCTAACGGATGATCTTTGGGGATCATCGCCATCAGGGGTTCTCGCAGAATAGGTTGCCAGTCCAGGCTTTCCGGGAGTTGGGTGTTGCGCATTAACCCCAGATCCAGCGACCCTTCGTTCAGGGGAGCGATCTGCTCACGGGTGTTAATCTCTCGCGTCTGAATATGCACGTCGGGATAGTG
The DNA here is from genome assembly GCF_017348915.1 of Leclercia pneumoniae. Lineage (NCBI taxonomy): Bacteria > Pseudomonadati > Pseudomonadota > Gammaproteobacteria > Enterobacterales > Enterobacteriaceae > Leclercia > Leclercia pneumoniae. The sequence continues at coordinate 2,011,319 of NZ_CP071383.1, read as the reverse complement.
ACGGCGAAACGATGACAACGTCGTCGAGACGGCCGTGATAAAGGGGGCGGAAGAGGTAAAACCGATGCGCAACTCTCCGGTTTCACCCAGGTGAAGCCGTGCCGCACGGGCGGCGGCCTCGTCTACGGTACCGAGGATCTGGCGGCTGTCGGCAAGAAACTGTTTACCCGCCGCCGTAAGCGCAACGCTTCGGTTGGTTCGCGCCAGCAGTCGCGCCCCGACCTGCTGCTCGAGTATTTGAATTTGTTGACTCAGCGGGGGTTGCGAGATGTTGAGCCTGGCCGCCGCGCGGCCAAAGTGCAGCTCTTCAGCTACGGCAATAAAGTAGCGCAAATGTCGCAGCTCAATATTCATATATTTAAAGTATCATTTGAGATTATTAATATATTAGACAGAATATTTACAATTTCCTACCCTGATCATTGTGGTCATACCCATTACCCATCGTCACGGAAACCTAAACCAAGGAAACAGAGTGAGCCGTACAACTACCGCCGATATCGCGCCGGCAAGCGAGATCGACGACAAACCCGCCCGACCGCTGCCGGTACAATTCATAAAGCGCGGTACGCCGCAATTTATGCGCGTCACCCTCGCGCTCTTTTCCGCCGGACTGGCGACCTTTGCCCTGCTCTACTGCGTACAGCCGATATTGCCGGTACTCTCCAGCGAGTTTGGCGTTTCACCAGCCAGCAGCAGTATCTCCCTTTCGATTTCCACCGGCATGCTGGCTATTGGACTGCTCTTTACCGGCCCGCTCTCCGATGCCATAGGGCGTAAACCGGTGATGGTTACCGCCCTGCTGTTGGCTTCGATCTGTACCCTGCTATCGACTTTGATGACCAGCTGGCACGGTATTTTGCTGATGCGCGCGCTGATAGGCTTATCGCTGAGCGGCGTAGCAGCAGTAGGGATGACCTATCTTAGCGAGGAGATCCACCCCAGTTTTGTTGCATTTTCGATGGGGCTCTATATCAGCGGAAACTCGATTGGCGGCATGAGCGGACGCCTGCTAAGCGGCGTGTTTACCGACTTCTTTAGCTGGCGGATCGCGCTGGCGGCTATTGGCTGTTTTGCGCTGGCCGCAGCGCTGATGTTCTGGCGTATATTGCCGGCATCACGCCATTTCCGCCCCACTTCGCTGCGTCCGAAAACGCTGTTTATCAACTTTCGCCTCCACTGGCGGGATAAAGGGCTCCCGCGCCTGTTCCTGATGGGCTTTTTGCTGATGGGCGCCTTTGTGACCCTCTTTAACTACATCGGTTACCGGTTGATGCTCTCCCCCTGGCATCTGAGCCAGGCGCTGGTGGGCCTGCTGTCGGTGGCTTACCTGACCGGCACCTGGAGTTCGCCGAAAGCGGGCGCCATGACGGCCCGCTATGGCCGCGGCCCGGTCATGGTGGCCTCGACGGGAATAATGTTGAGCGGACTTCTGCTGACACTATTCTCTCCACTGTGGGTGATTTTTGCCGGGATGCTGCTCTTCTCGGCGGGCTTCTTTGCTGCCCATTCGGTGGCCAGTAGCTGGATTGGCCCCCGTGCTCGCCGCGCAAAAGGCCAGGCCTCTTCTCTCTACCTTTTCAGCTACTATCTCGGATCCAGTCTTGCCGGGACGCTGGGGGGCGTGTTCTGGCACCACTACGGCTGGAACGGCGTAGGGGCTTTTATCGCGCTGATGCTCTGTGCCGCGCTGTTGGTGGGGGCCAGCCTGCATAAACGGCTGCATTAAATAAACCCGGCCTCGTGTTTACGCCAGCCTGATGCTAACGTGGGGCATTGGCTTGTTCAGACACGAGGTCTTAATGGAAAACAATAACTACCAACAACTCACCCGCACTTTCCAGCGTCTCTCCCGTTTCTCCCACCTCTCCTCTATCGCCAGTTGGGATATGTTTACCATGATGCCGCCAGGCGGGAGTGCGGCACGTGGCGAAGCCCTGGCAGAGTTGAGCGTGTTGCAACACCAGATCCTCACCGATAAAAAAGTGGGCGAATGGCTGGATGCGGCTCAGAGTGAGAATTTGAACGACGTCGAACAGGCCAACCTGCGAGAAATGCAGCGACATTATCAGCAGGCGTCTCTCCTGCCTGAAGCACTGGTCGAAGCGAAATCGCTGGCGGGCAGCAAATGTGAACATGCCTGGCGTACCCAGCGCCCCGCGAATGACTGGCAAGGCTTTTCGGCCAACCTGAAAGAGGTGGTCAAACTCAGCCGTGAAGAGGCCCGCCTGCGCGCGGAGGCGAAAGGCTGCACCCCGTACGATGCGCTGCTGGATATTTTCGAACCGGACATGACCAGCGCCCGGCTGGATGTACTCTTTGCTGATCTGAAATCCTGGCTGCCGCAACTGCTGGCGCAGGTTGTCGAAAAGCAGGCCCAGCAGTCGTTCGTGCCGCCTCAGGGGCCGTTCCCGATTGCCACTCAGCGTGAGCTGGGGCTTGAGACGATGACGATGCTCGGCTTTGATTTTAACGGCGGACGCCTGGACGTAAGCGCGCACCCCTTCTGCGGCGGCGTACCGGAAGATGTGCGAATCACGACTCGCTACGACGAAGAGGATCTGCTCAGCGCCCTGTTTGGCGTGGTGCATGAAACCGGCCACGCGCGTTACGAGCAGAACCTGCCGCGCACCTGGCAAGGTCAGCCGGTTGCGCTGGCGCGCTCGACGGCCATTCATGAATCTCAAAGCCTGTTTTTTGAGATGCAGCTCGGGCGCAGCAACGCCTTTCTGAAAAAGCTGCTTCCTGCCGTTCATCAACGTTTCGGCAGCCAGGCGGCGTTTTCTGAAGAGAACTTTATCGCCTGGAACCAGCGCGTTAAGCCGGGGTATATCCGCGTAGATGCGGACGAAGTGAGCTACCCGGCACACGTGGTTCTGCGCTACGAAATCGAGCGTGCGCTGATTAACGGCGATATCGAAGTGGACGATATTCCAGCCCTGTGGGATGAAAAAATGCAGGCCTGGCTCGGATTATCGACGAAAGATAACTACCGTAACGGCTGTATGCAGGATATTCACTGGACCGACGGTGGTTTTGGCTACTTCCCGTCTTATACGCTGGGAGCGATGTATGCCGCACAGCTCTTCCATGCGGCCAGAAACGCGCTGCCGGGACTGGACAGCGCCATCGCCGAAGGCGATTTCAGCGCCCTGTTCGACTGGCTACGCCAGAATATTTGGCAGCACGGGAGTCGCTTCAGCACCTCGCAGCTCATTCAGCAGGCCACCGGCGAAGATCTGAATAGTGCGTACTTCCGCCAGCACCTCACCTCACGTTACCTCTGACCTCTCGCGCCGGGCGCTCCGCCCGGCGATTTCCCGCTTGCTATTTTTGACTGCGCCAGTTTAAATACTGGATATAAAAACAGTGCAAGGATTAACCGATGTTTGTGGAACTCATTTACGACAAGCGCAATGTGGCGGGTCTGCCTGGCGCACAAGAGATCATCCTTAATGAATTAACCCGCCGGGTTAACCGCATCTTCCCGGAGGCGGTAGTTAAGGTAAAGCCAATGCAGGCCAACAGTCTCAACAGCGATGCCAGCAAAAGCGATCGTGAAAAACTGAACCGCATGCTGGAAGAGATGTTTGATGAGGCCGATATGTGGCTGGTCGCTGAATAAAGCGCTTCTCGCACAGGTTGTACATATCGTTACACGCCGATACCAATCACTCACGGAAGCCTCGGATTTACAGGGATATAGTCTCTTCAACGGCCCCGCAGTGGGGTTAAATGAAAAACCAATTCGAGGACAGAACGATGAAAAAAGTATTAGCTCTGGTTGTTGCCGCTGCTATGGGTCTCTCTTCTGCTGCGTTCGCTGCAGATGCTGCCACCACCGCGGCACCTGCCGCCACTGCAACCACCAGCGCGGCGCCAGCGGCAAAAACTGTGCACCATAAAAAACACAAGAAAGCCGCAGTGCAGAAAGCGCAGGCTGCGAAAAAACACCATAAAAAAGCGGTGAAAAAACAGGAAGCTGCGCCGGTTGCACAGAAAGCCCAGGCAGCAAAAAAACATCACAAGAAAGCGGTAAAACACGACGCGGCTAAACCGGCTGCCCAGCCCGCTGCATAAGGTCATGCGTGCCTGAGGGCACATCAGTATCCCGGTGCCGGAGCGCAATCTGTTCCGGCACCGTTTTTATTTCCGGAGGGCGTTATGCTGCGTCGCTATCGGTTTGAGCTGATTCTTATCACCCTAATTTTGTGCGCGCTGATTTCCGGTAGTTTTTTCCTTTCCTGAATGTAGCACGCTGATTTTGCTCCCACTTTCTTGCGGTCCCGTCTATAGTTATTTAACAGGGTTTACTTTAATAATCATAATTATCCCTTTCAGAGTGAGCTATGCATAGATCTGCAGCGATTTTACTGGGAACGTTAAGTCTCTTATCAGGTTTTTCTTATGCCGACGACGGCAGCGATGACGCGGCGAATGCCGATGAAATTCAGACGCTGTTCTTTGGTCATGATGACCGTACGCGCGTTAGCGATCCCACCCAGGCCCCCTGGGATGCGATCGGACAGCTTGAAACCGCCAGCGGAAACCTCTGCACCGCCACCCTCATTACCCCACGCCTGGCCCTGACCGCCGGGCACTGTCTGCTTACCCCGCCAAAAGGGAAAGAAGATAAAGCGCTCGCCCTGCGCTTTGTGTCGCAAAAAGGGTTATGGCGTTATGAAATACACGGTATCGAAGGGCGGGTGGATGCCTCTCTAGGCAAACGGCTGAAGGCCGATGGCGACGGCTGGATTGTTCCCCCTGCCGCGGCTTCATGGGACTTTGGGCTGGTGGTGTTGCGTTATCCGCCGTCCGGGATCACCCCCCTACCACTGTTTAGCGGCGATAAGGACGCGCTAACCGCCGCGTTGAAAGCAGCCGATCGCAAAGTGACGCAGGCAGGTTACCCGGAAGATCATCTGGACAGGCTCTTTACGCACCAGGACTGCGTCGTCACCGGCTGGGCGCAAAACAGCGTTCTTTCGCACCAGTGCGACACCCTGCCGGGTGACAGCGGTTCACCTCTGATGTTGAAAACCGCCAGCGGCTGGCAGTTGATTGGGGTACAAAGCTCGGCGCCGGCGGCGAAAGATCGCTGGCGGGCAGATAACCGCGCGCTCTCCGTCACCGGCTTTCGCGACAAATTACAGGCTCTGGCGCAAGAGTAATGCACCCCAGCTGCAATATACGTTACTGCCTGATGTCGTCAACAGGCACCGGCCTGCTGTACCAGATGCGCTGCCGGCTGACTAAGTTAGCTCTTCAATGCCCCTCTTGAACACCTAATTTTCAGCAAACACAGGTGGCAAATTTCGCTGCCCGCTCTCGCAGGCAGCAGAACAGTCAGGCCAGTTTTATCATCACCATTCCGGCAATCAGTAACACTAATCCGACCCAGCCTTTAGGATTGAGGCGCTGACCAAATAAGATCCAGCCCGCGGCTAAGGTCGCTGCGATGCCGAAACCGCCCCACAGAGCATAGGCCACCGACAGATCGATCCCCTTGACCGCCTGAGACAAGGCGCTAAAGGCCCCCAGCACGGCGGCGATAGAGAGGAGGCCCTGAAGTTTGCGGCGAAAACCGTCAGAGAACTTCAGGAAAATATTCGCGACGATCTCCAGCACGATGGCGAGCGCCAGCCAGGCGGCGTGGATCCATTCAAACTGCTGCATGGGTCACCTCGTTTTTCTGTTTTTTGCTTTTACGGGTGCCCGATTTAATCAACACAATGCCTGCGACCAGGGTCGTCAGACCGGCGATTTTCATCGTTGAAAGGGTTTCGTCAAACAGCATCACGCTGAAAAGGGTAATTATTAAAATACCTATTCCTTCCCAGAGTGCGTAGGCGACACCCAGCGCGATTTTTTTTACTGCAAATGAGAGAAATATATAAGAGAGCGTAATCATCGCCAGCATTAAAATAAACCCGGCATGTCCACCACTGGTTGCTGCCCATTTCATCGACAGCGTGCCGATTATTTCAGCGATAATGGCCAGAGCTAATAAGATCCAGTAAAACATGGTTTTCTCCTGCTTGAGAATAGAGTCCTTCGCGGCTCGCTGTGAACAGCAAACCTAAAAAAAGAAATAGCAATAGAAAGCTAAACGCGTAGCGTCAGCTCAGGCAGAGAGAGGGATCTATAGCGCGTTGCGCCAGTGTTGCTCACCAGCAAGCGGAGAGAAAGAGGGGGAGAAACCAAATGTAAATGCTGTGAAATACGTCCTGAACAGATTGTCCATAAAATTACAATTATCTGCGGTGTTGCTTCTCGTCATTGCAGATGAAAATTGTCTCCGGTAGTTAAACACAGCTGATTTTTATCACAGGGCAAATATTTACTCAATACCTTTTCAATTCTTTACCCTTGTCGTTTGATATTGGTTAATTTATTTCCCTGCGCCTCGCGATTATTATTAACAAAAAACGCAGGAGCTCGTATGGCAAAACCTATCATCACGCTCAACGGATTAAAAATAGTCATCATGCTGGGCATGCTGGTCATCGTGCTAGCCGGGATCCGTTTTGCTGCCGATATTATCGTTCCCTTTATTCTGGCGCTGTTTATTGCCGTGGTACTCAATCCGCTGGTGCAGCGGATGGTGCGCCTGCGCGTGCCGCGCGTGCTGGCTATCTCGCTCCTGATTGGCGTGATTATTCTTGGCATGGTCCTGCTGCTGGCATATCTGGGCAGTTCACTGAACGAGCTGGCGCGCACCCTGCCCGTTTACCGCGATTCGTTGTTGGCGCCCTTACAACGGCTCGATCCCTGGCTCCACCGCGTGGGTATCGATGTGTCGATCGAACAATTACAAACATTTATCGATCCCAACGCCGCCATGACCCTGGTGACCAATCTGCTGACGCAGCTTTCGAATGCTATGACCTCGATTTTCCTGCTGCTTCTGACGGTAGTGTTTATGTTGATTGAAGTGCCGCAACTACCGGCGAAACTTCAGCCGCTCATGGCACGCCCCGCTGAAGGGATGGGCGCTATCCAGCGTGCGCTCGACAGCGTAACCCACTACCTGGTGCTGAAAACGGCGATCAGCGTCGTGACCGGGCTGGTGGTCTGGGGCATGCTCACCCTGCTGGAGGTCCGCTTCGCGTTCGTCTGGGGATTGTTGGCCTTTGCGTTGAACTACATTCCTAATATCGGATCAGTATTGGCCGCTATTCCCCCCATTGTTCAGGTGCTGGCGTTTAGCGGTTTTTACGATGCGCTGATTGTGCTGTCGGGCTATCTGCTGATTAACCTCGTGTTTGGCAATATCCTTGAGCCGCGCATGATGGGGCGCGGGCTGGGACTTTCTACGCTGGTGGTCTTTTTATCACTGATTTTCTGGGGCTGGCTGCTGGGGCCGGTGGGCATGCTGCTCTCTGTGCCGTTGACGATTATGGTCAAGATCGCCCTTGAGCAGACCGCAGGGGGGCAGAGCATTGCGGTGCTGCTCAGCGATGTGCAGCCATCGCGCTAACCTTTACGCGCCCGTCAGCTTAAGTAGCGGTTTCCCCACTCTCCCCGGCTGGCGATAATGCGTCAGCGCATCATGCCAGTTGGCAAAGGGCCAGACCACCGCGTGGCTAGAGTGGCTGGAGATCAACCGTGGCCACAGGGACTGAAATTCGGCCTGCCACTGCTCGGTAGTCAGGGTGGCAAAGGTATTGCGCACATGAAACCAGTGCACCTGCGGGTAGTGGTGTCTCAGGGTAAAGGGCTGTCCGCTGAGCAGGCCATAGCTCACAAAGACTCCCTTTTTCGGCATTCGTTCCAGCAAACTTTGCGCCAGTGCGCCTCCTGTCGCATCGAATACCCCCTCGCTAGTGGCGGCGACGTGGCAAACCGCCCCGGCATCCTCCTGCGCCACAGGAATGATGCCCAGTGCGGCGAGTCGTTCGGCATGTGCTGGCGAACGGTGGATGCCATAGACAGCCCGGGCGCCGCTACCCAGCGCCCACTGGCCCAGTAACAGGGCACAATCTGATCCCGCGGCGGTGAGCAGCACCTGTTTGCCCGTTACAGGATAAAGTTTCAGCATCAATTGTGCCGCCAGCGGATTGATAAACGCTCGTGCGGCCAGCGTATCACCGACCTCATCCGGCACCGGGATCGCCAGCGCAGCCGGGCAGTCCACTCGCTGCTGCCAGGTGCCCTCTCCCCGCAGAGGCAGCACGCGCCGCCCCAGCAGATGACCAAAAGCAGCCGGCGCGGCTATCACCCTACCCACTCCTTCATAGCCCGCCACGGCAGGCAGGGAGATTCGATGGCGATAGGCTCCCGTAATGGGAATTAAATCGGATGCGTTCACCGGGGCGTAGAGCATCTCAACCCGAAGTGCATCTGCCGCACGCGCCCCTTTATTTTCGCTCTGCAGCCTGAGCACGGCGTCGGGTTCGCCAAAACGCTGATAGGTTAACGCGTTATTGTTCATCGCAGCACTCCGGTACGCAGGTCAGAAGATAGTGACGCAGCGTCGCGATCTCTTTCTTGCGGGGACTGTCTTCCGGCCAGACCAGATAGTAGCCATCGCCCGTCACCACCTGGCGGGAAAACGGCAGCGCCAGCACCCCCTTCTCCAGCGCGTGGCGACTCAAGGTCAGGTCGGCCACCGACACGCCATGCCCGGCGATGGCGGCCTGGTTCCCCTGCTCCAGCGTATCGAAGAGATGGCCGCGGCTGATATCCACCTGCTGTTCCAGCGGGGTGTCTTTCAGCCAACGACGCCAGTCCCGGCGGTCTGCCGAGGGATGTATCAGATCGCAACCCGGAAGATTGCGCTGCGCCTGCGCCACCAGCGAGGGTGCGCAGACAGGGGCAAGACGCTCCGCAAACAGCCGCAGGGCGTGGGTCTGCTGGCCGAACTGCCCGTTCCCCAGCAGAATGGCGCAATCGAAAGCCTCACGATGAAAATCGATCCGGTCTACATCCATCCAGACGCTGGAGACCTGCACCTCCGGTAAGCTATGGCGTTCATGAAAGCCTTTCAGCGCCTGAAGCAACCAGTTGACCGTCAGGGTGGTAGGTGCCTTCAGGCGCAGGCAGTGACGGGCAGTACGAAAGGCATCACAGGCGCTTTCAAGCGCGACAAATCCGGCACGTAACTGGCTGGCCAGCGCTCGTCCCGCATCGGTTAACTCGACGCGGGGCCCTTTACGCAGGAACAGTTGGCAATGGAAATGCGCCTCCAGGGTGCGGATGTGGCGACTGATGGCGCCAGGGGTAACGTGCAACGCCTCGGCGGCGCGGGTGTAAGAGCCCTGCAGCGCAGGCGATATCAAAGGCGCGCAGCGCATATAAGGGCGGAAGGGGTGAGGACATCGCGATCTTCCATGATGAGTTTTACTCACATTTAATCGCAGGATTTTCCGTTTTTCAATTCCCCAGCTTTTGCCGACACTCCCCACTCACTTTGTTTACCCGGAGGCAGTGATGGTTATCAGCTTGTTCGCGACGTATCTCTTTTCGGTGGTGCTGTTATTGATTACGCCGGGTCCGGTCGTGGCGCTTGTCACCCATACGGCGCTTCGTCAGGGGTACCGCCCGGCCTTTATCACCGTTGCGGGGAGTAATCTTGCGTCGCTCATGTTGATTGTCGGGGCGGTAGTGATGCTGAGCGGAGCGGTGCGCATTCATCCCCTCTCGCTTCCGCTGGCGGGCGTGGCGTGTTCTCTCTATCTCGGTTGGCTGGCGGCGGATCTGTGGCGGCAAGGCGGCACAGAGGCCCATGACGAGCCTCGCCGCGGGGGATTTGGGGTGGGTTTTTTCACCGCTATCGCCAATCCCAAAGACATCCTCTTCTTTGCCGCCTTTTTCCCACAGTTTATTCGCGTAACACCCGATTTTGCGCTGAGCGTAACCCTGCTTACGCTGGGCTGGGTGATTCTGGATCTGCTGATTCTGTCGCTCTGGATCCTGAGCGTCCGCCGCTGTTTACCTGCCCGCTCCCTCCCGGTGGTGAATCGGCTGACGCCGCTGTTTTTAACGGGCGTGGCCCTTTCAGGCCTGGCGCTAAACAGTCAGGCCGCGTTCAATGTGCTTTAGCGGCTCCGTTTGGCATGGCGTTCGCGCGTGTCGAGTTTGGCTTCGCTGGACTTGCGCAATGCGACATAGCAGGCTCCGCTGCCGCCATGATGAGGCTGCGCGGGGCAGAAAGCCTGAACCGCCTCGAATTCCGTCAGCCAGCGAGCCAGATAGCTGCGCACGATGTTGGCGTGAGAATCCGCCTCACGGCCTTTACCGTGCACGATGATAAGGTTACGAAGCCCCTCCCGCTCGGCCTGACAGATGAAGCTAAACAGCCGTTGACGGCACTGCTCTACAGGGGTGCGCAACAGCGAAAGGCTGGCCTGGCGCGGATATTTCCCCAGACGTAGCTTCTCGACTACGCCCTGCTGGATACCTTCGCGCTGATAGGCCAGCGGCTCTGCAAGCGGAAGAATATCGAGATAGCCGGTGGTCAAAAAGTTATCGAGCTGTTCCAGATCGAGCGACTGTTTGTCACGCGCTTTTGGGGCGGGCTGCCAGTGGATATCGGTGCAGCGTTTCAGAGGCTGGACGTCCTGCATCGCATCAAGGAAAAGCGATCTATCATCGGGTTTCATGGCAATCCTCCTGCTTCTACTGACCCCTTACTATACCTGGGTAGTATAGATGGCTCAATGGGCAGGGGTAAGGCGAATATAACGCTGCCGTGAAATAAAAATAAAAGTTAAATAAGTAAAGTAACCGACCCCTTAATCGCCACTTAAGTCAAATTTAATAATAGTTAATACCGAGCCCCAATATAAAAATTGTGACACTGAATGCGTTATTTCCTTTATTTATTCCAGGATAACAGTTATAAATGCATCCATCTGCACAAGGAATGATTAAGCAGTGTATGCATGTGGAGCATTGCTGTGGGTACTGTAGAGTCTGTTGGATGTCGACAGGCTCTATTTTTTTATCCTTCGTCCGCCATACTATTTATCTGCCTCGCATGCCGGCGGAACTGCGTGATCAACGATGTCGTCAGCGGCGTCTGGCGCGTGTCACGGCGCTGGATGAGGTAGTAGGTTGCCTTCGGCAGCGTCTCTTTGACCGGGAGCATCACCAGCCGGTTTGCCAGCAGCGGGTCACACCCCAACTCCTGCGGTAATATGCTCAAAAAATCACTTTGCGCCACCAGACTAATACTGGATGAGAATGTTTCGCATACAACGCCGATATTTGGGAATTGTTCTCGATTAATAAAAACTTCTTCCAACTGTTTATAATAACTGCCTCGCGGTGTGGGCATCGTCCAGCTGTATTTTAACAATTCGCTTATCGATGTTGCGCCCAACGCCGGATGCCCCGCCCGGCAGAATATTGCAAAAGGCTTCTCAAAAAGTTTTTCAAAACTAAATTCGTGATCGTAAGGTCCCCGGTAATAGGTATTGATAGTAAAATCCAGTTCACCCTGCCTTAATTCATTGATCATCGACACCAGCTGGCCTTCCATGATGCGCACCTTCACCTGCGGGTGTTGCTGATGAAAGCGACTAATCACCCCGGGCATCAGCAGACGTGCCACGCTGGCCCCCATGCCGATGTTAATCTGCCCCGCGAGTTTCCCCTGACGTTGCAAAATGTCCTCTTGCGCTGAACGCAACTCCTCCAGAATGAGACTGGCATGGTGATAGAAGCTCTCGCCACATTCGGTCAGCGCCACCCCTTTACTGCGGCGGATAAAAAGCTGGGCGGCAATCCCCTCTTCAAGCTCTTTAATTGATTTCGTCAACGCCGGTTGCGACAGATTCAATACCCGGCTGGCACCGCGAATGCTCCCCTGACGCGCCACTTCCACAAAGGCCCGAATTTGATGAAATTTTACATGAAATGTCATAGCTGCACCGATAACCGTTGTTTATCAGAGAAAAGAAACTGTCATCTACTTTAATGGAAATGATTGTGTCAGGGTAATTCCCGAAAGGTTAAATCTGTGAAAAAGCAGTGAGTGATAAGTAAAAACTATCACACCGTGAGGGAGTTCACATAATCTAATGATGACAGGAAACACGATGCAGGCATTAGCGCACTACCTTGAGACGTTATCTCCGCAACTAACCGCATGGCGGCGCGATTTCCACCACTATGCCGAATCCGGCTGGGTGGAGTTTCGTACCGCCGCAAAAGTGGCTGAAATTCTTGATCGGCTAGGATATGAACTGGCCCTGGGCCGTGACGTTGTGGACGCCGACAGCCGGATGGGCCTGCCGGATGAAGCAACCCTTGCCCGTGAATTTGCGCGCGCCCGTGCGCAGGGGGCGCCGGAAAAATGGCTGAGCGCTTTCGAAGGCGGTTTTACCGGAATCGTGGCTACCCTCCAGACTGGCCGTCCTGGCCCGACGCTTGCCTACCGGGTAGATATGGATGCGCTGGATCTCGACGAAGCCCTGCATGAGGAACACCGCCCTTACCGGGAAGGTTTTGCCTCTTGTAACGCGGGCATGATGCACGCCTGCGGACACGATGGCCACACCACTATCGGTCTCGGTCTGGCCCATCTCCTGAAAGAGAACGAGGCGCAGCTTAACGGCACCATTAAGCTGATCTTCCAGCCTGCGGAAGAAGGTACGCGCGGGGCCCGGGCGATGGTCGCCGCCGGCGCGCTGGACGGTGTGGATTACTTTACCGCCATCCATATCGGCACGGGCGTGCCGGCGGGCACGGTGATTTGCGGTAGCGATAACTTTATGGCCACCACCAAATTCGACGTACGCTTTACCGGTGTGGCGGCGCACGCCGGCGGCAAACCGGAAGAGGGTCGCAATGCCCTGCTCGCCGCCGCGCAGGCTGCCCTGGGTCTGCACGCTATTGCGCCGCACAGCGAAGGCGCTTCCCGGGTGAATGTTGGCGTGATGCAGGCAGGTACCGGTCGTAACGTGGTGCCCACCACCGCCCTGCTTAAGGTGGAGACCCGCGGCGAGACCGAGGCTATTAACCAGTATGTTTTTGAACGGGCAAAATCAGTTATCGACGGCGCAACGGCGATGTATGGCGTACAGAGCGAGATGCGCCTGATGGGCGCTGCCACCTCGAGTTCGCCATCCCCCGCATGGGTCGACTACCTGCGAGAGCAAACCTCTCAGGTAGCTGGCGTTGAACAGGTGCTTGATAAGGTGGCTGCGCCGGCGGGCTCAGAAGATGCCACCCTGATGATGGCCCGGGTGCAGCAGAACGGCGGTCTGGCATCTTATATGGTCTTTGGCACCTCCCTCAGCGCCGGACATCACAACGAAAAATTCGATTTCGATGAGCAGATCATGCAGATCGCGGTCGAAACCCTGGCGCGTACTGCGCTCAATTTTCCGTGGGCGCGAGGTGTGTGATGGAGGCGATTTACCGCTTTATCGACGATGCGATCGAAACACGGGCTCAGCAATTTACCGACATGGCTGACGATATCTGGGATCATCCGGAAACGCGTTTTGAAGAGTTCTGGTCGGCCGAACGGCTGGCCACGGCGCTGCAGGAGGCGGGGTTTAGCGTAACCCGCACCCCCGGCGATATTCCCAATGCCTTTATTGCCAGCTTCGGCAGCGGTAAACCGGTTATCGCGCTACTGGGGGAGTATGATGCGCTGGCAGGCCTTAGCCAGCGCGCGGGTTGTGCCACTCAGCAGAGTGACGCCCCCGGCGCGAACGGCCACGGGTGCGGCCATAATTTGCTCGGCACTGCCGCCCTGGCGGGTGCCGTTGCGGTGAAAAGCTGGCTCGAGCAACACGGCGGCAGAGGTACCGTGCGCTTCTACGGCTGCCCTGGCGAAGAGGGTGGCTCCGGCAAAACCTTTATGGTACGCGAAGGGCTGTTCGATGATGTGGATGCCGCCGTCACCTGGCATCCGGAGGCTTTTGCTGGCATGTTCAACGTCAGCACCCTGGCAAATATCCAGGCCGCCTGGCGCTTCCAGGGTATAGCGGCGCATGCCGCCAACTCGCCTCATCTGGGTCGCAGCGCCCTTGATGCCGTGACGCTGATGACTACCGGCACAAACTTCCTTAATGAACACATTATCGAAAAAGCCCGCGTCCATTACGCTATTACCGATACCGGGGGTATCTCGCCGAACGTGGTACAGGCGCAGGCCGAAGTGCTCTATCTCATTCGCGCGCCGGAGATGGCCGATGCGCAGCAGATCTACCAGCGTATCGAGAAGATTGCGCAAGGCGCGGCGCTGATGACCGAAACCACCGTCGAGCAGCGCTTCGACAAAGCCTGCTCCAGCTACTTGCCTAATCGCACGCTGGAGGCCGCGATGTATTCTGCTCTCACCCATTACGGTACGCCCCAGTGGAGTGATGAAGAGCGGGCCTTCGCAGCGGAGATCCGCGCCACCCTTACCGATAACGATCTGCACAACAGTCTGAAAAATATAGCCGCCACCGGGGGTGAGGCCGGTAAAACCTTTGCCCGTCGACAGCAGCAGACCCTGCTGGTAGACGAGGTGGCCCCCTATGCCGTCACCGACAACGTCCTGGCGGGCTCGACCGATGTGGGCGACGTGAGCTGGAAGATGCCGGTGGCGCAGTGCTTCAGCCCCTGCTTTACCGTAGGCACCCCGTTGCACACCTGGCAGCTGGTGGCCCAGGGGCGCACCTCGATGGCACATAAGGGGATGCTGCTGGCTGCGAAAGTCATGGGTGCGACCGCGCTCTCCCTGTTGCAGGATCGTTCCCTGCTGCAGGCGTGCCGTGAGGAGTTCGAAAAAATGGTGGCCGACACACCGTATGTCTGCCCGATTCCACACGGCGTGACACCGTCACCTTTAAAATAATAAACACAACACAACATCCAATACGTTCGAGGAACGCCCATGAGTATGTCTTCCATACCTTCGCATTCCCCATCCGGTAAGCTCTATGGTTGGGTCGAAAGAGTCGGCAACAAAGTGCCGCACCCTTTCCTGCTGTTCATCTACTTGATTGTGATTTTGATGGTGGCCACTGCCGCACTCTCCGCCTTTGGCGTCAGTGCCCGCAACCCGGCCGATGGCAGCATGGTGGCCGTAAAAAACCTGTTGAGCGTAGAGGGGCTGCACTGGTTTTTGCCCAATGTGATTAAAAACTTCAGCGGCTTTGCCCCGCTGGGGGCGATTCTGGCGCTGGTGCTGGGGGCCGGGCTGGCAGAGCGATCGGGGCTGCTGCCAGCGCTGATGGTAAAAATGGCGTCGCACGTCAGTGCACGTTACGCCAGCTATATGGTGTTGTTTATCGCCTTCTTTAGCCATATTTCCTCGGATGCCGCGCTGGTAATCATGCCGCCGATGGGGGCGCTGATCCTCCTGGCCGTCGGCCGTCATCCGGTGGCGGGGTTGCTGGCGGCTATCGCCGGCGTGGGCTGTGGCTTTACGGCTAATCTCTTGATCGTGACCACCGACGTCCTGCTCTCGGGCATCAGTACTGAAGCGGCCAAAACCCTGGACGCATCACTCCACGTCAGCGTGATCGACAACTGGTACTTTATGGCCAGCTCCGTCATCCTCCTTACCCTCGTGGGTGGGCTGATCACCGATAAAATTGTGGAGCCGCGCCTCGGTGAGTGGCAAGGCAGCAGCGAGGAGAAACTCGATACCTTATCGCCCGCGCAGCGTTTTGGTCTGCGGGTGGCTGGCGTAGTCTCACTGCTGTTTATTGGCCTGATTGCCCTGATGGTGGTACCCGAAAACGGCATTCTGCGTGACCCGGTACAGCATACCGTCCTGCCCTCACCCTTCATTAAGGGCATCGTGCCGCTGATCATTCTCTTCTTCTTTGTGGTCTCGCTGGCGTATGGCATTGCGGTGGGCAAAATCCGCCGTCAGGCCGACCTGCCGCAGTTGATGATCGAGCCCATGAAAGAGATGGCCGGTTTTATCGTGATGGTCTTCCCGCTGGCCCAGTTCGTTGCCATGTTCAACTGGAGCAACATGGGCAAATTTATGGCGGTAGGCCTGACCGATATTCTTGAATCAGCCGGTCTGAGCGGCGTCCCTGCCTTTGTCGGGCTGGCGCTTTTATCCTCTCTGCTCTGCATGTTTATCGCCAGCGGCTCGGCAATCTGGTCGATTCTGGCACCGATTTTTGTCCCGATGTTTATGCTGCTGGGCTTCCATCCGGCGTTTGCGCAAATTCTCTTCCGCGTGGCAGATTCGTCGGTGATCCCGCTGGCGCCTGTTTCACCCTTCGTGCCGCTGTTTTTAGGCTTCCTGCAACGGTATAAACCTGAGGCGAAATTGGGTACCTACTATTCGCTGGTATTACCCTATCCGCTTATCTTTTTAGGGGTATGGTTGCTGATGCTGGTGGCATGGTATCTTGTCGGCCTGCCCATTGGGCCGGGGGTTTACCCACGTCTGAACTAAGGAAAACAGGATGCTGAGATTACTCGAAGACAAAATTGCGACCCCGCTGGGGCCTCTGTGGATTCTGGCGGACGAGCAGGGTTGTCTTCGCGCCGTAGAGTGGGAAGAACACAGCGACCGCATGGTCGAACTGCTCAATATCCACTATCGCTCGCAAGGCTACGAGCGTATCGGCGCCAGCAATCCGGGCGGCCTGAGCGATAAGCTCACCGCCTGGTTTGAGGGTGAACTCAGCATCATTGATGACCTGCCTACCGCCACTGCGGGTACGCCGTTCCAGCACGAAGTCTGGAAAGCGCTACGGCAGATCCCCTGCGGCCAGGTAATGCATTATGGTCAGCTTGCTGCGCTGCTTGGACGCCCAGGCGCCGCCCGTGCGGTTGGCGCGGCCAACGGTTCAAACCCGGTCAGTATTGTGGTGCCGTGTCATCGCGTTATTGGGCGTAACGGCACCCTGACTGGCTATGCTGGCGGGGTGCAACGTAAGGAGTGGTTATTGCGCCACGAGGGTTACTTGCTGTTGTAAATACCAGGCTTTTAGTGCTTAAATTTCCTCGTCTTAGGGGGCATTTCCTCAATCATTCTGTGGAATTTCAAGAAGATGCCTCTGCATGCCCTTTTCTTGCCTTTATTGATGGTTTACCAGGCTTACGCCAGCCCCAAAAAGATGTTAAAATTGACCAATATCAATTAAGGCTTGAGCATACCTATGATCCCGGAAAAGCGAATTATTCGACGCATTCAGTCTGGCGGTTGTGCTATTCACTGTCAGGATTGCAGCATCAGCCAGCTCTGTATCCCTTTTACGCTGAATGAGCATGAACTCGACCAGCTAGATAATATTATCGAGCGTAAAAAGCCGATTCAGAAAGGTCAGACGCTGTTCAAAGCCGGCGACGAACTCAAATCCCTCTACGCTATCCGCTCTGGCACCATCAAGAGCTACACCATTACCGAACAGGGCGACGAGCAGATCACCGGCTTCCACCTGGCCGGCGATTTGGTTGGATTTGATGCTATCGGTACGGGCCATCACCCAAGCTTTGCGCAGGCGCTGGAAACCTCAATGGTGTGTGAAATCCCGTTCGAGACTCTGGATGACCTGTCAGGCAAAATGCCGAGCCTGCGTCAGCAAATGATGCGTTTGATGAGCGGCGAAATCAAAGGCGATCAGGATATGATCCTGCTGCTGTCCAAGAAGAATGCCGAAGAGCGCCTGGCGGCCTTTATCTATAACCTCTCTCGCCGTTTTGCCGAGCGAGGATTCTCACCACGCGAGTTCCGTCTGACCATGACGCGTGGCGATATCGGTAACTATCTGGGGCTCACCGTAGAGACGATCTCCCGTCTGCTGGGTCGTTTCCAGAAAAGCGGCATGCTGGCGGTGAAAGGTAAATATATCACCATCGAAAACGGTGAAGCGCTGGCGGTACTGGCCGGCCATACGCGTAACGTCGCGTAACGCCTGTTTAAACGTTATACCCGATCGGTAATGCGATATTATTGGTCGGGCTCTTCTTGTATTTCCTCCTCCCCTTTACTTCACCCAGCAAAAAACCGCCCGAAGGCGGTTTAGATGCGAGCCGATCAGAGTGGTTTGTTCACACCATCCGGATCTTCAGGCGCCAGCGGGTCATTCACATCTGGCACATCAGGCACATCATCACCAGGAATGGTGTCATCTTCTGGTAAAGGATCAATTAAATCAGGACGATCAGCCATTACGCCTCCGTCAGACAGGATAGCTTGAGCTATTTACTTTTGCTCGGTTGTTGTTTGTTGCCCTGTTTATCATCAGGCATCTTTTGCGGCTGTTTAGGCTGCTCTTTATTTACGCTAGAGAGTATGGATTTCATTTGAAACTCCAGTAGGGTCTACAGCTTGTGCTGCATTGAAAGTATAAGTTCTGCTTACTATATATTCGAGCGAATCGGCAGCCACTTAATTCCATCTTATTGAAATTGTAGCGTTTAAAGATATATAAACATTCCCTTTGCAATAATTCCCTCATATTATCGTTTACACTTTTTTATTTTTCACTCTTCTCGTGTGCCATACATGAATACCCGAACGAGCTATGGACATCACAAAACCAGGTAAAGACGAAAAAAGTTGTACAACACCACTGTACAGATTTGCGCGACTAGTTTAGATTTAGGTCATTCCAACTCTGGGCTAATAACTAACTGGCGGATTAAATGCGTCACAATCGCGCAAGATCAGCAGCTGAAGCTGCTCTGGTAGTCTATTTCAATAAAAAAATGCTCCCAACGCCGGAAGAGACGCTGGGTGCGATCGTCAGTGAGATTTTAAAAGAACGTGTACAACTTAGTCGTATGACTATTTGCTCGAAGCTGCTTGGCAAAATTGAGATGGCGACTGATGAAGATGAAATCGCGCATTACAACAGTCTCATCGCCCTGTTTTTTGATCGTTAAGAGAGAATTCCATGAATAATGTCAGCACTCAGCACACTTACCTTTTTGATGCCCTGCATGACCGCGGACTGGCTCAACATTTTAGTACGGCGGGGGGGTCACTGCAGGATGAAGCTGCGGTTCTTGGTGCCGCCATTCGCTGCATGATGGTGTGTGGAGAGAGCCTGTCTAATAAAGAGCTAATCTTGCAACTGATACATGCGCTTGATGTGACCACGGATCCTGAAGCCTGCGATATCATTCGCAATACGCTTGAAATCGTTGTCGGGTATACCCGCGATGATATCTAGGAACCCAGGAAAAACGTCTGAAAATAAATACGGCAAAAAGCCCCATCCAGTGGGCTTTTTCACTTTTGGGTGAACGGCTAAAACCATTAAAACCCGTGATATCACAGGGAAACCGGCGTGGAAGTAAAATTTCCTGATTTATTGATCTGACGAAAACTTCCCCCCTGTTTCATTCCACATATATGGGTTACTCTTTGAATTACAGACTGTGGTGACAGTTGTAAGGAGACCTGTATGGCAAAGTATCAAAACACGCTGGTGGCCATCGATCCTAATCAGGACGATCAACCAGCGTTACGAAGAGCTGTCTATTTACATCAACGGATTGGTGGCAAAATCAAAGCGTTTTTGCCGATCTATGACTTCTCTTACGAAATGACCACCCTTCTGTCGCCTGACGAGCGCACCGCTATGCGTCAGGGAGTGATCAGTCAGCGAACCGCGTGGATCCGCGAGCAGGCAAAATATTATCTTGAAGCCGGCGTGCCTATCGATATCAAAGTGGTCTGGCATAACCGCCCATTCGAGGCCATTATTCAGGAAGTCATCGCGGGCGAGCATGATTTACTGCTGAAAATGGCCCACCAGCATGACAAACTTGAAGCCGTGATCTTCACCCCGACCGACTGGCACTTGTTGCGTAAATGCCCTTGCCCGGTCTGGATGGTAAAAGATCAGCCGTGGCCAGAAGGCGGCAAAGCCGTAGTCGCCGTGAATCTCGCCAGTGAAGAGGACTATCACAACTCTCTGAACGAGAAACTGCTTAAAGAGACCATCCAACTCGCCGAGCAGGTTAACCATACCGAAGTGCATCTGGTCGGTGCTTATCCCGTTACCCCTATCAATATCGCCATCGAATTACCGGAATTTGATCCCAGCGTTTATAACGATGCCATTCGTGGACAGCACTTGCTGGCCATGAAGGCCCTACGGCAGAAATTTGGTATTGATGAAAAGCTCACCCATGTAGAGAAAGGATTGCCGGAAGAGGTGATACCGGATCTGGCGGAACATCTCCAGGCGGGGATTGTGGTCTTAGGTACCGTGGGTCGCACCGGTATCTCCGCAGCCTTCCTCGGTAACACGGCGGAACAGGTAATTGACCATCTGCGCTGCGACCTGTTGGTCATTAAACCGGATCAGTATCAGACGCCGGTTGAGCTGGATGACGAAGAGGACGACTAGAGATGAAAAAGCCCGCCGCAATGGCGGGCTTTTTTTTAGCTTTCTGCTGCCCTCTGCTGAGGCGCAGTTTGTTGTCTGTTCTCGCCTTTCTGCATCCAGGGGGCGTGCAGCACCATACTGGGCAGAGCAAGCTTAACGCCGGCTTCATTCAGGCTTTCAAGAATCCGGATATTGATCTCCTGCTGAATATCCATGTACTTGTTATAATCCGCCGTGTTCACGATATGCACCACCTCAAAGGTGAGCCTGTCAGTATCAAACCCCAGCAGATGGGCACGGTCAAACCGGGTTTCACCGACATCGGTGATGATGTTTTTCACGTTATCGCCAATCACGCGTAGTTTTTCCGGCGGCGTGTCGCTGGCCACCCCAAACGTAAAGACGATACGGCGCGTCTGCATGCGCTTATAGTTATGCAGCGTTTGCTGGAGCAGAATCGCGTTCCCGCAAACGATCTGTTCGCCGCTCAGGCTACGAATACGGGTCGTTTTCAGGCCAATATGTTCCACCGTTCCGGCAACATCGTTAAACACCACGAAATCGCCGATCTCAAAGGGTTTATCAAAACCAATGGAGAGCGACGCAAAGACATCGCTAAGAATCGTTTGCACCGCCAGCGCAATGGCGATACCCCCTACCCCCAGGCTGGCCACCAGCGCAGTGATATTGACGCCCGCATTGGCAAGAATAGAGAGCAGCATGACCGACCAGACCACCGCCCGCAGAATCAACCCGGTGATCACCAGGGTAACAGGGTTCTTGTGGCTTCCCGGCGCCAGCATGATGTGACGCAGCCAGGAGACCACTCCCTGATCCAGCCACAAGGCCACCTGAATGGCAAAGACCAGGAACCAGGCATGGCTAAGCGTCCCGGAGAGATGGGACGGCAAATCAACAAATCGTAGGCTGACCAGCAGCGCCACCACAAACAGCAGGAAACGGCTGGTTCTGTTCAGCATCTCCATCAGTACAAAGCGCATCCGGTTTGTGGTGGGATGCTTGTCGCCCCAGGTGGTGATCCCTTTTTTGATAAACCCTATCAGGCGCGTGAGCAGCCAGTAGACCAACAGCGTCACGATGATAACGGTGGCGACGCCAATCCAGAAAGTGGGTCTCATCATCAGGTCAATGATGTCGAAGCGGGACAGAAATTGCATTACACCTCCTCGTCTTGCGCAAAGCTAAAAGTATAGACAGACGAGAAAGGCTGACCGCAGAAATAAGAAAACCGCCCCGAAGAGCGGTTTGTCATTACGGCCAATGGTTGCGTTACAACGCTTTCAGAATCGCGTCCACGCTGGCTTTGGCGTCGCCAAACAGCATATGAGTGTTCTCTTTGAAGAACAATGGATTCTGAACGCCAGCATAGCCTGTATTCATAGAGCGTTTGAAGACGATAACATTCTGCGCTTTCCATACTTCCAGCACCGGCATGCCGGCGATGGGACTGTTTGGATCGTCCTGCGCCGCCGGGTTGACGGTATCGTTCGCGCCGATAACCAGCACGGTGTCGGTATCGGCGAAATCATCGTTGATCTCATCCATCTCCAGCACGATATCGTAAGGGACTTTCGCCTCTGCCAGCAGCACGTTCATGTGCCCAGGAAGACGCCCGGCAACCGGGTGAATACCGAAGCGCACCTTGATGCCACGCGCCCGCAGCTTCTCGGTAATTTCCGCCACCGGATACTGCGCTTGCGCAACCGCCATGCCGTAGCCCGGAGTGATGATCACCGAATGGGCATTTTTAAGCATTTCTGCGGTCTCCTCGGCGGAAATCTCACGATGCTCGCCCACTTCGTCTTCAGACCCCGTAGAAGAACCGTCGGTACCGAAGCCGCCGGCGATGACGCTGATAAACGAGCGGTTCATCGCTTTACACATGATGTAGGAGAGGATCGCACCGGAAGAGCCCACCAGCGCACCGGTGACGATCAGCAGGTCGTTGCTCAGCATAAAGCCCGCTGCTGCCGCTGCCCAGCCCGAGTAGGAGTTCAGCATTGATACCACGACTGGCATATCTGCCCCGCCGATGGAAGCCACCAGATGCCAGCCAAACGCCAGCGCGATCATGGTCATCACCAGCAGCGCCAGTACCTGCATCCCTACGCTTTCGGTACGCACGAAGATCAACAGCAGTACAAAGGATACCACCAGCGCCGCCAGGTTCAGCTTGTGGCGATTAGGCAGCATCAGCGGTTTTGAGGAAATTTTGCCGCGCAGTTTGCCGAAGGCCACGATTGAACCGGTGAAGGTCACCGCACCGATAAAGATGCCCAGGAACACTTCCGTCAGGTGAATATTCACCAGAATCGGCTCCATGCCAGGTTCGTGATACAGGTAGCTGTTGAAGCCTACCAGCACCGCAGCCAGTCCGACAAAGCTGTGCAAAATCGCCACCAGCTCCGGCATCTCGGTCATCTCAACGCGCTTCGCCAGACGAATCCCGATTGCGCCACCGATGATCATTGCCACCAGAATCCACGCCACGTTGCCGGTATCCGGTCCAAAAATGGTGGCAATCAGCGCAATCGCCATCCCGGCGATACCAAAATTGTTACCCTGCTGGGAGGTCTCGTGCTTTGAGAGCCCCGCCAGGCTGAAAATAAACAGGATCGCAGCAACAATGTATGCGGCTGTCACTAATCCTCCAGACATATGCTACCCCTTAGCCTTTACGAAACATTTTCAGCATGCGCTGAGTCACGGTGAAACCACCGAAGATATTGATACTGGCGATCAGCACCGCGATAAAGCTCAGGAAGCTGACCCAGCCACCGTGGCCAATCTGCAGCAGTGCACCGACGACGATGATCCCGGAGATGGCGTTGGTTACCGACATCAGCGGCGTGTGCAACGCGTGAGAAACGTTCCAGACGACGTAGTAGCCCACCACGCAGGAGAGCGCGAAGACGGTGAAATGTCCGAGGAACTCTTTTGGCGCCACGTCGGCCAGCCAGCCAAACAGAATGATACCCAGCGCCATAAAGGCGTATTTGCGCCATGGCGATGCCGGTTTTTCAGGCTCTTTCGGCTCCGGTGCAGCTTTCGCCGCCGCCTGAGGCTGAGCAGACACCTGAATTGGCGGGGCCGGCCAGGTGATTTCACCCTCGCGTACGACGGTCACGCCACGCACCACAACATCTTCAAAATCGACGGTGATGTTGCCATCTTTCTCTTTGCAGAGCAGTTTCAGCAGGTTAACGAGGTTGGTGCCATACAACTGAGAAGACTGCGTTGGCAGACGACCCGGCAGATCGGTATAGCCGATGACCTTAACGCCGTTATCGGTGGTGGTCACCACGCCAGGCACGGTGTATTCACAGTTGCCGCCGTTTTGCGACGCCAGGTCAACGATGACGCTTCCGGGTTTCATGGCGTCGACCATTTCGCGGGTGATCAGCTTCGGTGCAGGTTTGCCTGGGATCAGCGCGGTGGTGACGATAATGTCCACCTCTTTCGCCTGCGCCGCGAACAGCGCCATCTCGGCTTTAATAAAGGCCTCTGACATCACCTTCGCATAGCCATCGCCGCTGCCCGCTTCTTCTTTGAAGTCCAGCTCCAGGAACTCGGCGCCCATACTCTGCACCTGCTCTTTCACTTCCGGACGGGTATCAAAAGCCCGGACAATAGCGCCCAGACTGTTAGCCGCACCAATCGCAGCGAGACCGGCGACACCCGCACCAATGACCATCACCTTGGCAGGTGGCACTTTACCGGCTGCGGTGATCTGTCCGGTGAAGAAACGGCCGAACTCGTGGGCCGCTTCGACAATGGCGCGGTAACCGGCGATGTTCGCCATTGAGCTCAGCGCATCCAGAGACTGGGCGCGCGAGATGCGCGGCACGGAGTCCATCGCCATCACGGTGACGCCGCGCGCAGCGAGTTTTTCCATCAGCTCCGGGTTTTGCGCTGGCCAGACAAAGCTCACCAGCGTCGTACCCGCGTTAAGCAGGCCAATTTCACTCTCTTCCGGTGCGTTAACCTTCAGAATGACGGGTGACTGCCACACTTCCGCGCCGTCTACAATTTCTGCACCAGCCTGAATAAACGCTTCATCGTCGAAGCTAGCCAGCTTGCCGGCGCCGCTTTCAATCGCGACGGTAAAACCCAGTTTAAGCAGTTGCTCCACCGTTTTCGGTGTTGCTGCAACGCGGGTTTCATTGGCCGACCGTTCTTTTGGTACCCCAATACGCATAGTTTTCCCTTCCATCGGTTTGTGATGATGGTTTGTTGGTCGCTTCTACGGGCGCCATCGCCACTGAGAGCGCTCAGCGGTAACCACAAATTACCCGCAGAAAATTAAACAGTAACAAACTTTCTATAACCTACTGAAAATATCGCCTGTGATCCACCGTCAGAAAAGAGTATTTCTTTTTATAACGGTCAAAAATAGGTGATCCGGGTCGCTGACAGAGATATTTGCCTTAAATTCTTCTCGAGAGCCGATAAATACTCAGGCGAAGCGGGAAAAACACGATATAGCCCCAGCGTAGATCAACTTATTAACATTAATTTTACTTGTGAAAGTTATAGGCTTCATCAGTTTTGCTGGTCTAACGTCTGTTTTTTCAACATATCACTAAATGTTATAGAAACTGGATTGCAGGGTAGCACCCGGTGTGAAAAATGGCGCAGACAGCGACTGGGATTAAATGCAATAATCATCAACGTTTTCAAATTAACAACAACACCAGTACCTGGTTTGCGTAAGGCGAAGGATTATTTTTATGAAGCTTAAGAACACTCTCCTGGCGTCCGCACTCCTTTCTGCGACTGCCCTGTCTGCGAACGCCGCGACAGAGTTAACGCCGGAGCAAGCGGCAGCGTTAAAACCCTTTGATCGTATTACTATCGTAGGACGTTTTAATTCCATCGGCGATGGGGTAGACGCCGCTTCCCGCCGCGCGGATAAAGAAGGTGCCGCATCATTTTATGTAGTGGACTCCGCAGATTATGGCAACAGCGGCAACCAGCGCGTTATTGCCGATCTCTATAAAGAAGATGCGCCAAAAGCTGAAACCAAAGGCAATCGCGTCATTAATGGCGTAATGGAATTGCCAAAAGATCAGGCCATCTTACTGGAGCCGTACGACACCGTGACCGTTCAGGGCTTCTACCGTAGCCAGCCTGACGTGAACGACGCCATTACCAAAGCGGCCAAAAACAAAGGCGCGGACTCTTTCTACATTGTGCGTCAGATCGATGCCAACTCGGGTGGTAACCAGCGTATTACCGCCTTCATCTATAAAAAAGATGCGAAGAAACGCGTACTGCAGAGTCCTGACGTGATTCCGGCAGATTCTGACGCAGGCCGTGCGGCGATCGCTGCAGGCGGCGCAGCGGCGAAAAACGTTGAAATTCCGGGCGTCGCGACGACTGCGACCCCAAGTTCTGACGTTGGCCGTTTCTTCGAAACCCAGACCACCAAAGGTGGCCGTTACAGCGTCACGCTGCCGGATGGGACGAAAGTAGAAGAGCTGAACAACGCCACCGCAGCGCAGATGGTTCCGTTCGACAGCATTAAGTTCACGGGTAACTACCCGAACATGACTGAGATCTCCTACCAGGTCGCGAAGCGTGCAGCCAAAAAAGGGGCTAAGTATTACCACATCACCCGCCAGTGGCAGGAGCGTGGTAATAACATGACCATCAGTGCTGACCTGTATAAGTAATTATCCAGGTTGATTAAGGCGGCGCGTAGCCGCCTTTTTTTATGCTTTTTATGCACTTTTAGAGCGTTGCGCATTGCATGACTTCCTGACACTCCGTAAAATCCCGCGCCTTAGTGTGATCCACCATTTTTATGCGCCATAGCGAAATAATTATTCTGGATTCGGTCCGTTTTTTAACAGGAAGCCAATGGAAAAGAAACTTGGCCTGAGTGCATTAACTGCGCTCGTATTAAGCTCCATGCTCGGGGCAGGCGTATTCAGCCTGCCGCAAAACATGGCCGCCGTCGCCAGCCCTGCAGCCCTGCTGATTGGTTGGGGCATAACCGGTGCGGGTATTCTGCTGCTGGCCTTCGCCATGTTGTTGCTCACGCGGCTTCGCCCGGATCTTGACGGCGGCATTTTCACCTACGCCCGTGAAGGCTTTGGCGAGCTCATTGGCTTCTGCTCGGCGTGGGGGTACTGGCTCTGTGCGGTGATCGCCAATGTCTCCTATCTGGTCATCGTCTTCTCTGCCCTCAGTTTCTTCACCGATACGCCGGAACTGAAACTCTTTGGCGACGGCAACACCTGGCAGTCTATTGTGGGATCCTCGGTCCTGCTGTGGTTTGTCCACTGGTTAGTGCTGCGTGGCGTGCAGACGGCGGCCAGCATCAACCTGGTCGCTACGCTGGCGAAGCTGGTGCCGCTGGGCCTGTTTGTTGTGCTGGCCTTTATTGGCTTTCGCCTCGATGTCTTTAGTATGGATTTTTCCGGCCTGGCGCTGGGCGTGCCCGTCTGGGAGCAGGTCAAAAACACCATGCTTATAACCCTGTGGGTGTTTATTGGCGTAGAGGGGGCAGTGGTGGTTTCTGCCCGTGCCCGTAACAAGCGTGACGTCGGCCGCGCCACGTTGCTCGCCGTGCTGGCGGCGCTGGGGGTCTACCTGCTGGTCACTCTGCTGTCGCTGGGGGTGGTAGCCCGTCCTGAGCTGGCTGGTATGCGTAACCCGTCGATGGCCGGTCTGATGGTCAAAATGATGGGCAGCTGGGGCGAAGTGGTGATTGCCGCAGGACTGATTATCTCGGTATGCGGAGCCTACCTGAGCTGGACAATTATGGCGGCGGAAGTGCCCTTCCTGGCCGCAACGCATAAAGCGTTCCCCCGCCTGTTTGCCCGCCAGAATAAAAATAATGCCCCGGCGGCCTCGCTGTGGTTGACCAATATCAGCGTACAAGCGTGTCTGGTACTGATCTGGCTCACAGGTTCTGACTATAACACCTTGTTAACCATCGCCTCAGAGATGATTCTGGTACCGTATTTCCTGGTAGGCGCATATCTGTTAAAAATAGCCACCAGACCCCTGCATCAGGCGGTGGGGATCGGCGCCTGCCTTTACGGACTATGGCTGCTGTATGCCTCCGGTCCGATGCACCTGCTGCTGTCTGTAGTGCTCTATGCACCTGGCCTGCTGGTGTTTATCTACGCCCGCAGAACACATGAGATTGAAAGTTCGCTGCAGCGCAGAGAACTATGGTTAATAGGTTTGTTACTGGTTGCCGCTGTGCCGGCAACGTGGATGCTGATGGGCTAACTTGCCGTTACCCATCGTCTTACGGTTAAGGAGAAAACGATGGGAAACGCGCAACCGCTCCCGATTCTGATCACCGGTGGAGGCCGTCGTATCGGCCTCGCTCTGGCTCACCATTTTTTAAATCTACGCCAGCCCGTAATCGTCAGTTATCGTACGGAATATCCCACCATTGATACCCTGCGCAAGGCTGGCGCGGTCTGCGTTCAGGCCGACTTCTCCACCGACGAGGGTATTCTGGCCTTTGCCGATAAAGTGAAAGCCGATAATCGCGGCCTGCGCGGAATTATTCATAATGCCAGCGACTGGCGCGCTGAAAAGCCGGGCACCTCGCTGAGCGAGACGCTCTCCTGCATGCTGCAGATCCACGTTCACGCCCCCTATCTTCTTAACCATGCTTTGCAGGATCTGCTGCGCGGGCACGGGCATGCAGCGAGCGATATTATTCATTTCACCGATTATGTCGTGGAGCGCGGCAGCGATAAGCACATCGCTTATGCTGCCAGTAAAGCGGCGCTGGATAATATGACGCGTTCATTTGCGCGCAAGCTGGCACCGGAAGTGAAAGTGAACGCCATCGCCCCCTCTCTCATTCTGTTTAACGACCACGACGACGCGGATTACCGTCGTGAGGCGCTGAATAAATCGCTGATGAAGATCGCGCCGGGCGAGAAAGAGGTGATCGATCTTATCGATTATATCTTTACCAGCTGCTACGTAACGGGTCGCACGTTTGGCGTCGACGGCGGACGCCCGCTGCGTTAGTGGAAACGGCTCCAGAAGAAGATGAGTACCCAGGCGCTGAGGCTCCAGCAGACCACGGCCCCGCCCAGCGCCAGGGGCAAACGCAGAAAACCGGTGAAGTACCACAATGACAGTAGATAAAGAAAATAGGGAATGATCGACCACATGCCAAAGACAATCGTTGCCCGTAAGGCTTCGATTCCCCGTTCTGACGCAACGATATAGTGGGCAATCAGGGCGAAGGTCGGAAAGAGCGGAATGAGCCCCGCGATATAGTAATTTTTGGTTTTGGCCAATACCCCTATCAGTACCACCACCAGCGCACCCAGCGCGGCTTTAATGAGCAATCCCATCCCTCTTCCCTGCAACAATTTATTCACAATAATGAGCAGCATAACGGAACGGCTGCAATTTGCGAAAGATTAATGGAAGGTTAAGGGAGTGCGGTGTATGTTGGCTTTTTTCGCCATCTCAGACGTTGTATGAATAAGATTGTATATGTAGAAGATGAACCGGAAGTGGGCCAGCTGATTGCAGCCTACCTGGGAAAACATGATATCGAGGTCATCGTTGAACCTCGCGGCGATCGCGCCGAGGAGGTGGTGGCCCAGCAAAAACCGGATCTGGTGCTGCTGGACATCATGTTGCCCGGCAAAGACGGCATGACCCTGTGCCGGGATCTGCGTTCACAATATAGCGGCCCCATCGTTTTACTCACATCACTTGATAGCGACATGAACCACATTTTGTCGCTGGAGATGGGGGCAAATGACTATATTCTGAAAACGACACCGCCCGCCGTCTTGTTAGCGCGGTTGCGTCTGCATTTACGCCAGCGCGTGGGTGCCCCGGCGGATGCCCCGGCTTTAACGCCCCATAAAATGCTGCGCTTCGGTACGCTTTCCATCGACCCCATTAATCGCCAGGTGATGCTCTCGGGCGACGAGGTTGCGCTCTCAACTGCCGATTTTGATCTGTTATGGGAGCTGGCCACCCACGCGGGGCAGATAATGGATCGGGATGCGTTACTGAAAAACCTGCGCGGCGTCAGTTATGACGGTCTGGATCGCAGCGTTGACGTGGCTATTTCGCGCCTGCGTAAGAAGCTGCTCGATAATGCCACCGAGCCGTTCCGTATTAAAACCGTGCGTAACAAAGGCTATCTCTTTGCACCCCATGCCTGGGAGATGTAAAACCCATCACCTGGACGCAAAGCATCATTTTGCGCCAGGTTTCCTCTCCCCTTAAAAAAATCCTCTTCTATACTCATTTACGTTCAGAGAATTCTGTGGTCGTTATTCCCAGCACCTTGATTTAATTATGGTTGCTTTCAGGGGCCCGGCCGCAGTGTTTCCGATAACAACATAGTGATGATTTGTTCTTTTTTTTGATAGGGGGAGTTCCTGGTATGTTGCAATCTCAACCTTCGCGCGTCGGCAGCCTGTTGCTGCTGCTGGCCGCGGTCATCGGCTTCGCCGTGGCGTTATACGCCTGGCTGACGCCGCTAACCGGCGTCACCGGTACTATCGGCGCGCTGGGTGTGGCTATCGCCTGCGTGGTGCTGGCGGTACTTACCCCGATGTTACGGGCCGCCTCCCGTCGCGGTTCCCGCATTTTCCTGATTATTATCACCCTTGTGGTACTGGTGGGTATTGGCTTTGCGGCCGCGCTGCTGCACCAGTACATCATCACGGCAGCGATGGTGGTCGGCCTGATTGGTCTGATTGCGTTGAGCAGCAATTCCGTTCGTCACAATCACCACGTCAACGTCTGAGGAGCCACCCGTGCATAACGATAAACACTATCCCTTCATGAAGGTCAGCCTGACGGCGATAGCGCTGCTGGTTGCTCCGCTCTCGCTGCAGGCGCAGGATAAAGCCGCTGAGGCCTCCCAGGGGACCCAGGAAGAGCTCAACGTGGACGCGGCCGATCAACAACAGCCGGGCACCACTAAAACTACCGATGAAGCCTCTACCGGCAAAAGTAAGGGGCAAAAAGTTGCCTCGGCCAACCAGCCGGCCACGCCGCTGGTGCCCTCTACGGCCACCTGGGACAGCTTCCACGGGCAGCTAAACGCGCAGAAATACAGCCCGCTGAAGCAGATCACGGCAGAGAACGTGGGCAAGTTAACCAAGGTGTGGGAGTTTCATACGGGCGACGTGTCGGATGGTAAAGGCGACACGCCCGCTACCGTCTGGTCAGCGACGCCTATTTTTGCCAATGACACCCTTTATATTGGTACCCCCTTCGATCGCCTGATTGCGCTGGATCCGGGTACCGGTAAAGAGAAGTGGCACTATGACACCAAATCACCGCGCAAGGCGTTGACCCAGCCGGTGCTGAAGAACCGCGGCGTCTCTTACTGGCAGGCCAAAAATCCGGTTGCCGGCGAAGCCTGCCAGAAGATCGTCTATATGGGCACGGTGGATGGCAAGCTCTACGCGATAGACGCTGACTCCGGCAAGCCATGCAGCGACTTTGCAGATAACGGCATGCTGGACGTTAACCAGTGGAATACGGTGAATGCCAAATTCCCGCTCTCTATCCTGCAGCCGCCAACCGTGGTGGGTGATCACCTGATCGTGGGCTGGGCCGGTAAAGACTGGGCCTATGCGGAAGCGCCTCCGGGCAGCGTGTTCTCAATTAATGCACGTACTGGCGAGCGCGAGTGGACCTTTGATGCAATACCGGCCGACATCCGCAAACGCACCGGTACGGCTAACGTCTGGACGCATATGTCTGCCGACGAGGCTAATGGCCTGGTCTATCTGCCGGTCTCCTCCCCGTCACCTAACTACTGGGGTGGTAACCGCACCAAGCCTATCCCTCTTGGCACCTCCACCACCGCGCTGGATATCAACACCGGTAAAGTGGTCTGGTCCCGTCAGTGGGTGCACCATGACGTGTGGGATTACGATATCAACTCTGCGCCAACCCTGATGGATATCACCGTCGACGGCAAGCAGATCCCGGCGCTGATTCAGGCCACTAAACAGGGCTTCCTGTTTGTGGTTAACCGCCTGACCGGGGAAGATGTCTGGCCTATCGAAGAGCGTCCGGTACCACAGGGTGATGGCTCGGTGCAGGGGGAAGTCCTCTCGCCTACGCAGCCCTTCCCGACCAAACCCGCGCCGCTGCTCGACCAGTCGAAAAAGCCCGCTATCTGGAAACTGGCGGATATTGTCGGCGCCGGGCAGTGTAGCCGCCTGTGGGACAATTTGACCTACGAGGGGATGTATACCCCGCCCACCACGAAAGGTGAAGGTGCATTAACCTATCCGGACAGCGCCGGTGGCGTTCAGTGGGGCGGCGTAGCCTTTGATCCGCATAAGCAGATTGCCATCGTTAACACCTCGCATATCGTGCAGTATGTGAAGCTTTATAGCCGCGAAGATTACGATAAGGCGGACAAAAGTGCTGGCAATGAGAGCGGCTTTGCGCCACAGGAAGGGGCACCTTACGGCCTGCGTCTGATGGTCGCCAATAACTGGCTGGGCATGCCGTGCTGGGAACCGCCATTCGGCGAGATTGTCGCGCTGGATATGCACACCGGGGATGTCAAATGGCGTCGTCCGGTTGGCGCATCGCAGCAGTATGGCTTCTTTATGCCGGAAAGCTGGGGCTCGCCGACCATTGGCGGGCCGGCTGTAACGGCGGGAGGCGTGGTCTTCATCGGTGCCTCAATGGATGCCAAAGTGCGCGCCTACTCGGTGGAGAGTGGCGATGAGCTATGGTCCGATCAGGTTGAAGCGCCTGCGGTGGCCAACCCCTCCGTGTATGAGTACAAAGGCCGCCAGTACGTGGCGTTCGTTGCCGGGGGGAACACTATCCTGAAGGATCAGGTGGGCGACCAGGTAGTGGTTTACGCGCTGCCTGATTAAAGTGCCAGTCAACAGCAAGGGGCCCGAAGGCCCCTTTTTTTATGGCTACGTTTTACGTGTTCGCGTGTACAGAGGCGGTCGATCGCTGCATCTCCTGAATTATCCACTCCCGAAGCAGCACCACCTCCGGCCGCACGGCACTCTCGTTCATCGTCACCAGATAATAATTGGCACCCGGTAACGAGCAATTAAACGGCGTCGCCAGCATGTTGCGCGTAATCAGATCTTCCGCCAACAGACTGCTGGCAATGACGACCCCCTGTCCCGCCACGGTTGCCTGCAGCGCGTGAGTTTCATCGCTAAAATAGAGCCCCTTACTGGCGTTGAGCGTTTCCAGCCCGTAACGCCTTTTCCAGTGCTGCCAGTCCGGCGATTCAG
Organism: Leclercia pneumoniae; assembly: GCF_017348915.1. Classification (NCBI taxonomy): domain Bacteria; kingdom Pseudomonadati; phylum Pseudomonadota; class Gammaproteobacteria; order Enterobacterales; family Enterobacteriaceae; genus Leclercia; species Leclercia pneumoniae. The sequence goes on along the minus strand of NZ_CP071383.1, from coordinate 1,978,795 downwards.
CCGGTACGTGCCGGTTCTCCACATGGAAAAGCGTGGCATTAAGCAGATCCTCCGGGTTTTGCAACCTGAGTGCCGGGCTGGCCGCCACGACAAACTTGTCCTCATACAGCAGCGTGTTGTGCAGCCCCTCCTCAGGGGTTTCGCGATAGCGGATCGCCACATCAACGGTACGCTGTGTTAAATCCACTTTTTCAACGCTGGTGTGCAGGTGCAAATCTATCTGCGGAAATTGCGCCTTGAAATCCGCCAGACGCGGCACCAGCCAGTTCGTTAAAAAATTGGAGGTGGTAGTGATCGTCAGCGCAGGCGGGTGTCTGGCCCGCTCTATCTGCTTAACCGCCGAGGCTAACGCGGTAAACGCGCTGGAGGTTCCCGCATAAAGCAGCTCCCCGGCCTGGGTCATCTTTACCCCCTGGGCATTACGTTCGAATACCCGGCACGCCAGCGTCGATTCGATGAGCCGGATCTGATGGCTGACAGCGGTCGCACTCACGTTAAGCTGCTTTGCAGCCTCTTTAAAGCTCAGCGCGGTGGCAACGGCATGGAAAGCGCGTAGCGCGCCGAGCGGCGGTAAACGGGATAACTTCATGATGAATTAATCTCATCTATGGCTGAAAACAATGACTTTGATTCACTGATAACGCAGGCAATAAGCTTATTACACATTCCTTAATGGATGAATTTTATTTTCGCTTACCCTGAGGTTTTTATGTCACTGTCCACTTTACACGACGCAGGTCGCCTCCCGGCAGAGGCGCGAAACATCGCCTCCTGTATGCTATTCAGTCTGCTGGGCGCTGAGCTGACGCTGTTTTTCACGGCTGAAACCAGTCTCAGCCTGATACATGCCGCTGTCTGGCTGATGGCCTTCTTTTGCAGCTACCGGCTGACAAAGAGAGGCATGATGTCCCCCCTGCCGACGTTACGTCGTCTATGCTATGGATTTGTCGCCACTGCTGGCGGACTGATACTGATACGCTTTGCTACGCATCATTACCTTCAGGAGTATGGGCAGCTTGTCGGCATGGTCTGCGTTGGGGCTGGGCAGGGAGTAGCGAGCAGAGCAGTGCAATGCCAGTGGCAGGGCGAACGTCCCGGACGTTTACTGCGCCTTGTCATTGTACTCTTTGTCATCCTGAGCAGCCTGCTGATCCTGAACGTCTCTGCGCTGCTGGGCATAACCCCTGCGGTCGCCCTGCTGGTCGATCTGGCTCTACTGGGAGCGCTCTACTGTAAAATCGTGCAGCAAGCCCCCTGACCTGCATTGCCAGTCACCGCGCCTTTAGGGCACAAATGCGTAACAGGATTAGAAATAAGTATCAGTAAGGTAGAGAATCTTTACGTTAAAGCTGGAGCGATAAGCATGTCTAAACCGAAATTGTTTACACCGTTACGTATTCGTAATCTGGAAATTGAAAACCGTATCGTCATCGCCCCGATGTGTCAGTATTCCGCCGAAGAGGGCTGCATGACTGACTGGCACACGCTCCATCTGGGGCAGCTGGCCCTCTCCGGTGCTGGCTTGCTGACGATTGAGGCGGCGTCCGTCTCCCCGGAAGGGAGGATCACCTGGGCGGACGTCGGGCTTTATGATGATAAAACCGAAGCGGCAATGGGCCGGGTGCTGGAAACCATTCGCAAGTGGTCCCCTATCCCTGTTGCCATTCAGCTGGCGCATGCAGGCCGTAAAGCCTCCACCCACAGACCCTGGGAGAAGCCGGGACAAATCGCACCCGACCAGCAGGGTGGCTGGCAGACGCTGGCCCCCTCTCCGCTCCCCTACAGCGAAGGCTATACCGTTCCCACCGCCCTTGACCGAGAGGGTCTAGCCGAAATCCGCGAGCAGTTCGCCAGCGCTGCTAAACGCGCCGCCCGGTTGGGAATTGACCTGATCCAGATCCATGCCGCACATGGCTATTTGCTGCATCAGTTCCTCTCTCCACTTTCTAACCAGCGCACGGATGAATACGGCGGTTCCCTGGAAAACCGTGCCCGATTCCCGCTGGAAATTTTCGACGTGGTACGCGAAGCCTTCCCGGCAGAGAGAGCGATCAGCGTGCGAATTTCGGCAACGGACTGGGTGGAAGGCGGCTTTGACCTGGAAGAGGCCGTCGCCTTTTCTAAAATGCTGGAAGCGCGTGGGGTGGATGTGATTCACGTCTCCAGCGGCGGCCTGCATCCGGATCAAAAGATTGAGGTCTATCCCGGCTACCAGGTTCCACTGGCCAGAGCGGTGAAAGCGGCCGTTAACATTCCGGTGGTGGCGGTCGGACTCATCACCGAGCCTGAACATGCGGAATCGATCGTGGCCAGCGGCGACGCCGATTTCATCGGCATTGCCCGTGGCGCGCTGTATAACCCGCGCTGGCCATGGCACGCCGCCGCTGCGCTGGGAGCCCAGGTGCATGCCCCGGATCAGTATCTGCGTTGCCAGCCCCATACGCTGAAAAACCTGTTTAAATCCTGACGAATGGGCGCGATCCCGGCAACGCGGTCGCGCCCTCATTTGGCTGGCACTTTCTCTTTCAGAGAGAAACACCTACCTGAAAAGCCCTCTTTTTCCTCCGCCGCCTTCGTCTTAACGTGTTCCTGAATTCAACGCGACAGTGCCACAGCGTTGTCGAAATCATTCAGAAAACAGGAGACACAATGAGTCATTTACAGTCACTGCAACAATCTCCTGCGGACTGAATCTATGCAGGTGCCCTTCTACGCTTGCTGGGCATCTGCCAGGTTCTCTATGTCATTACACAGCGCTTGCAACTCGTTATAAAGTCTTGCCAGATGGAAGCCGTCGCACACGGAATGGTGCACCTGAACGGCGAGCGGCAAGACCATTTTTTCCTCTTTTTGATAATATTTACCAAGCGTAAACATCGGAGAAAAAAGTTCTGCATGTTCGCAACGTTGACATTGAAACTGGTAAAGGTGACCCAGGGAATAGCCGAGACGAAAAAGACATTTTCCAGCGACTGTTCTTTAGGCCAATAGGCTAAATTATCCCCATAGCGTGCCACATCTTCTGAATAGACCTGCTGAAAATGGTGAATATTGCCATCGTAATGGCTCCATAATGATGAAAAGGTCTCCGTTTCATTATGGAAAATAGTGTATTGCGGATGTATTTCATCCCAGATGACAAGCTCGTTATCTTTTATAGCCATACGGAACTCCGCATGGCTATTAACGATTTTCGAAATAAGAAAAATTATCGTCGGGTAAAACTTCCAGCCAACGTTTTTGATATGTTTGTGCAGCGCGGTAATATCCAGTTCTACGGTCTGGTTGATTGTACTTTGCGCAAAGGACTGAAATACCTCAAAGTGCTCTTTTCTGGGCCAACGAGATAAATCGACAGGCATATATCCAGGCGTTATTTTTTTCATTCTCTAACCTTTGATGACAATAACCTATAAATGTCAGCCCACCTGCTTTGATGAATTAAGCAAGTACACAGATTCCATATCGCATTGAGTGCAAACGCATTTATCAGAGTAGCGCATCTTTATACGGCAGGGAAGAGAAGGGGCTTACGCCGATAAGCCTGACATTAATCCTGGTTGTGCTATCGAGGGGTGTTTATCGCCAGGGAATCGCCTTCAGAGCAGCGCCAGGCGGGTCGTTAACCTTGATTTCAGAGAATTAACGTTTTGGCCTGCTTCGCTAGCGAGTCTCACAACCGACCCGCCAGCGTGGATAAAGATTCAGCGTTATTGCGCAGCGCCAGGGATACGGGCAATAACCTTAATTTCAAAATCAAACCCAGCAAGCCAGGTTACGCCAACTGCGGTCCAGTTTGGATAAGGGGGCTGCTGAAATATTGCGTTTTTAACCTGCATAATGACAGGAAACTGGTTTTCTGGATCGGTATGAAAGGTCGTGACATCAATAAGATCATCAAATGTGCAGCCGGCCGCCGAAAGCGTCGCTTCCAGGTTATCGAAGGCTAACTGAACCTGGGCGGCAAAATCCGGTTCGGGTGTGCCATCATCGCGACTTCCGACCTGGCCTGAAACAAAAAGCAAATCGCCTGAACGAATTGCCGCAGAATAACCGTGCGCATCATAAAGCGCATGGCGGTTTGGGGGAAAAACAGGTTCGCGTTGGATCACAGGGATTCCTCTTTTTGTTCCAGGGTCGAATTCGATAAGCAAGAGAGCTGCAGTTGGTTTAACATACGCTATGTATGTTAAATAGATATCACATACGCGATGTATGTCAAGTGAGATACATCGCGTATGTCAAAAGGAGAGTGCTATGGCTGCGAAACGCCGCGTCGAGATGATGGAAGAAAACCGCGCAAAAATGATTGCCGCAGCGCGTAAGGCGTTTGCTGAAAAAGGCTTTGCCGAGGTTTCAATGGATGAGTTGACCGCAAGCGTAGGTCTCACCCGCGGGGCGCTCTACCACACCTTTGGCGATAAAAAAGGGTTACTCGCCGCGGTTGTTGCGCAGGTGGATGGTGAAATGGCGCAACGTGCTAAAGCGGCCGCCGTGACGGCCCGCGACGACTGGGAGAGGATACTGGCAGAAGGCATTGCCTACATAAAAATGGCCCTGGATCCTGAAGTCAGGCGCATCGTGCTGCTTGATGGCCCGGCTTTTTTGGGCGATCCCTCCCAATGGCCAAGCCAGAATAGCTGTCTGGAAGCCACCCGCCAGACTGTTTCTGAGCTAATCGAGCGCAACATTCTCAAAGAGGTAGACGCGAAAGCCGCGGCTCACCTGTTGAACAGCGCTGCGCTGAATGCGGCACTTTTGATCGCCGCCAGCGATGCTCCGCAACAGACGCTGCCAAAAGTGATTGAGGTATTTACCCTACTTGCAGGCGGCTTACGTAATACAGGAAACGAAACCGCCTGACGGTTGTGCAGGGCTCAAAGGCGGACGCAGAGTGCATACAGCACCACCCGTGTTCGGCCATAGCCGATACCCGGAAGCCCGCCCTCATACCTGAGCAAACCTGCGGGATCCGATGACGCAGAGGATCACCCCCAGCGTAACCAACAGCATAAGTGGGCTGACTGTTTCAGAGAGCAGTGTTGCCGAGAGGCCCAGGCCGAAGAAGGGCTGCAGCAACTGGAGCTGCCCTACCGCGGCAATGCCGCCAGCCGCCAGCCCCCGATACCAGAAAATAAAACCGATCAGCATACTGAACAGGGAGACATACCCCAGCGCGGCCCACCCTTGCAGGCTTATCACCGCCATGTTTTCTGGCATTGTCGCATAAGTAGCGAGCAGCATCAGCGGCAGGGAGAGGATCAACGCCCAGCAGATCACCTGCAAGCCTCCCAGTTCACGTGAGAGCACTGCGCCTTCAGCATAGCCAAGACCACAGACAACCACGGCGGCCAGCATCAGCAGATCGCCCGTGAAGGAGACGGTGGATCCCTGCGACAGCGCGAAACCCATCACCAGCAGGCTACCAATCGCAGAAAATAGCCAGAAAGCCAGCCGGGGCCTCTCCCCCCCTCGGACAACGCCAAACGTAGCGGTCGCCATGGGCAACAGCCCCAAAAATACAATGGAGTGAGCGGAGGACACATGCTGCAGCGCCATGGCAGTCAGCAAAGGAAAACCCACCACCACGCCCAGGGAGACAATAAGCAGCGACAGGCATTGTTGAGCCCTGGGGCGTTGTTGTCGACAAAATAAGACCAATGCTAATGCCAGCCCACCGGCAAGGGAGGCGCGCAGAAATGTCAGAAAAAAAGGGATCGATTTCCTGTACCGCTATCCGGGTTGCGGGGAGCGAACCACTGAAAATAACCACTCCCATCAGGCCGCTTAACCAGCCGGACCTGCCCCCTGGGCGCGTTTCACTGACTTCGTTTGTTACCACTTTAGACCTCTCAAAGTTAGGACACTACTTCAGCGACTGAAGTTGACTCCCGCCATGCTAAGGCCCACCATTTATGACAATCAAATAATCGTCATGGATACAATCTATGAAAGCGCGGTATAAAGCTATCGTGGATGCGTTTGCCTCCGCCATCCGCAGCGGCACGCTTGCCCCGGGCACACGTCTTCCTACGCACCGGGCGCTTGCTGCTGAGAAACATATTTCGCTGGCCACCGCTACCCGCGTTTACGCTGAGCTGGAAGCCATGGGTCTGGTGAGTGGAGAAACCGGCAGAGGAACGTTCGTCAGAGAAATTTCCCTGCCCGCGGGGTTGGGCATTGATCAGTACGCGGTAGCCTCGGATATTCTGGACCTCAACTTCAACTACCCCTCTCTGCCGGATCAGGCGGAACGGTTACGCGAAGCCCTGCGGCAACTGGCCACCTCAGGCGATCTGGCTTCCCTGCTGCGTTATCAGCCGCACGCCGGAAGACAAAACGACAGGGAAACCATTGCCTCATGGCTTAGTTCGGCCGGTATTCAGCGTTCTGCAGATGACATCCTGATCGTGAATGGTGCGCAGCACGGTCTGGCGGTTACGGTGATGGGGTTACTGAATCCGGGGGATGTGGTGGCTGTTGATGCGCTGATCTATCCCGGTTTTATCGCGCTGGCCCGTCTGTATCATCTGGAGCTTGTCGCCATCCCTGTTGAAGCCACCGGCCCCGATCTGAACGCGCTCAGGGGGCTGTGCCAGCGCAGACGTATTCGCGCGATATATACGATGCCCACGCTACATAATCCGCTTGGCTGGGTCCTGAACGACGCCCAACGACGCGAACTCGCGCTGATCGCCAGAACCTACAATCTGCTCATCATTGAAGATGCAGCCTATGCTTTTCTTGTTCAGCGCCCCCTGCCCCCGCTTGCCGCCTACGCGCCCGAACGGACGGTTTACGTAACCGGATTCGCGAAAAACGTGGCGACCGGCTTACGCGTCGGCGTCGTCGTTTGCCCTGGGATGATGCGGGGTGCGCTGGAACGGGCTATCAGAGCCACGACATGGAATACCCCTTCCCTGATGGTCTCCATCGTTTGCGGCTGGATTAAAGATGGCACGATTAAACGCTTCGAATCACTCAAAAGACGGGATGCACGTCAACGCCAGGGGCTGGCCCGAAAAATACTCTCTAGCTACGCCTGCGTAAGCCATCCCAACGCTTACTTTCTCTGGTTACCGCTTCCGCAGGAGGTTCGGGCCGACCGGCTGGTCCAGCAGTTAGCCCAGCAACAGATTTCGGTCTCAACGGCAGAACCATTCTGCACCTCAACGCATGTGCCGCACGCCATTCGCCTCGCCCTTGGTTCAGTCAGCATGCCGCAGCTAAAGGACGCCCTGACTGCAGTGAACGCGGCCATTGCCTGGGAGACCGATCGTTAAGCGAACCCTGGAATGACCGGCGCCCGGGGCTTAATCGCCAAACAGTTCAGACTGCAAAGAGAGAATATTCGCCCTGAGGTAATCGCCAAGAGGCTTTTGGCACGCTTCGCACAGCCAGTCATCGACTGCGAGGCGCATCGCGCCTGTGGCTGCCATGGCCGCCATTTTTAGAGCCGGCGCGCCTTGTGGTGCAGGCCAGAGCGCGCAAAGTGCGGCATAAGCGGCCTCTTCCATTCTGAGAAACTTCATCTGATTACCCATGCGCAGTTGTTCGTTCGACTGCGTCAGTCGGGCAATCAGTGCGGCAATATCCGGATCCATGCTGATGGTCATGGCCAGCAGCGCTTCACTGACCACGCCGAACGGCGTCGTGCTGTTGCCACGGCTGACTATTTCTGCATACAAAGATTCGGGCAGGCCGTTCTGCCATGCGAGGATAATCTCTTCTTTGGAGCTGAAATAGTGGAAAAAGGTGCGCCGGGCAATACCCGCCGCACTGGCAATGTCATCCAGCGTTGTACCCTCAAACCCCTTCTGCGCAAACAGAGTTAACCCCGTTTCGGTGAGCTTTCGATGCGTTTCCCGTCGCTTTCTTTCACGGGTACCTTCTGCTTTTTTTAATCCGTCCGACACGTTACTTTCCCGTCATCATTGAAATATTGCACTCAGTGCAATATATTTATTTGCACCCGGTGCAATATTAGCCCGGCAAACCCGGCCTCTACAAGCGCTCAACTGGCCTTCTTTTTCCCATTCCAGGATAATTTCATGATCAATCGCATGCCTAAAACGTACCCCCCCGCCGGCACCCGGCTTAATCTGGGCCGAATGGGTTATGGCACCATGCAGTTACCCGGCCCGCATGTATGGGGGCCCCCACATGACAAAGAGGCGGCCCTTTCGGTACTGCGCGAGGCTGTTGCGCTTGGTGTAAATCATCTGGATACGGCGCAATTTTATGGCCCTGACGTTTCCAACCAGCTGATACGCGAAGCGCTCTGGCCCTATCCTGAAAACCTGACGCTGGTCACCAAGGTGGGCTACGTGCGCGGCGCTGACGCCTCATGGCAGCCTGAGATCAGCCCGGACGGACTTGAACGCGCCGTGCATGAAAACCTGGAGACGCTGGGCCTGCAGGCGCTGGATGTGGTGAATCTGAGGCTTGGTGGGGTAAACGGGCCCGAAGAGGGATCGCTTGCAGCCCCTCTGGAGGCGCTGGTCAGGCTGCAGGAGCAGGGGCTCATCCGCCATCTGGGATTGAGCAACATCACGCCTGCCCAGTTCGCCGAGGCTAAAGCCATCACGGACATTGTTTGTGTACAGAATCAATACAATATTGTCAGCCGAAACGATGACGCATTTATCGACTCACTTGCGGGGCTGGGCGTTGCTTACGTACCCTTCTTCCCGTTAGGCGGCTTCACACCGCTACAGTCGTCGCTGCTCAATCAGATTGCCGAGGAGGCGGGCGCCACGCCGAAGCAGATAGCGCTTGCGTGGCTACTTCAACGCTCGCCGAATATTCTGCTTATCCCCGGTACCTCTTCGGTGACGCATCTGCGGGAAAATCTGGCGGCAGCGGAGGTGCTGCTCTCACCGGAGCAGATGAACCGGCTCAACACGCTTAGCGCCAGTGGCGGCCACGGTTAGCCTGACGAATAAGGTAACTGAAGCAGCCCGGTTCAGAAGCAGTGCAATTAGCGATACACTAGCACCTTCATACGACTCTGCTGTAACACGGCAAGGTTAAATCGTTGTTTTGGTGGTGTTCCGTGAAAAAACTGTTTGTGCAGTTTTATCTCCTGCTGTTCGTCTGCTTTCTGGTGATGACTATCCTGGTCGGGCTGGTCTATAAATTTACCGCCGAGCGCGCGGGCCGACAGTCGCTGGATGATTTAATGAAAAGCTCGCTCTACCTGATGCGCAGCGAGCTGCGCGAGATCCCGCCGCGCGACTGGGCGCAGACGTTGAAAGAGTTGGATCTGAACCTCTCCTTCGATTTGCGCATCGAGCCGCTGAACCATTACCGGCTGGATGCTGCTACCGCTCAGCGCCTGCGCGACGGTGATATCGTGGCGCTGGATGATGAATACACCTTCATCCAGCGCATCCCCCGCAGCCATTACGTGCTGGCAGTCGGCCCTGTGCCCTATCTCTATTTCTTACATCAGATGCGGCTGCTGGATATTGGCCTGCTGGCTTTTATCGCCATCTCTCTCGCCTTTCCGGTCTTTATCTGGATGCGCCCTCACTGGCAAGAGATGCTGCGGCTGGAGGCCGCCGCCCAGCGCTTTGGAGAGGGGCACCTGACCGAGCGCATCCATTTTGACAGCGCATCCAGCTTCGAACGGCTCGGCGTCGCTTTCAACCAGATGGCGGACAATATCAATGCCCTGATTGCCAGCAAAAAACAGCTTATCGATGGGATTGCCCATGAGCTGCGTACGCCGCTGGTACGCCTGCGTTATCGCCTGGAGATGAGCGAAAACCTCACCGCCGGGGAGTCGCAGGCGCTGAACCGGGATATCGGACAGCTTGAGGCACTGATTGAGGAGCTTCTGACTTACGCCCGCCTCGATCGCCCGCAAAATGAGCTGCAGCTCAGCACCCCTGACCTCCCTGCCTGGATCCGCAGCTATGTGGATGACGTCCAGAGCGTCACCCCCACGCGCACGCTGGTCCTGAGCCAGGTGACCGCCTGGGAGTACGGCGCGCTGGATATGCGCCTGATGGAGCGCGTGCTGGATAATCTGGTGAATAACGCGCTGCGTTACAGCAACCAGACGTTGCACATCGCGCTGGAACTCACGGGAAGCCGGGCAAGCCTGACGGTGGAAGACGATGGCCCCGGCATCGCTCCGGAATCACGCCAGCGGGTCTTCGAGCCCTTTGTCCGTCTTGACCCAAGCCGCGACCGTGCTACCGGCGGGTGTGGCCTGGGGCTGGCGATTGTTCACTCAATCGCGCAGGCCATGGGCGGCGATGTACAGTGCGATGAGAGCACGCTGGGCGGCGCCCGTTTTTGCTTTAGCTGGCCGGTTTACCACGCCATTACCCTCCCCGTCCCTGCCTGACCCCACGCGCACGCTGGCCTGACCCGGCGTGCTGTGCTATACAGTAAGTATGTTGTAACTAATGAGAGTGACTATGGCGACTTACGATCTTATCGAGCGGCTTAACGGCACCTTCCGGGAGATGGAGCAGGCTCTGGCCGCACTAACCGAAGATCTTCAGCAGTGCCGCCTGCTGGCCGCCCGGGTGTTTTCCCTGCCGGAGGTGGTGAAAGGGGCCGAACAGGATCCGCTGAATACAATTCAGGTAAAACAACATCTGGGGCAAGAGGCGCTATCGATGGCCTTGCAGCACTACCGGCACCTGTTTATTCAGCAGCAATCCGAACGGCGCAGCAGCAAAGCCGCCGTCAGGCTGCCAGGGGTGATCTGCCTGCAGTTAGAGAGCAAACGGCGGGAAACGGTTGAAAACCGCATTACGCAGATTAATGAGCTGAAAGCGGCGTTCGAGAAGATCGTCGTTGAGGAGTCGGGCCTCGCCCCCGCCGCCCGCTTTGAATGGGTGCACCGCCACCTGCCCGGCTTGATCACGCTTAATGCCTACCGAACCCTCACGGTGCTGCGCCACCCGGCTACGCTGCGCTTCGGCTGGGCGAATAAACACATCATTAAGAATTTCACCCGCAACGAGGTGCTGGAGATGCTGGAAAAGAGCATTAAAGCACCCCGCACCGTCGCCCCCTGGTCACGGGAGCAGTGGCTGGAGCGTCTGGAGGCGGAATACACGGCCATCGCCGCATTGCCGACCGATGCGCGGCTGAAAATAAAACGTCCGGTGAAGGTGCAGCCTATCGCCCGCGTCTGGTATGCCGGGCAGCAGAAGCAGGTACAGTACGCCTGCCCCACGCCGTTGATTGCGCTGTACGATGCGGATCAGGGGGCGGTGATGCCGGATATCGGGGAACTGCTCAATTACGATGCTGAAAATATTCAGCATCGCTATAAGCCCGAGGCGCAGCCGCTGCATCTGATTATTCCGCGGCTGCACCTCTATGTGGCGACCTGATTATTTCATGCTGCCGACCATCTCTTCCGGGCGGACCCAGCTGTCGAACTCGGCTTCGCTAAGATAGCCCAGCGCCAGGGCTGCTCCCTTCAGGGTCAGCCCCTCTTTATGGGCTTTTTTGGCGATTTCTGCCGCTTTATCGTAGCCGATATGGGTATTGAGCGCGGTCACCAGCATAAGAGACTCATTCAGCAGCTGGCTGATGCGTTCCCGGTTCGGTTCAATGCCCACCGCACAATGTTCGTTGAAGCTCTCCATTCCGTCCGCCAGCAGGCGCACCGACTGCAGGAAGTTATGGATCACCATGGGACGATAGACGTTCAGCTCAAAGTTACCGGATGCACCCCCCATATTGACCGCCACGTCGTTGCCCATCACCTGACAGCAGAGCATGGTCATGGCTTCGCACTGGGTAGGGTTGACCTTACCCGGCATGATGGAGCTGCCCGGTTCGTTCTCTGGAATGCTGATTTCGCCGATGCCGCAGCGTGGGCCCGAGGCGAGCCAGCGGACATCGTTGGCAATTTTCATCAGCGAGGCAGCCAGCCCTTTCAGGGCGCCGTGAGCGTGAACCAGCGCATCGCAGGTGCCCAGCGCTTCAAATTTGTTTGGTGCGGTTACAAATGGCTGGCCGGTAATTGCCGCCAACTCTTCAGCCACCCGCACGGCATATTCCGGATGGGTGTTCAGACCGGTACCTACCGCCGTGCCGCCGAGCGCCAGCTCCGCCAGGTGCGGCAGGCTGTGTTCGATATGGCGCAGGTTGTGCTCCAGCATCGCCACCCAGCCTGAGATCTCCTGACCCAGCGTCAGTGGGGTGGCATCCTGCAGGTGAGTACGACCAATCTTGACGATATCGCTGAACGCCTGGGATTTCGCCGCCAGCGTTTGCTTTAACACATTCAGTTGCGGGATAAGTTGCTCACGCAGAGCGATCACCGCCGCCACGTGCATCGCCGTCGGGAAGACGTCGTTAGAACTCTGGCTTTTGTTTACGTCATCGTTCGGGTGAACCTTGCGCTCCATCCCACGCACACCGCCCAGCAGTTCGCTCGCCCGGTTAGCCAGCACTTCGTTCATATTCATGTTGCTTTGGGTGCCAGACCCGGTTTGCCAGATGGCGAGGGGAAACTCGTCGGGATGTTGACCTGCCAGCACTTCATCGGCGGCACTGATAATGGCAGTGGATTTCTCGGCCACCAGCAGGCCAAGATCCTGGTTTACTTTCGCCGCGGCGCGTTTGGTCAGCGCTAGGGCCTGAATCAGCGAGACGGGCATCTTTTCAGTCGAGATGCGGAAGTGCTCCAGCGAGCGCTGCGTTTGCGCGCCCCAGAGCTTATCCGCCGGGACGTCGATGGCGCCCATGGAATCTTTCTCACTGCGTAACGTTGTCATTACTTTCTCCTTGATAAACAAATGGGATTGCTCACGTGCTTAAGGAATAAGTATTGATGGCTTCAAAGAAAACGCATGGCGCTTTGTGCGCTCTTATTAAGACCGGGTAGCCCAGGGCTACCCGGCAGAAACATCTTTATTTCACGCAAGCCGCGCACTGAGAGGACTGGATCTGCTTGAAGAAGTCGTTGCCTTTGTCATCCACCAGGATAAACGCCGGGAAATCTTCTACTTCAATTTTCCAGATGGCTTCCATCCCCAGCTCAGGATATTCAACGCACTCCAGGCTCTTAATACTGCCCTGCGCCAGCACCGCTGCCGGGCCGCCAATGCTCCCCAGATAGAAACCGCCGTGCTTATGGCACGCATCGGTCACCTGTTGGCTACGGTTACCCTTCGCCAGCATGATCATACTGCCGCCGTTGGCCTGTAGCTGATCGACGTAAGAGTCCATACGCCCTGCGGTGGTCGGCCCCAGGGAGCCAGACGCATAGCCCTCCGGCGTTTTGGCCGGGCCGGCGTAATAGATCGGGTGATCTTTAATGTACTGCGGCAGCCCTTCACCGTTATCCAGACGCTCTTTCAGCTTCGCGTGGGCGATATCGCGCCCCACGATAATGGTGCCGTTAAGCGACAGACGGGTAGAGACCGGATACTGAGAGAGCTGCGCCAGGATGTCACTCATCGGGCGGTTCAGATCTACACGCACCGCTTCACCCTCTCCCGCTCTGCGAAGCTCGGCCGGAATGTATTTACCCGGATTGTTCTCCAGCTTCTCGATCCAGATGCCGCCGCGGTTGATCTTAGCTTTGATGTTACGGTCCGCAGAGCACGACACGCCCATCCCCACCGGGCAAGAGGCCCCGTGGCGCGGCAGGCGAATCACGCGAATATCATGCGCAAAGTATTTGCCGCCAAACTGTGCCCCCAGGCCCAGATTCTGCGCTTCCGTCAGCAGCTCTTGCTCCAGCTGGATATCGCGGAACGCCTGACCGTGTTCGTTACCTTCCGTTGGCAGCCCATCGTAATATTTTGTGGAGGCCAGCTTAACGGTTTTCAGGGTGCTCTCGGCGGATGTACCGCCAATCACAAAGGCGATGTGGTACGGCGGACAGGCCGCGGTGCCCAGGGTACGCATCTTCTCCACCAGATAGTTTTTCAACTTACCGGGGCTTAGCAGCGCTTTGGTTTCCTGGTAGAGATAGGTTTTGTTCGCGGAGCCGCCGCCCTTGGCGATACAGAGGAATTTATACTCGTCGCCATCCACGCTGTAGAGGTCGATCTGCGCGGGCAGATTCGTGCCGGTGTTAACCTCTTTATACATATCCAGCGCCGCGTTTTGCGAGTAGCGCAGGTTGTCTTCGATATAGGTGTTATACACGCCGCGAGCCAGAGCGGCTTCGTCACCGCCGCCGGTCCAGACGCGCTGACCTTTTTTCCCGGAGATGATCGCGGTGCCGGTATCCTGGCAGGTAGGCAGAATGCCCTTTGCGGCGATATCGGAGTTACGCAGGAACTGCAAGGCTACATACTTATCATTTTCGCTGGCCTGCGGATCGCTGAGGATATCCGCTACCTGCTGCTGGTGCGCCGGGCGCAGCATAAAGGAGGCATCGTGGAAGGCCTGCTGCGCCAGCAGCGTCAGGGCCTGCGGATCCACTTTCAGGATCTCCTGGCCTTCAAATTCAGTGACGGAAACGTGGTCGCGGGTTAACAGGTAATACTCGGTTTGATCCTTTGTAAGAGGGAAAGGATCTTGATAATGAAAGGGTTTGTTCGACATTGTGCTCTCACTTACGACATTGCAGATTATGGTTCGGGCAATTTTCCGTTGCCCTCTATAAAAGCGAGTTAGCTTATCCTACACAATTTTTTAACAAAAACTGAGACTAGTACGACTTTTTGCGCCCGCAGGTTACTTCCGGGCGGTTTATTGCTTTAATACGGGCAGTTAATTCTACTTATGAAACAGGGCTTGATAATGCAAAAACTCATCAACTCAGTGCAGAACTATGCCTGGGGAAGTAAAACTGCGTTAACGGAACTCTACGGTATCGCCAACCCAGACCAGCAGCCAATGGCCGAGCTGTGGATGGGTGCCCACCCGAAGAGCAGCTCAAAGATTGACGTTCACGGCGAAGTGAAATCCTTGCGTGACGTGATTGACGGTGATAAAGCCGCATGGCTTGGCGACGCCGTTAACCAACGTTTTGGCGAACTGCCCTTCCTGTTTAAAGTGCTCTGCGCCGCACAGCCTCTTTCCATTCAGGTGCATCCGAATAAACAGGCGTCTGAAATCGGCTTTGCCAAAGAGAACGCGGCGGGTATCCCAATTGATGCCGCCGAGCGTAATTACAAAGACCCGAACCATAAGCCGGAGCTGGTCTTTGCCCTTACCCCCTTCCTGGCGATGAATGCGTTTCGCGAGTTTTCGGAAATCGTCTCGTTGCTGCAACCGGTCGCCGGGGCCCATACCGCTATCGCCCACTTCCTGGAAAATCCCAATGCCGAAGGGCTAAGCCAGCTGTTCGCCAGTCTGCTGAACATGCAGGGCGAGGAGAAAGCCCATGCGCTGGCCGTGCTGGCCGCGGCGCTGAACAGCCAGCAGGGTGAGCCGTGGGAGACCATCCGTCTGATTGCGCAGTTCTATCCGGACGACAGCGGCCTCTTCTCTCCGCTGCTGCTGAACGTGGTGAAGCTGAATCCAGGGGAAGCGATGTTCCTCTTTGCCGAGACGCCGCATGCGTATCTGCAGGGTGTCGCGCTGGAGGTGATGGCCAACTCCGATAACGTGCTGCGCGCAGGCCTGACGCAGAAGTACATCGATATTCCGGAGCTGGTGGCCAACGTCAAGTTCGAGGCCAAACCGGCGGCAGAGCTGTTAACCCAGCCGGTGAAAAACGGTGCGGAACTGGACTTCCCTATCCCGGTTGATGATTTTGCCTTTGCTCTGCACGACCTGAGCCACAACGAAACGGCGATTGCCCAGCAAAGCGCGGCAATTCTCTTCTGCGTTGAAGGGGAAGCGGTACTCAGCCAGGGCGAGCAGCGTCTGGTGCTCAAACCTGGCGAATCGGCCATTATCAGCGCCAGTGAGCCGCCGGTCAGCGTCAGCGGCGTGGGTCGACTGGCCCGGGTTTTCAATAAGCTATAGTCACTTACTGAATTTTTTAACAACTCTTGCTAAGCTAGTGAGAGCCTTTTCCATCACCAGGCGGTATTTACCGCCTGGTTTCATTTTAGGGATAATCAGAATGAAAAAATCGGTCGTAGCGGTTGGCGTTATTGTTGCATTAGGCGTGATCTGGACGGGTGCGTCCTGGTACACCGGAAAACAGCTGGAAAGCCGTCTGGCCGAGATGGTGGCGCAGGCGAACAACGAAATTAAGCGCACCGCCCCGGAAGCCGGGCTGGCGCTGAGTTATCAGGATTATCAGCGCGGGCTGTTCAGCAGCAAAATGCAGCTGGTGGTTAAGCCAGTTGCGGGCAGCCAGGAGAGCTGGCTGAAGCCAGGCCAGAGCGTGGTGCTGGATGAGGTGGTCGATCATGGTCCCTTCCCTGCGGCGCAGCTAAAACATTTCAACCTCATCCCCTCGATGGCGTCGGTGAAAACCACGCTGGTGAATAACGAAGCGACAAAGCCGCTGTTTGATCTGGCGAAGAACCAGTCCCCGTTTGAGGTCAATACGCGCATCAGTTACGGCGGTGACACCTCCTCTGACATCGACCTGAAGGCGCTGAACTATGAACAAGGCGACGAAAAAGTGGCCTTTAGCGGCGGTCACTTCAAGCTGGATGCCGATCGCGAGGGCAACGTCTTCTCGCTGACCGGTGACGCCGCCAGCGGGCTGGTGAACGCGGTTAACGAATATGGCCAGAAGGTTCAGTTGACCTTCAACAACCTGAAAACCGATGGCAACAGCCGACTGACCTCCTTTGACGAACGCATCGGCGATCAGAAACTGACCCTGGATAAGCTGGCCATCGCCGTGGAAGGGAAAGAGATGGCGGTGCTGGAGGGTATGGATCTGGACGGCAAGTCCGAGGTCTCTAAAGATGGCAAGAGCATCGATAGCCAGCTGGATTACACCCTGAAGAGCCTGAAAGTGCAGAATCAGGATCTGGGCAGCGGCAAGCTGGCCCTCAAAATTGGCAATATTGACGGCCAGGCATGGCACCAGTTTAGCCAGCAGTATCGCGCCCAGAGCCAGGCGGCGTTGGCGGACAAAGCGCTGATGGAGAGCAACCCGGCGCTGTACCAGCAGAAAGTGATGGACGCATTCTATGGCAATCTGCCGCTGCTGCTGAAAGGCGAACCGGTGATCACCATTGCGCCGCTGAGCTGGAAAAACAGTAAAGGCGAAACGAACTTCAACCTGTCGCTGTTCCTGAAAGATCCGGCCACCGCGACCGGCGAAGCCCAGACCCTGACCCAGGAAGTGGATCGCAGCGTGAAATCGCTGGAGAGCAAACTGACGGTGCCGGTAGATATGGCGACCGAGCTGATGACCCAGATTGCGAAGCTGGAAGGGTATAAGGACGAGGATGCCGGCAAGCTGGCGAATCAACAGGTGAAAGGCGTTGCGGCGATGGGCCAGATGTTCCGCATCACTACCCTGCAAGATAACGTGATTGGCGCCAGCCTGCAGTACGCTAACGGCCAGGTCACCCTGAACGGACAGAAGATGTCGCTGGAAGAGTTTATTAGTATGTTCGGTATGCCAACGCTGGGTCTGCCGACACCGGCAGCACCTGCTGCTCCTGCGGCGCCTGCTGTTCCTCAGCAGTAAGCCTGAACCTGAAAAGCCCCGCCAGTGCGGGGCTTTTTTTATATCTGGCTTCAGGATTTATTCAAATCGATACGCAAAATGCGCTCTTTTGCCCCTTTCACAAACACGTCCGGATCCCAGTCGCGGTTAAAGCCTTCTTTGATGCCGACAAAGAGCGTATCCATATCCGCTGAGAGCGCCATCTGGTTCGGGTAGACCGGTACCACAAATTCTCTGGTCACCTTGTAGTTTTTCGCATCGATAACGCTAAGGGTACCGCTGGTAAAATTCGTGACGTAAAGCTCGTTATACTTCGGGTTGTATTTTACCGCATTGGCGCCCGCCCCGGTGTGCACGAAGCCGAGCTGGTTGCCATCGCGCAGATCGAAAATATAAAGGCCGTCATCGGGGCCGCTGCGATCTTCATGGTTAAAGACCACCACAAACGCGCGCTGCGAAGCCGAATCCACGGCCAGATTCTGCACGCTGCTGATCTGCGGCTTAACATTTTTCAGGGCGATGGTGCGTTGTACCTTCTGCGTCTTCGCATCGATCTCATTGATATAATCCCGGCCGCCCACGTAGATTTTCTGTGTCTTATCATCCAGCGTCAGGCCATAGGCGGTGCCGCTATAGGCTCCCTCCACTTCCCCCTTCAGCGCCAGGGTTGCCCCATCCAGCATCAACAATTTATGCACCGGCTGCATCCCTTCCCCGCTTTTCAGCATATTGCTGTAACTGACGAAAAGCGTGTCAGAGGCCGGGCTGTAAACCATATGCCGCAGATGTTCGAAGCGCGCATCGGCCGCGTTAGCGAGATTGAAACTCAGCTTGTCACTGGTTTTGAGCAGTTTGCCCGTTTCGCTGTCCAGCAGGCTGATACGCAGCGAAGCCGACTGGGTATGGCCCACATAAAGCCGATGCCGCGTCGGGGCGAGCGCCAGAGAGAAGGCACGGTATGGCATCTCAAGACGCTGCTCTACCGCCAGCGTTTCCGGGTTAAAGGTATAGAGAAAGCCCTTATTGGCCGCCCGGTTCATGCGGTCTGTCACCGCGACGAAAAGATGGTGGCCGCTGTTGTCGTAGGCCAGCTCGTAAAGACCTTCGTTGGCATCCTCAAGATAGTTCGTCGAGAGCGCAAAGCGGGTCAGTTCGCGCGCGGGTGGATCGATGGCCAGCGCCAGAGTGGGGATGAGCGTGGCCAGACAGAGCCCGGCAAGTTGTAGTGATAAACGAGAACGGTTCATAAATTTTCCTGATCAGTGTACAAAAAGTTGATGCTCAGAACTGAATTTCGCCGCCGAAGACGTAAGTCCGCCCGCGCGCGGTGGTGTTCACGCTGGCGCCCTCCTGGGCGTAGTCGAGACTCTGGTTCATGCGGTTGAGGGCTTCGGCGTAATCGCGGTTCGTCACGTTCTGTACGCTAAAGCGCAGCAGGACGTTGTCGGTCATCTGCCAACTGCTATAGAGGTCGATCACCGTCGGGATATTGGGCATCTTCTCTTTAGGAACGCTGTTGGTGTCGGAGCTTATCCCTTCAGTGCTCAGGCGTTTGGATTTACCGGTAAATTTCACCAGGCTGCCAAGGGTGACTTTTTGATCGAACAGACGCCCGCCAATATCCAGCGTGGCGTAGCTCTCGGGAAGATCACTCATATCGCTGTAGGCGAAGGTGTAAATGGTGCTGGCAATAGAAGTGGGCTGGTCGGTCTGCTGTTTGCTCCACGAGAGGTTGGCATAAGCGAAGCCCACATCGTAGCCCGCCTCGATCTCATACCCTTTGGTGGTGACAGGTGTCGTGGTGTTGACGTAGACGTTCGCGTTGAAGCCATCAAATGAGTTCTCAAAGTCATGACAGAGCTGGCCGCTGTAGCAGAGCATAAAGAATTCACTGGTGATGTAATCTTTTATCCGGGTGTGATAAGCCAGTGCCTTCAGGTGGAAACTGTCCTGCTCCAGCAGCAAGCCTTTCTTGTTCACGTTAAAACCGGCCTCCCAGGTCTCGGCTTTCTCGGGCTTGAGGAAGGGGTTCATCGAGGCGCCGCCCTCGTTAGCGAAGAAGACCTCCTGCACATTTGGCGCGCGTGACGAGTGACTCCAGCTCACGAAAGGTTGCAGCCACGGGGTGACCTGTGCAGAGAGCGTGGCCGACGGATTAAAGGCCTTGTCATCCAGTCGGAGCGTGGTGGCCCCCTGTGGGAAACATTTCTCGTTATCGGCACAGGCGGGTTTATGCGCCTCAACCTGGCTGCGGGTATAATTGAGGTTGAGATCAAGCTGGTAGATATCTTTATTCAGCGTCAGTCCTGTATAGAGGGCGGAAATCTTCTGTTTTCCTGCCGGGGCAAAGGCATTGCGATCGGTTTCCGTACTCTGCACAAAACGGCGACTGTAACGCGTATCCATCACCTTGCCGCCTACCTGAAATTCGGCATACAGATCCTCTGCCAGGGTAAACCGGCTGGTGTTATTCAGATCGACAGCATTGGATTTATTGGTGGTGGACGAGCGGTTAAAATTATAGAGCGACTCGGGCTTATAAGATTGATTCCCGCGGCTGGTGCTGGCCAGCAGATTAAAATCGATCAGCTCATTCAGCGGTGCATAGTTATAACGCACCGCATAATCGTCGCTGGTAATATCCCTGCGGGTAAAGGTATTACTGTAATTTCTACCAGAGAGTTCGATTTTATTAAATTCATCCGGATTGAAATTCAGTTTATAGATTTCTGAATGCGGCTCCTGGCGCAGGTATTTATTATCTTCGCCGATAAAATCTTTACTGCTGCGCCCCCCGCCGTTTTTATATGTGGCATAGGTCCGCGTGCCGCTAATGCCGACCATTGCCCCGAGTCCGCCACCGTTGGCAAAGGGATCCGTTTTCCCGGCAACCGCCACCATGCCGGTGCGCCCCAGGCCATTATCTCCGACCTTAAAGCGTGAAAGCACCCCGATCTGTCGCCCCGCCATCAGCACATCATCAACGCCCAGGGTACGCATATTGGCGCTTCCGGCCAGAGCGTTAACTCCCTGAGAACCGGCGCTATTTCCACGTGTGACATCGACCTCGGCCAGGAAGTTAGGATCGAGCGGCACGCCTGCCGCGGTGTTGGCGCCGCCGTGATAGTTCGCCGGAGCCATCCCAAAGAAGGTCTGGGTAACGCCATCCACCATCGTATTGACGCGACCCAGCCCGTTCATCCCGCGGATATTTACGCTCACCGCTCCCTGTAAAGGATCGATTTGGGTATAGGTCCCCGCCATGCTGCGAAGCGAAGCATCCAGACTCTGCAAATTTTTATTCAGCGTCCTTGAGCTGTAAGCGCCCGGCCGGGTATAGCTCTCGACAGAAGAGCCAACCTGTTGTTTCTCCTCCAGCGGATTATCGGTAATGGTTAGCGGTGAAAAGACCGATTCCCCCTCCTGTTCCGCCGCAAAGGCATGACCGTGCACAATAAGCAGCCCGGTCAGCAGCCCCTTAACCATGTGTGACTTTTCCATAATCAATTCCTGATATTTTTATTTTCAAGGAAAAATGAGCAGCCGCGCCCCTCCTTCTTATTTCGAAGGATGACAGCGCATTGCTCAGAGCAAAAAAATCCGCAGAGCGCGTGTTAGTTAATTAGCGCTCCTGCAGGTAATGAAATCGACTTCGCGAAAATGAATTACGTGGATCTGTTTTTATTAGATATTTGTTAAACCAAATTCCACCGGCAATGTGACTATTTGCATGCCGCTTTTGACAATCTCCTTTGGCGGCGGTGGGAGCGGGCTCGCCTTCTCCAGCGCCATGAGTGCCGCTCTGTCCAGTGACAGCGTGCCGGACGAGGAGACCAGCTGTGAGCTCAGCACATCGCCCCGCTCATTGACGCGAAACATAATCACGGCCGTACCGGAGCGTTTACGCCGACGAGCATCTTGTGGGTAGTTGCGCATTTTGTTGATCTTGCCTTTAACCAGCGATTCCCAGCCGATTTTACGCTGGCTGATATGCGCCGAATCGGTATCCAGCGGGGCGGCGGTACGCTGCGTCTGCACCGTCTGAACTGGCGGGGCGGCCAGACTGGTCATGCTTGCGTTGCCCTTCTCCTCTTTTTGCTCTCGCTGGGCTTTTTTCTTTATTTCCCTCTTTTTTCTACTTTCGGGTTTCGGGCTGGCGGCGGCCAGTTTAACCTCAGCGTCGTCGCGTTCAGGCAGCGCTGGCGCTTCCTTTTGCCGCGCGGTCTCCTGTTCACTCATTGCCTCCAGGCTACGCTGCTGACTAATACCGGGCGGTGAGTCGGGATGGATCAGCGAAACCTCAAACTCTGTAGATTGTTCCATCATTACGGCGGCAGGCATCGGCGCGTCCTGCTCCCGCGTGAAGTGAAGAAGAAAAGGCATGGCCAGTGCAAAATGAAAGAGGACGCTTGCAGCACCGCTTCTGAGCCATGAAGCGCGCGGTAGGGCCGTTATCTGAGCGTTCATCGGGAAACGGGCACCGACCAGACAAAATCAGCCTGTTTTGCCGATACCGTGGTGCCGTCCGTGGTAAGCATGACCACTATCGGCGCCTCCGCGTGTAAATCTGCCATGTGCAGCGGCACGCCAATGTCTTTCGCTGCATGGTAGCCTCCTGCAATTAATAAAGCCGGGCGCGGCGCCTTGCGCAGCTGTTCCGCCATAAAGCGATCTCGCTGTTGCTGGATGGCGATCATCGCGCGCATCTGGTCGTCTTCGATCTTCCGGTCGTGCATCAGCCAGATGATGGCCGACAGGGCTTCATGCACCTTCGGCTGCGAGGCATGCTCCCCCGCAGGGAAAACCGGGTGCGTGTAAAGTTCGCTGACCTGCTGGCGGCTGATATTTGCGGCGAGCAGCGGATAAGGTCCTTCCAGCGCCGTCATGACCAGTTCACCATATAGCGCCCACGGCCAGCCTGGATCCCAGCGTAAGGCTTGCGCCGCGCGGTTACTGCTTACCGTCGTGCCAGATCGCGTCGCCTCCTTCACCCGATTGACCGCCTCCTGCTGGCTGCTGTTGATCATCTCCAGCAACACGCTCCCCTGCGGACGACGCTTATTCAGGTTTTGCAGTAGCGCATTTTCAATACGGTGATGTTCCACATTGGTATGCTCTTCGCCAACAATCACCATGGGGGCGGTCGCCAGGCGGGCAAACAGTTGCTCCGGGGTCAACGTCTCGCCAGTTGCGGTATCGCGTATCGAGGCGCGCGCTGTGTCGATAGAGGAGAGTGGCTGCTTTTCGGTCGGCAGACTGTGACAGCCGCCAAGCAGCAATGCGCTGCAGAGCAAGAACGAAGTAAAAGCGTATTCCATACGTAATCCCAGTTTCAGACGCCATTTTTTAGCATTATTTTTATATGCTATTAATTTGCGCAGAATTATATTCAGTAATGATAATAATTATCAATATCATTCGCATTCACATAATTAGTGGGGAGATTTGCATCAAGGGGGCGGTTCCCGCGAAACGCGTCGCCGGGAACCGGAATGAAGAGAACGACTTAGCTGGTTGCAACCAGGCGTGCAGGGAAAATGTGATGCCCCATCGGCAATTCGGTTTTTTCGATACGCTGCATAATACGGTCTGCCAGCTGATAACCCATTTCACGGGCAGGCGTGGTCGCCCAGACAATGGGCAGATCGTCCAATGCGTTTTCTGCGACGTCAGCGAAGGCTCCCAACCCGATCTGCTGATCAAAGAAGGTCCCCACCCCGCTCTCCCCGCTCTGCCGCCCGGCGCGAATCAGGCCAAACCACGCCCCCATGGCAATGGTTTCGTTGTAGCAGATCACCGCGCTCAGGGTCGGATTGTGGCGCAGCAGTGTGCCCATCGCTTCGGCCGCTTTTTTCTGACTGGATTCACACTCCACCACCCACTCGCTATGGAAAGGCAGGCCATATTTCAGCAGGGTGGCGCAGTATCCGCCGACGCGCTCGGCGCGGGTCAGAGAAGAACTTTTACCGCCGAGCCAGGCGATGCGCTGATGACCGCGGCGAATAAGATGTTCGGTCAGCATTTGTGCGGCCTGCATATTGTCCGGGCGTAGCGTATCGGCTTCATCGAGATAACTTGCCCGCGAGGCAAACACCAGCGGGATGCCCTTTTCGGCCGCGCGTTCACACAGCTCGCTACTCACTCCCGAAGCACCGGCAATGATCACCCCGTCTACACCCTGAGTTAATAACATTTCGAGACGCTGCACTAACTGCCCGGCCTCACGCCCGCCATGCAGCAGAAAGACCATCCGCCCCTGCGCCTCCAGCGCTTCGGTCAGCCCCGCGGTCAGTTCAGCGTAAAAGGGAGAAGTCAGGTCGCGCACGATAAGCCCAATCACCCCGCTCTGCCCGCCGCGCAGCGATGCCGCCTGGCGATTACGCACAAAACCCAACTGCTCCACGGCGTCGTTAACGCGCTGGCCGGTCGCGGGAGAGATTCGCCCTTTGCCGCTCAGAACCAGCGATACCGTGCTGACAGAGACCCCCGCCGCCAGCGCGACATCGTTAATCGTGATTTTTTTTGCTACTGCCATACGCTCCCGCCACCCTTGTGTTCCATTCCGGTAAAACGTTTTATCAATAGGTTATATTTATACTGCCTGTCAAAGCCTGAGAATGTGATTTACACCGCACTAAATCTTGATAAAACGTTTTATCTTTTCGCAGCATCGAAGCCGCTACACTGATTTTAACAATAAAGGAGTCGTTTGATGACGACGAAAACAACACAAAAAGTCTCGCTATGGGAATTTTTCCAGCAGTTAGGAAAGACCTTCATGCTGCCCGTTGCCCTGCTCTCCTTCTGTGGGATTATGCTCGGTATCGGCAGTTCATTAAGCAGTCACGACGTAATCAGTCTGATCCCGGTGCTGGGCAACCCGGTGCTGAAGGCCATTTTCGTCTGGATGAGCAAGCTCGGTTCTTTTGCGTTTAGCTTCCTGCCCGTCATGTTTTGTATCGCTATCCCGCTGGGCCTGGCGCGCGAAAATAAAGGCGTGGCCGCGTTTGCCGGTTTCGTTGGTTATGCGGTGATGAACCTCGCTGTCAACTTCTGGCTGACGGCGAAAGGTATCCTGCCAACGACCGATGCCGCCATCCTGAAGGCCAACAATATCCAGAACGTGATTGGCATTCAGTCCATTGATACCGGTATCCTCGGGGCGGTGATCGCAGGGGTCATTATCTGGTTACTGCATGAGCGTTTCCACAATATCCGCCTGCCCGATGCGCTGGCTTTCTTCGGCGGCACCCGTTTTGTCCCCATCATCACTACCCTGGTGATGGGGCTGTTTGGTCTGGTGATCTCGTTGATCTGGCCCGTATTTGCGCTGGGTATTACCGGCATCGGTCACATCATCAACAGCGCGGGCGACTTTGGACCGATGATTTTCGGTACCGGCGAGCGTCTGCTATTGCCCTTTGGTTTACAGCATATTCTGGTGGCGCTCATCCGCTTCACCGAAGCCGGCGGCACCATGGACGTATGTGGCAACTCCGTAAGCGGGGCGCTGACCATCTTCCAGGCGCAGCTGAGCTGCCCGACCACCCACGGCTTCTCTGAAAGCGCCACCCGTTTCTTATCGCAGGGCAAAATGCCCGCTTTCCTCGGCGGCCTGCCAGGTGCAGCGCTGGCGATGTACCACTGCGCTCGCCCTGAGAACCGCCATAAAATTAAGGGCTTGCTGATCTCCGGCGTAATTGCCTGCGTAGTCGGCGGCACTACCGAGCCAATCGAATTCCTGTTCCTGTTCGTCGCCCCGGTGCTTTACCTTATCCACGCCGTACTGACCGGGATTGGTTTTACTACCATGGCGGTGCTGGGCGTGACTATCGGCAATACCGACGGCAACGTTATCGATTTTGTGGTGTTTGGAATCCTGCATGGTCTGTCGACCAAATGGTATCTGGTACCAGTGGTGGCCGCGATCTGGTTTGTGGTCTATTACGCCATTTTCCGCTTCGCCATCACCCGCTTTAACCTGAAGACGCCGGGCCGCGATATCGATACCGCGGCTGCCGTTGAGCAGGCCGTGGCCGGCGTGACCGGTAAATCGGGCTATAATACCCCGGCTATTCTGGCGGCGCTGGGCGGCGCTGATAACATTACTTCGCTGGATAACTGCATTACCCGCCTGCGTCTGTCGGTTAAGGATATGTCCCTGGTAGACACCAACGCCCTGAAGGCAAACCGCGCCATCGGCGTCGTGCAGCTGAATCAGCACAACCTTCAGGTAGTCATTGGCCCACAGGTACAGTCAGTAAAAGATGAGCTGGCGACGCTGATGCGAACGGTAGAAGCCTGACGTCTCGCCCCCTTCTGCAGAAGGGGGCTTTTTCATTAAGGACGAAAAATGTTTGATTTTTCCACCGTCGTGGATCGCCACGGCACCTGGTGTACCCAGTGGGATTATGTGGCAGACCGCTTCGGTGCTGCCGATCTGCTGCCGTTTACCATCTCCGATATGGATTTCGCCACCGCCCCCTGCATTATCGACGCGCTGCATCAGCGAATTGACCACGCCGTATTTGGCTATAGCCGCTGGAAGAATGCTGAGTTTCTTGCCGCCGTGGCCCACTGGTTCCGCCAGCGTTTTCACTGCGCAATTGACACCGAGGCCCTGGTTTATGGCCCGTCGGTTATCTATATGGTCTCGGAACTGATTCGTCAGTGGTCGCAGCCCGGCGACGGCATCGTGGTTCATACCCCCGCCTACGATGCGTTTTACAAAGCAATTGAAGGAAATGGACGCCAGGTTGTCGCCCTCCCCCTGCACAGGGATGCTGAGGGCTGGCAGTGCGATATGACGGCTCTGGAGCATGCTCTGGCGCAACCGCAGAACAAAATTTTACTGCTGTGCAGCCCGCAAAACCCGACGGGGAAAGTCTGGTCCCGGGAAGAACTGACCCGGATGGCCCAGCTCTGCGCACGCCACAACGTGGCGGTGATTAGCGACGAAATTCATATGGATATGGTCTGGAGCGGCCATCAACATACTCCCTGGAGCGCAGTGGCGCAGGGGCCATGGGCGTTACTCACCTCGGGCTCCAAGAGCTTTAATATTCCGGCGCTCACGGGGGCGTATGGTCTGATTGGGGATGAGGCGACCCGGGCGGCTTATCTGGATGCGCTCAAAGGCCGGGATGGATTGTCATCACCGTCGGTGCTGGCGCTGGTTGCCCACATCGCCGCCTATCAGCAGGGCGAACCCTGGCTGGATGCCCTTCGCCACTATCTTGAAGAGAATCTGCGCTTCGTCGCCACGACGCTTAACCACGCTTTCCCGCAGTTGAACTGGCAGCCGCCGCAAGCTTCTTACCTCGCCTGGATCGATCTTCGCCCGCTCGATATTGACGACAAAGCGCTGCAGAAAGTGCTGATTGAGCAACAAAAGGTAGCGATAATGCCCGGCTATACCTATGGTCAGGAGGGGGTTGGCTTTGTGCGCCTTAATGCGGGTTGTCCACGCAGCAAACTGGAACAAGGGGTGGCGCGCTTAATTGCCGGTATTTATGCCTTAAACGAGTGATACCCTACCTGAGCCGCGCCCTGGTCGTAACCGGGGCGCTTGCTTTTCTGTCGCACCGCGTCGACATTTATTCATTATATCAATTAGTTAATGGCATTATTGTGATGATGCGCCAGTCTTTCCGCTTAACGGCGGCGGTTCGCGAGTGGCCCATGGGGTGTTAGTGACCCTGCGTGTTTATAGCGGGTATACGCTGCGCTGCCGGTCCGCTGGATAGCGAAAGAAACTGCTCCTGCGGTACGCTTCCCCCGCAGCAACCTTTTTACCTGCGGGTTAACGCAGCATTTTAAATACATTATTGACCTGTTGTATAATGACCTGCACTTCACCTAAATAAGAGTGCGTCCATGATTGATACCCGCCTGCCTTTAACCGACATCCATCGTCACCTTGATGGCAATATTCGCGCCCAGACTATCCTCGACCTTGGCCGCCAGTTTAATTTGACCCTGCCCGCCCAGTCGCTTGAGGCGCTAATTCCGCACGTTCAGGTGACTCAAAACGAACCGGATTTGGTGAGTTTCCTTAGCAAGCTGGACTGGGGGGTGAAAGTGCTCGCCTCGCTGGATGCTTGTCGCCGCGTCGCATTTGAAAATATTGAAGATGCCGCGCGCAATGGTCTGCATTATGTGGAGCTGCGATTCTCGCCGGGGTATATGGCTATGACCCACCAACTGCCGGTAGCCGGTGTGGTAGAAGCGGTTATCGCCGGGGTACGTGAAGGCTGCAACGCGTTTCCGGTAGAGGCGCGTTTAATTGGCATTATGAGCCGCACCTTCGGTGAGTCCGCCTGCCTGCAAGAGCTGGAAGCGCTGCTTGCCCATCGCGATCAGATCACGGCAATCGATCTTGCCGGTGACGAGCTGGGCTTCCCGGGTAGCCTCTTCCTGTCCCACTTTAACCGGGCGCGTGATGCGGGCTGGCACATTACCGTTCATGCGGGCGAAGCCGCAGGCCCTGAAAGTATCTGGCAAGCGATTCGTGAGCTGGGCGCTGAGCGGATCGGTCACGGGGTGAAAGCCGTAGAAGACCCCGCGCTGATGGCGTTCCTTGCCGAGCAGCGCATTGGCATCGAATCCTGCCTGACCTCCAATATCCAGACCAGCACCGTGCCGTCTTTGGCACAGCATCCGCTGAAAACCTTCCTGGAACAGGGCGTACTGGCCTCGATTAACACTGACGACCCGGCGGTTCAGGGCGTGGATATCATTCATGAGTACAACGTAGCAGCACCGCAAGCGGGGCTTAGCCGGGAGCAGATCCGCCAGGCGCAGATTAACGGACTGGATATTGCGTTCCTCAGCCAGGCAGAAAAAACGGCGCTGATTGCCCGCGTGCAGAACGGCTGAGTGATTCCCCGCCGCCTGGCGGGTTTAGCGTTGTCGTCCCTGGCGGCATAGCCACCGCCAGAGGACAGGCTATCAAGTGAGATTCAATGCTGCGCGATGCTTCGCCGACTCAATACCGAGCTCGATCAGCTCCATAATCTGAATCGCCTGGCTGGCCGGTACCGGGTTTTCGCCGTCGCCGTTCAGGGCATCGCGGATCCCCGCGTAGTACGCCGGATAGTTCCCCGGCAGCGTCAGCCAGGTCTCTTCGACGCGTTCTTCACCTTCCACACGGGTTAGCACGCCATCACGCATGTCATAACCCCAGTCTTCCTGCGGCAGACGCTCACCATTCTTCAGGCGATCTTCCTGCGGGTCGAGGCCGTATTTCACATAGCTACCCCGGGTACCGTGCACGATATAGCGCGCCGATTCCGCCGCCGCCAGCATGGTGCCGTGCAGTACAACGCGACGCTGGGGATAGCTCAGAACCGCATGGAAATAGTCCGTCGCCTGCGCGCCAGGGCGCAACTGGGCCAGGTCCACCGACAAGCTGACCGGCAGGCCAAACAGGTTGACCGCCTGATCCAGCAGATGGGGTGCCAAATCGTACCAGATGCCGCTGCCCGGCACTGCCTGTTCACGCCAGCGGTCGCGCACTTGCGGACGGAAGCGGTCAAAATGTGATTCAAAGAAAGCGACTTCGCCCAGCGCACCCTCGGCAATCAACGCTTTTACCGTCAGGAAATCGCTATCCCAGCGACGGTTGTGAAAGACCGACAGTAAACGTCCCAGGCTTTTCGCCAGCGCGTCCAGCTCGCGGGCCTGTGACAACGTCACGGTAAACGGTTTATCGACCACGACATGTTTGCCCGCTTCGAGTGCCGCTTTCGCCAGGGGGAAGTGTGTATCATTGGGGGTAGGTATAACGATTAAATCGATATTGGGGTCGTTGAAGAGTTGCTTCGGCTCAGAAACCACCGGGACGGTTGGCCAGTCCGCATGAACTTTCGTGGCATCACTACTTGATATTGTCGCCAGCTCCATTCCTGCCGTTCCCGCAATCAGGGGGGCGTGGAACGTTTTACTGGCGTAACCATAACCTATTAATCCAACGCGGATTTTATCGCTCATGACGTTGCCTCTCATCTTATGACCCTTCTATTTCACACGATCTCTCCTGCCCTCACAATAAATTAATACCGAAGGGGAGGCAGCCCCGGCGCGCCTTAAATAAGTAAAATCTTATATCAAATTATAACCTACTGTTTACCATCACAAACCCAGTCCGCAAAGCGCTTGCCGCCACGCGTACTGCGCTGTAAAATTTAGCCCCTGTATTTATGGATAAAACAAATATCAACGATGATGACGTCAATTATTAATCGAATTATTGAGTTAACGGGATGGATTGTCCTGGGGGTCTCTGTGATCCTGCTGGGTGTCGCCAGCCATATTGATAACTATCAGCCTCCCGTCCCCGTAACCAGCGAGGCGCCGCATAAGTAACGCCCTCCTAAAAAAGGGTGACATATGATGTCAGTTGCTTATTGCCAGCGATGATGAACAGCGCTAATCTTCTTCCCCAGGCGTCGGTCGACGCCTGACTTCATCGGCAAAGAAAACTCTTAATTGTGCATGGTGCGCTGTGCAATTTGTTTACCTCTTTTTTTATCCGTTTATTATTCGAACGAATTACCCTGCTGGTATTACTAACTCTTAAATGGAAACTTATTAAAATGACAGTTCAGGACTATTTATTAAAATTTCGTAAGATCAATTCTCTTGAAAGTCTGGAAAAATTGTTTGATCACCTGAACTACACCCTTACAGATAATCAGGACATTATTAGTATGTACCGCGCCGCCGATCATCGCCGCGCAGAACTGGTCTCCGGTGGGCGTTTGTTTAATATCGGCGAGGTGCCAAAGTCCGTCTGGCGCTTCGTACAATAAGAAAGTAGCCATTAGCGCGAAATGTTATATAATCTTGCCCCGGCTATTCTGCCTACGATTTCGCGCTAACTTTCGGGAGATACCATGACCACAACCGCTGGAGAAAGAATTGGAGGCTGGTTACTTGCCCCTCTCGCCTGGTTGCTGGTGGCACTATTAAGCGCATCGCTGGCGCTGGTGCTTTATTCAACCGCTTTAATTACGCCGCATGCTCTCGAGACCCTCAGTGCGCAAAATACCAGTAATAAAGTGATGTGGTTTATTTCCTTCGGTTTCGCCATCGCCATGTGGTACTACACCCTGTGGCTGACTATCGCCTTCTTTAAGCGACGTCAATGCGTACCAAAACACTATATTATCTGGCTGCTGGTTGCGGTGTTATTAGCGGTGAAAGCCTTCGCTTTCTCGCCGGTTTCTGATGCGCTGGCCGTTCGTCAACTGCTCTTCCCGCTACTGGTTACGGCGCTCTTCGTTCCCTACTTTAAGCGCTCTGTACGCGTGAAGCAGACCTTTGTGAACCCGTAATAACCTTACAGTTATCCTGTTGTCGCTTACCGGGCTTTGTCCGATAATAGGCGGCTTTTTTATTTCAGGCTGAATAATGACTGACTACTTACTGCTTTTTGTCGGCACAGTGCTGGTGAATAACTTCGTCCTGGTGAAGTTTCTCGGCCTGTGCCCGTTTATGGGCGTTTCCAAAAAGCTCGAAACCGCGATGGGAATGGGGCTGGCAACCACCTTCGTCATGACCCTCGCCTCTATCTGCGCCTGGTGGATCGATAACTGGATCCTGATTCCTCTGGGTCTGACCTATCTTCGCACCCTGGCATTTATCCTGGTCATTGCCGTAGTGGTGCAGTTCACCGAAATGGTGGTGCGTAAAACCAGCCCGGCGCTCTATCGCCTGCTCGGCATCTTCCTGCCTTTAATCACCACTAACTGTGCGGTGCTTGGCGTGGCGCTGCTCAATATCAATCTTGGGCATAATTTTATGCAGTCCGCGCTGTATGGTTTTTCTGCAGCGGTTGGCTTCTCGCTGGTGATGGTACTGTTTGCCGCCATCCGTGAACGCATGGTTGCGGCCGATGTTCCGGCGCCGTTTCGTGGTAACGCCATCGCGCTGGTGACCGCAGGACTGATGTCTCTGGCCTTTATGGGCTTCAGTGGTCTGGTGAAGTTGTAATGAATGCAATCTGGATCGCCATCGCCTCGCTCAGCATGCTGGGTCTGGTGTTTGGCCTCATTCTTGGATATGCCTCCCGCCGCTTTGCGGTCGAGGATGATCCCGTTGTTGAAAAAATTGATGAACTACTGCCGCAGAGCCAGTGTGGGCAGTGCGGCTACCCCGGCTGCCGCCCTTATGCCGAAGCGGTCGGTAACGGCGGAGAGAAAATAAACCGTTGCGCCCCTGGCGGCGAAGCGGTAATGCTCAAAATCGCTGAGCTGCTTAACGTCGATCCCCAGCCGACCGACGGCGAAGAGGCCGCTGAGCCCGTGCGTATGCTGGCGGTTATTGATGAGCCAAACTGCATCGGCTGCACCAAATGTATTCAGGCCTGTCCGGTAGATGCCATCATCGGCGCCACCCGCGCCATGCACACCGTGGTTGAAGATCTGTGCACCGGCTGTAATCTCTGCGTTGCGCCGTGTCCAACGCAATGTATTGAGCTGCGTCCGGTCAGCCCTACGACTGACAGCTGGAAATGGGATCTTCAAACCATTCCGGTTCGTATTATTCCTGTGGAACACCATGCTTAAGTTATTTTCTGCCTTCAGAAAAGAGAAGATCTGGGATTTCGATGGCGGTATTCATCCGCCGGAGATGAAAAACCAGTCCAGCGGTACGCCGCTGCGTCAGATTCCGCTGGCAACGCGTTTTATCATCCCGCTTAAACAGCACATTGGTGCTGAGGGTGAACTGTGCGTGAAGCCGGGTGATACTGTACTGCGCGGCCAGCCGCTGACCTTTGGTCGTGGCCGGATGTTGCCGGTACATGCGCCAACGTCAGGTCAGGTGGTGGCCATCGCGCCTCATACCGTCCCCCACCCTTCCGCCTTATCTGAACTGTGCGTCGTGATTGAAGCCGATGGCGAAGATCGGTGGTGTGAGCGCGAGGGCTGGAGTGATTATCGCAGCCAAAGCCGCGAGGCGCTGATTGAGCGTATCCACCAGTTCGGCGTGGCTGGCCTTGGCGGGGCGGGTTTCCCTACTGGCACCAAACTGCGTGGCGGTGGCGATAAGATTGAAACCTTAATTATCAATGCCGCCGAGTGCGAGCCTTATATCACCGCCGATGACCGTCTGATGCAGGACTGCGCAGCGCAGGTTGTGGAAGGTATCCGCATTCTGGCGCACGTGTTACAGCCACGCGAAGTGCTGATTGGCATTGAAGATAATAAACCGCAGGCCATCTCCATGCTGCGTGCGGTGCTGGCGGGCAGCCATGATATCAGCCTGCGGGTGATCCCCACGAAATACCCCTCTGGCGGTGCGAAGCAGCTCACCCAGATTTTAACCGGCAAGCAGGTTCCTCACGGCGGTCGTTCGTCGGATATCGGCGTGCTGATGCAAAACGTCGGTACCGCCTATGCGGTTAAACGCGCGGTGATTGACGGCGAGCCGCTGACCGAACGTGTCGTGACCCTGACTGGTGAATCCGTTTCACGTCCGGGTAACGTCTGGGCGCGCCTGGGTACCCCAATTCGCCATCTGCTTGAGCAGGCAGGTTTCTGTCCAGGCCCTGAGCAGATGGTGATTATGGGTGGCCCGCTGATGGGCTTTACCCTGCCCTGGCTGGACGTCCCGGTCGTAAAAATTACGAACTGCCTGCTGGCTCCCTCGGCCAGCGAGATGGGCGAGGAGCAGGAAGAGAAAGGCTGCATCCGTTGTAGCGCCTGTGCCGATGCTTGTCCGGCGGATCTGCTGCCCCAGCAGCTCTACTGGTACAGCAAAGGTCAATTGCACGATAAAGCCAAAGCGCACAATCTGGCCGACTGCATTGAGTGCGGCGCGTGCGCCTGGGTCTGCCCAAGTAATATTCCGCTGGTGCAGTATTTCCGCGTCGAGAAGGCTGAAATTTATGCCATTTCGATGGAAGAGAAACGGGCTGCAGAAGCAAAAGCCCGTTTTGAAGCCCGTCAGGCTCGTCTTGAGCGTGAAAAAGAGGCGCGACAGGCACGTCACAAGCAGGCTGCGGTGCAGCCTGCAGCGAAAGATCAGGATGCTATCAAGGCGGCGCTGGCGCGCGTACGTGAGAAAAATGCCAACGCCACCGAAGAGGTGGTGATTCAGTCCGGCACCCGTCCGGATAACAGCGAAGCGATTGCCGCACGGGAAGCGCGTAAAGCCCAGGCCCGCGCGCGTCAGGCTGAGAAAACCGCCGAGCTTCACGATCCGAAAATTGATCCATCCGTCGAGGCGGTCGAAGAGGCGATTGCGCAGGCGGAGATGCGTAAAGCGGAAGATCATGATGAGGTCTCCTCAGCAACCGTGGATCCGCGTAAAGCTGCCGTAGAGGCGGCTATAGCTCGCGCTAAAGCCCGTAAAGCACAGGCCGAGGAAACTCCGGTCGACGCCCCGGCAGAGCCGGTTGACCCGCGCAAAGCCGCCGTCGAGGCCGCCATCGCCCGAGCCAAGGCCCGTAAAGCCCAGGCCGAGGAAACCCCGGTCGACGCGCCAGCAGAGCCCTTGGACCCACGCAAAGCCGCCGTTGAGGCTGCCATCGCCCGTGCCAAAGCCCGCAAGACCGAGGCGCAGGAAGCCGCCCCGGCGGAGCCCGTTGACCCGCGTAAAGCCGCCGTTGAGGCTGCTATCGCCCGCGCTAAAGCCCGTAAAGAAGCGCAACAAGAAGAACAGGCCGCCAACGACGACCCGCGCAAAGCCGCCATCTCGGCCGCTATTGCGCGCGTACAGGCAAAAAAAGCCGCACAGCAAGCAGTAAACGAGGATTAAATGGTTTTTAGAATCGCAAGTTCCCCCTATACCCATAACCAGCGCCAGACCTCACGCATCATGATGCTGGTCTGCCTGGCGGCACTACCCGGCATTGCCGTTCAGCTCTGGTTCTTTGGCTGGGGAACGCTCTTCCAGATACTCCTCGGCTGTATCAGCGCCCTCGCCGCTGAAGCGCTGGTGCTCAAATTGCGCAAGATGCCGGTCAGCAAGATTGTCGCCGATAACTCCGCCCTGCTCACCGGCCTGCTGTTGGCGATCAGTATTCCGCCTTTCGCCCCGTGGTGGATTGTGATACTGGGCAGCGTTTTCGCCGTGATTATCGCCAAGCAGCTGTATGGCGGGCTGGGGCATAACCCCTTCAATCCCGCGATGATTGGCTATGTCGTCTTGCTGATCTCCTTCCCGGTTCAGATGACCAGTTGGCTACCCCCCCATGAAATAGCTGCCACCGTACCGGGCTTTATGGATGCTCTTCAGGTGATCTTCACCGGCCACAGCGCCAGCGGAGATATGGACAGCCTCCGGATGGGCGTAGATGGCATTAGCCAGGCCACACCGCTGGATACCTTTAAAACCTCATTGCACGCCGGGCATCCCGTCGAGCAAATTTTGCAGTACCCGATTTACAGCGGCGTGCTGGCAGGTGCGGGCTGGCAGTGGGTCAACCTGGCCTATCTGTTGGGCGGCGTATTTCTGCTGCAACAAAAGGCGATTCGCTGGCATATCCCGGTGAGCTTTATTGTCACGCTGGCGGTATGTGCGACGCTCGGTTGGCTCTTCTCTCCCGAATCGCTGGCAAGCCCGCAGATCCACCTGCTCTCCGGTGCCACCATGCTCGGCGCGTTCTTTATCCTCACCGACCCCGTCACCGCCTCTACCACCAATCGGGGACGTCTGATTTTTGGCGCGCTGGCAGGCCTGCTGGTGTGGCTGATTCGCTCCTTTGGGGGCTATCCGGACGGTGTTGCTTTTGCCGTGCTACTGGCAAACATCACCGTACCGTTAATTGACTACTACACGCGTCCGCGCGTTTACGGCCATCGCTAAGGGAACCGCCATGCTGAAAACCATGCAGAAACACGGCGTGACCCTGGCGATTTTCGCCGCGGCCCTGACCGGGCTCACCGCGCTGGTGAATGAGCTGACCAAACCGACTATCGATCAGCAGGCTGCCCGTCAGCAAAAAGCGCTGTTCGATCAGGTGATCCCGTCAGAGGTCTATGATAATGATCTGCAGCAAAGCTGCTTTATCGTTCAGGCGCCGCAGTTGGGGAAAGGGAACCATCGCGTTTTTATTGCCCGTAAAGGCGATACTCCGGTTGGGGCAGTCATGGAAGCGACAGCTCCGGACGGCTACTCCGGTTCTATTCAACTGCTTGTCGGGGCCGACTTTGCGGGTACCGTTCTTGGCACCCGCGTGACCGAACATCATGAGACGCCAGGCCTTGGGGATAAAATTGAAGTCCGTCTGAGCGACTGGATTTTGCAGTTCGCGGGCAAGGTGATTAACGGTGATAATGATACCGCCTTTGCCGTTAAGAAAGATGGCGGCGAGATTGATCAATTTACCGGCGCCACCATTACGCCACGCGCCGTGGTCAACGCGGTGAAACGTGCAGGGCTTTATGCGGAAACGCTGCCTGCGCAACTCAACAATCTTCCGGCCTGTGAGGAGTAATCATGAGCCAGGTTAAAGAGGTAATCGTCCAGGGTCTCTGGAAGAACAACTCGGCATTGGTACAGCTGCTGGGGATGTGTCCCCTGCTGGCGGTGACATCCACAGCGACCAATGCGGTGGGTCTGGGGCTGGCAACCACGCTGGTGTTAACCCTGACCAACTTCTCTATCTCAGCCCTGCGTCGCTGGACGCCATCGGAAATTCGTATTCCAATCTACGTCATGATTATCGCCTCGGTGGTAAGCGTGGTGCAGATGCTGATCAACGCTTATGCCTTTGGTCTGTATCAGTCTCTGGGGATCTTTATTCCGCTTATCGTAACCAACTGCATCGTAGTAGGCCGTGCGGAAGCCTTTGCGGTGAAAAACGACCCGGCCATCTCTGCGCTGGACGGCTTTTCTATTGGCATGGGCGCCACCTGCGCCATGTTTGTGCTCGGTTCGATGCGTGAAATTCTGGGTAACGGAACGCTCTTTGACGGTGCAGATGCACTGCTGGGCGGCTGGGCGAAGGCGCTACGCATCGAAGTCTTCCACACCGATACCCCGTTCCTGCTGGCAATGTTGCCACCTGGTGCCTTTATCGGCCTTGGCATGATGCTGGCGGTGAAATACCTGATTGATGAGAAACGCAAACGTCGTGCGGCAGCCCGCAGCGTAAGCGTTGAAGATGGCGCGGCCGGGAAAGCCTGATGAACAAAGAGAAGCGTATTGCGATTCTGCAACGCCTGCACGATGAAAATCCGCACCCTACGACGGAGCTGAAGTTTACTTCGCCTTTCGAACTGCTGATTGCTGTGCTGCTCTCAGCCCAGGCGACGGACGTCAGCGTCAACAAGGCCACCGCGCTACTCTATCCGGTGGCAAATACCCCGGAAGCGATGCTGGCGCTGGGCGTGGATGGCGTAAAGCAGTACATCAAAACGATTGGCCTCTTTAATAGCAAAGCGGAAAACGTGATCAAAACCTGCCGGATCCTCGTTGAACAGCACGGTAGCGAGGTACCGGAAGATCGCGCAGCCCTGGAGGCGTTACCTGGCGTGGGGCGCAAAACGGCGAACGTGGTATTAAACACGGCGTTCGGATGGCCGACAATCGCAGTAGATACCCATATCTTTCGCGTCTGCAACCGCACCCAGTTCGCCCCCGGGAAAAATGTCGAGCAGGTTGAAGAGAAGCTTCTGAAAGTGGTCCCTGCCTCGTTTAAAGTGGATTGCCATCACTGGCTCATCCTTCACGGGCGTTATACCTGTATTGCGCGCAAACCACGTTGTGGCTCGTGCATCATTGAAGATCTCTGCGAATATAAAGAGAAAGTCTACGCCTGAACCGTCGTCCGACGGTTCATTATTACCCCTGGCAACAGCAAGCCTTTGAAACCCAACCTGTCTGTTCGCTTTTTATACGTCGATCCTGCTCTTGCTTTGCCAACGCGCAGTGATTTCATAGGGCGCATTAACGGAAAGACAGGTTAATTGTTTTTTTGTCAGCGAAAATTTCTATAACTCTGTGATCGCGATCACCCTGATAACGCGATGTTAGTTTTTTGTGTATAAAAGACGGGTAACCCCTTCCGCGCGCAGGTGATACAACCGCCCATTCAACATATCTGACCAGCTAATTTTCAGAACATAGCCCATATCACTACTCAAACAACCAAACAGCAGAACATATCGCCATAAGCCCATTCTCTCCCCGCCCTGGTAGTGAAAAAATCCAGTAAAACCTAATGGATGAAATTTAACGCTAAATAACATTTAGGTTTCTGGCGTATTGTATCGGCTTAGTTAAATGTAACAGACCATTACAAATGTATTGCCAGATGGGTCAGGATAGTGAACATTACCCGCCGTTTCCCCTCCCACTATAACTATAAAGCGGATGGTTTTTTAGACATCACGCTATGAACACCCCCGTTAATATGGGATGTAAAAAAAGAGGTATATGTGTCTACTGCAAACAATAAACCAGCGGAAGAGAGCGTAAGTCTTAACGCTTTCAAACAACCTAAATCGTTCTATCTCATCTTCTCTATCGAGTTATGGGAGCGTTTTGGTTTCTACGGCCTGCAAGGGATCATGGCGGTTTACCTGGTTAAACAGCTGGGTATGTCAGAAGCCGATTCCATCACGCTGTTCTCTTCTTTCAGTGCGCTGGTATATGGCCTGGTCGCGATTGGCGGCTGGCTGGGCGATAAAGTCCTAGGTACCAAACGTGTTATTTTGCTGGGTGCCATCGTTCTGGCAATCGGCTATGGCCTGGTCGCCTGGTCCGGCCACGATGCAGGTGTGGTCTATTTAGGGATGGCGACGATTGCCGTGGGTAACGGCCTGTTTAAAGCGAACCCGTCCTCACTGCTCTCTACCTGCTATAACAAAGACGATCCGCGTCTGGACGGTGCATTCACCATGTACTATATGTCCATCAATATCGGCTCCTTCTTCTCCATGCTGGCGACCCCGTGGCTGGCGGCAAAATTCGGCTGGAGCGTGGCATTTGCCCTGAGCTTCGTCGGGCTGCTGATCACCGTGGTGAACTTCCTGTTCTGCCGCAGCTGGGTTAAAGAGTACGGTTCTAAACCGGACTTCGCTCCTGTGCAGATGGGTAAATTGCTGGCAACCATCGTAGGTGTGGTTGTACTGGTTGCCATTGCCACCTGGCTGCTGCACAACCAGGGCATCGCGCGTGCGGTTCTGGGCGTGGTTGCACTGGGTATTGTGATTATCTTCGGTAAAGAAGCCTTCTCTATGCAGGGTGCTGCACGTCGTAAGATGATTGTGGCCTTCATTCTGATGGTTGAAGCCATTGCCTTCTTCGTGCTTTACAGCCAGATGCCGACTTCACTGAACTTCTTCGCCATTCGTAACGTTGAGCACTCTATCCTCGGTATCGCGTTCGAGCCGGAGCAGTTCCAGGCGCTGAACCCATTCTGGATCATGGTCGGTAGCCCGATTCTGGCGGCGATTTACAACAAGATGGGTGACCGTCTGCCAATGCCGCACAAATTCGCTATCGGTATGGTGCTGTGCTCGGGCGCCTTCCTGGTGCTGCCGCTGGGTGCGAAATTCGCCAGTGATGCGGGTATTGTCTCTGTTAACTGGCTGATCCTGAGCTACGCGCTGCAGTCTGTCGGCGAGCTGATGATCTCCGGTCTCGGTCTGGCAATGGTTGCTCAACTGGTGCCGCAGCGTCTGATGGGCTTCATTATGGGTAGCTGGTTCCTGACCACCGCGGGCGCAGCGATCATTGCAGGTAAAATTGCCTCCCTGATGGCGGTACCGGAAAACGTGACCGATCCGCTGCTCTCCCTGAATGTTTATGGCTCCGTGTTCCTGCAGATTGGTATTGTGACCGCCGTTATCGCAGCGCTGATGCTGCTGACGGCCCCGAAACTGAACCGTATGACTCAGGACGACGACACGACGGCGAAAGCGAGCAGCACCGCGACCGCGTAATGTCATCGGGAAACGACTGAAGAGAAGCCGCTAACTGTGCGTTAGCGGCTTTTTTTTTATCTGGCGGCGCACTAACATAGCGATAACCTTAGCCAAAAGGAGTTACCGATGAAACTGTTCTACAAACCGGGTGCCTGTTCGCTTGCGTCACATATCACGCTGCAAGAGAGCGGTAAAGATTACACGCTAAACGGCGTTGACCTGATGAAGAAACGCCTGGAAAACGGCGATGATTTTCTCGCAATTAACCCGAAGGGACAGGTTCCTGCGCTACTGCTTGATGATGGCACGCTGCTGACTGAAGGGGTCGCCATCATGCAGTTCCTGGCTGACGCCGTGCCGGATCGCCAGCTGCTGGCCCCTACTGGCAGCGTCGCGCGCTACAAGACGCTGGAGTGGATGAACTACATCGCTACCGAGCTGCATAAAGGCTTTACGCCGCTCTTCCGCCCGGATACGCCTGAAGAGTACAAACCGACCGTCCGCGCGCTGCTGGAGAAAAAACTGCAGTACGTGAACGACTCCCTGAAGGATGACCAGTGGATTTGCGGCCAGCGCTTTACGATTGCCGATGCCTATCTGTTTACCGTACTGCGCTGGGCACGTGCGGTTAAACTGAATATGGAAGGTCTGGGCCATATCGCGTCCTATATGGATCGCGTGGCGGCACGTCCGACGGTGGCAGCTGCGCTGCAGGCTGAAGGGCTGAACTAAGCGTCACCGGGCGGCGCAATGCCGCCCGGCATCTTTTAAAGCTGTGTCGCGCTGAAATAGTGCTCTGGCTGGGCAATGCGTTCCTGCGCCGCAACCACCTGCAGTTCGTACTCCTGCATCCCCTTCGTAGCGACCATGATCTCGTACACCGCTGCGGTAACGTGCTCCAGAGCCTCACGCAGGCTTGCCCCCTGGAGCAGCTTCACCAGCAGCAGACCGCTGGTCACATCGCCGACGCCCACCGGCTGGCGTACCCCAAAATCCACCAGCGGACGGCTGATGTGCCAGGCTTCGTCTTTGGTAACCAACAACATTTCAAAGCGATCCTGACTTAAACCCGCGCGTGCCAGATGTTTTACCAGCACGATTTCAGGCCCCTGAGCGATCAACTCCCGCGAGGCGGCGACCGCTTCTTCAACGTTTGTCACCGGATGCTCGCAAAGAATTTCCAGCTCCACGAGATTGGGGGCAATGATATCGCTGGCCGGCAGTGCATGGCGCACGTGAAACTCCGCCACGCCCGGCGCCACAATGCAGCCCTTCTCCGGATGGCCCATCACCGGGTCGCAGAAATACTTCGCACCGGGGTTTGCCGCCTTCACCTGGCGCACAATACCCAGAATGTGCTCGCCCTGCTCCGCCGAGCCCAGATAGCCGCTTAACACCGCGTCGCAGGTTTTAAGTTTATCTATCTCAGCGATCCCCTGCACAATCTCGGTCAAGTGCGACGGCGGCATGACGCAGCCAGCCCATTTACCGTACTGCGTATGGTTAGAAAACTGGACGGTGTTTAAAGGCCAGACGTTGGCGCCAAGGCGACGCATTGGAAACTCTGCGGCGCTGTTACCCGCATGGCCAAACACGACGTGGGACTGGATGGCGAGGATGTTCTTCATGTTTTACTTACCACAACCCTGAAAAAATAAAGGGGCGTGGTTTCCCACGCCCCTGTGTACTAATTATTACTTCCAGCAGACCAGACAGTAATTTTTCTTCCCGCGACGCAGCAGCGTGTAGCGGCCGTAGAGGCGATCGCCCTCAACGAAGGTATATTCCGGATCGGCCTGTTTTTCGCCATTGATCGTGATGGCATTGGAGGCGATGGTTTTACGTGCCTGACCACGCGACGGCTGCAGCTCTGAATCAACCAGCGCCTGCATCAGGTCTGCGCCCTTTTCCATCTCAACCATAGGTACGCCATCCTGCGCCAGCTGCTCGAAGTCAGCCTCGCTCAGATCGCTCAGGGTGCCGTTGAAGAGGCTGGCGGTAATGCGTTTTGCCGCAGCCAGCCCCTCTTCACCGTGTACCAGTTTGGTCACTTCATCCGCCAGCACATATTGCGCGCGTGGGGCTTTACCGCTGTTTTTATCTTCTTCTTCCAGGGCGTTGATGACTTCAATGTCCATAAAGGTGAAGAATTTCAGGAAGCGATAAACATCGGCATCCGCGGTGTTAATCCAGAACTGGTAGAACTTGTACGGGCTAGTCTTCTTCGGATCAAGCCATACCGCGCCGCCTTCGGTTTTACCAAACTTGGTACCATCGGCTTTGGTGATCAGCGGAACGGTCAGACCGAAGACCTGGTTCTGATGCAGACGGCGAGTCAGGTCGATGCCGGAGGTAATGTTACCCCACTGATCGGAGCCGCCAATCTGCAGCGACACGCCGTGCAGCTTGTTCAGACAGGCAAAGTCATAACCCTGCAAAAGGTTATAGGAGAACTCGGTAAAGGAGATGCCCTGATCGTCACGATTCAAACGCTGCTTCACCGCTTCTTTGTTAATCATCTGATTTACAGAGAAGTGCTTGCCGATATCACGCAGGAAGGTCAGCACGTTCATGCCGCCAAACCAGTCGTAGTTGTTAGCAGCAATCGCAGAGTTATCGCCACAGTTAAAGTCGAGGAACGGTGCAACCTGTTTGCGGATTTTATCCACCCACTCCTGCACGGTATCTTCGGTGTTCAGTTTACGCTCGGCGGCTTTAAAGCTTGGGTCACCAATCAGACCGGTTGCGCCACCCACCAGCGCGACAGGCTTATGGCCTGCCTGCTGGAAGCGTTTCAGGCATAACAAAGGAACAAGATGCCCCAAATGCAAGCTGTCAGCGGTGGGATCGAAGCCGCAATAGAGCGCGATGGGACCTTGCGCCAGCAGCGAAGCTAACGCTTCTTCATCCGTCACCTGAGCCACCAGGCCCCGCTCTTGCAATTGTTTAATCAAGTTACTGCTTGCCATCAAATGCTCCATTAATAATCGACTGCACCTCTGTCGGTACACGACTTTTCGCCAGACGCGAAAGAGACATAGAATAAAGCGCAAGCGCGGCATGCGCTAGCGCTTAACACAACAAATTTCGGGGATTACGGAGCCAGACGGTCGATTTTCCAGCCGCCATTATCGCGCTGGTATAAAAAGCGATCGTGAAGACGGTGTTCACCGCCCTGCCAGAACTCCATCTGATCGATGGGGATACGGAATCCGCCCCAGAAACTGGGAAGCGGCACTTCGCCCTGCTGAAACTTTTGCTTCAGTTCGAGGAATTTACTCTCCAGCACGCCACGTGCGGAGATGCGGCTTGACTGCTTAGAGACCCAGGCACCTATCTGGCTATCACGTGGGCGACTATGGAAATATTTCACCACCTCGAGCGTAGACAGACGTTCCACTTTGCCGGTCACCATGACCTGACGCTCCAGCATATGCCAAGGGAAAAGCAGGCTGATACGCGGATTGTTCTCCAGATGGTGGGCTTTGCGGCTGCCGAGGTTGGTATAAAACACCAGACCTTTCTCATCAAAGTGCTTGAGCAATACGATGCGCTGATAGGGCTGGCCATTTTCATCAACGGTCGCGACAACCATGGCCGTGGGATCGGCCAGTTTCGCTTCGCAGGCCTGTTTCAACCAGCGTTCAAACAGCACCAGCGGTTCAGCAGGCAGGTCCTGACGGCGCAGCCCCCCTTTGGTGTATTCACGGCGCAGATGCGCAATTTGCTGCAAGTGATCGTTATCTGACATGGCGTTATCTGAGATAAGAAGTGGGTGGCGCTATTGTGCGCCGCCCCTTTGAAAATCTCAACGCTTCGGATTCTGCAGCTGGCAGTTGTTCATGACGATGCGATCGCGCTTATAAATTGTGGCCGTGTCTCCCTTAGACCAGAAGACATAGACCCCATCGGTATAGCGCGCCCCGGAGGCAGAGATCCCCTGCTTCAGGTTCAGCAGTTTGTTGTCATAGACGAAGCTCACTTCCTGGCGCGGGTTATTGAGATTGACGGTGATCGGTTTCTCATCGCACTGGTACTCCAGTTTGTCTGTCTGCATACGTTCGACAAACTGGTTGTAGTAGCTACAGCCGGAGAGTAAGAGAGGGGCAATCACAAGCAGCAGTTTTTTCATGGATCTGTTCCAAAGACTTTCCTGGTCCTGGAGGGTGAAATCACCCTCCCACATGCCCTTAGTGTACTGCCTGCCTGGTAAGGCGA
Source organism: Leclercia pneumoniae (assembly GCF_017348915.1). Taxonomy (NCBI): domain Bacteria; kingdom Pseudomonadati; phylum Pseudomonadota; class Gammaproteobacteria; order Enterobacterales; family Enterobacteriaceae; genus Leclercia; species Leclercia pneumoniae. Next base: position 1,935,172 of record NZ_CP071383.1, on the reverse strand, counting down.
ATTTCAGTTAACTCTGATTTTGCCGGGGGTTAGCGGGATAGACCGCTCCCAGCACGCTTGCTTCACGCGCACCGGTCACAGAGGGCAAATTCCCTGGTAACCCCGCCACGGTACGCCAGGCCAGCCAGGCAAATGCCAGCGCCTCCATATCGTCCCCACTGATACCCGCTTCATCGGTTGTGGTGACTTCGGTACCCGGCAGTAACGCGGCCAGACGAGCCATTACCAGTGGGTTTCGGCTGCCGCCACCGCAGACCAGCAGACGTTCGCAGCCGCCGCTGAGCAGAACCTGTTCGGCAATAGATACCGCCGTGAGTTCGACCAGCGTCGCCTGGACATCCTCCGCTGCCAGTCCCGGGAAGGTGACGAGGTGGCGCTCAAGCCAGCCGTAATTGAAATATTCGCGCCCGGTGCTTTTCGGTGCCGGTGCGGCAAAATAGGGATCGCTCAGGAGATTCTGCAGGAGGGGGAGGATCACCTTCCCGCTACGGGCCCACTGCGCGTCCTTGTCATAGGGTTTGCCCATCTGTCGCCAAATCCAGGCATCCATCAGCATATTGCCTGGCCCGGTATCGTAACCCCGAACCGGCTGGCCAGGGATTAGCAATGAGAGGTTGGCGATCCCGCCAATATTCAGCACCATTCGCCGTTCAGTGGGATGCGTGAGCAGCGCCTGATGAAAGGCGGGCACCAGCGGTGCACCCTGCCCGCCTAACGCAATGTCACGGCGGCGAAAATCGCCCACCACCGTCACGCCGGTTCGGGCCACAATCTGATTGTTATCGCCAATTTGCAGGGTATGCGGGGCATCGCCGGTCGGTTCATGCCAGACGGTCTGGCCATGACAGCCAATGGCGACCACATCCTGTGGGCGCAGATTCTCCTGGTCCAGCAGCGCCTGTACCGCCTCGGCAAACAGCTGCCCCAGACGGGTATCCAGCTGTCCCAACTGGGAGAGCGTCAACTGTTGGCCCTGACAGATGTCGAGAATGGCCTGTTTGAGTTCGGGGGGGATAGGCCAACTGAGGCTGGCCTGTTGTGCCACCATATTCTCATCGATTGCCGCGAGAACAACATCCACACCGTCGAGACTGGTTCCTGACATAACGCCGATGTAACGACCCGATTTCATACGCTTTCCTTTATTCGCGTGGGGGAGTGGCCCACTCCATCATAAACGCCGGGGCAATGCTATGGCGGGATAATACTTTTTAACACTCCCGCGCCAGCCGAGCGATATTCTCATTTTTCAGCGCCAGAATTGTGCCCATTTTTTAAGCCGTTTATCTTTCGTTACGTCAAAATCCAGTACCATTCTGCTGGTGTTTACGCAAGAATATGATCTATGGCAGCCAATGCCTTATAATTTAGCCATAACGGATGCTCTTTGAGCGTTTTTGGTGAACAGGAGATTCAAATGATTTTACGTGTACTGGCTGTTTCCCTTGTAGGGTTTACACTGGCAGGCTGTGTCAACGACAGTTCCCTCTCAGGGGATGTCTACAGTGCTTCTGAAGCGAAACAAGTTCAGAATGTCACCTACGGAACCGTTGTTAACGCTCGCCCGGTACAAATCCAGGGTGGAGACGAAAGCAACGTTATTGGTGCACTTGGCGGTGCGGTATTGGGTGGTTTCCTGGGTAACACCGTTGGCGGGGGCGCCGGTCGCAGCCTTGCAACAGCGGCAGGTGCCGTTGCCGGTGGTGTAGCGGGCCAGGGTGTCCAGGGTGCAATGAACAAATCTCAGGGCGTAGAGCTTGAGATTCGTAAAGATGACGGTAGCACCATCATGGTAGTGCAGAAACAAGGGGCAACCAGATTCGCCGCCGGGCAGCGTGTCGTGCTGGCCAGCAATGGCAGCCAGGTGACCGTCTCCCCACGCTAACCGTGAATATCAGCAGCGCTAAGTAAAAAAAAGCCTTGCATCAGCAAGGCTTTTTTAATGTATGGCAGGTTAGCCGCGGGACTGAAGCTCGTTGATATTCTGCTCAAGGCGAGAAATCAACACAATCAGCTGTTCCAGTTCCGCCGGTGAGATACCCGAAAGGATCTCGCCACGCGTCTTGCTGATGACCGCTTCCATCTCAGTGATGATAGGCGCAGCCTTTTCTGTCAGCTTGATGCGTTTGGCACGTCGATCGCTGGCACAGGTTTGACGGGAGATTAGTCCCTTCTCTTCCAGTTGATCGAGCGTACGAACCAGAGATGGCTGCTCAATGCCTATCGCTTTTGCCAGTTGAATCTGCGACTGGTCGGGAGGCAGCTGATGAATGTTATGCAGCGTTACCCAGTGTGTCTGCGTCAGTTCCAGAGGTTTCAGGCGATGGTCAATCAGAGCACGCCAGATGCGTACTAACCTTGCCAGATCAGAACCTAATGGCGATTCCAATTTCATCTCCTTATAATTAGCTTGCTAAGTTATTATACTGATTTTAGAATAGTGTGCAGCATTTATATTGCCAAAACAAATGCAATACGTCCTACATCCTTGATGACACCATGATTTACACTCAAGTTCTGAGGCCGTCGCGCGTCAGGCTGGGTCGTTATGGCCAATTTTCAATTGCAAAGGAACGAGCTGGTGAAAATCACATCTCTCGCCGCGGGGCTACCGCTTCAGGATCTCATCGTGGGTGCATCCATTTATTTCCCTCCGTTATTTAAAGCGGTAATCCCCGGCTTCTTCCTCTGGCTACTGGTCCACCGTTTGCTGCGCGACTGGATCTACGCCGGTGAAATCTGGCATCCGATGCTCATGGATCTCTCGCTGTTCGTGCTCTGCGTCTGCCTGGCGCTGGTTATCCTGACTCTCTGGTGACAACCATGTTAAAAACGCTCAAATATTTTTCCAGTTTAGCCGTGCTTGCGTTGGCCCTGGTCGCCGGATGGTGGGTGTGGAATTACTACATGCAGTCGCCGTGGACCCGGGACGGCAAGATCCGCGCCGAGCAGGTCAGCATTACCCCGCAGGTTTCCGGTGCGATTACGGCCTTAAAGGTGAAAGACAATCAACTTGTCCACAGCGGCGACGTGTTGTTTCAAATTGACGAGACCCCCTATCATATCGCGGTGCTGAATGCGCAGGCGCAGCTGGCGAAAGCCCAGTCCGATCTCGCCAAAGCCAACAATGAAGCGAATCGTCGCCGCCACCTGTCACATAACTACATTTCGGCAGAAGATCTGGATACCGCCAATATCAACGTGAAGGCGATGCAGGCAAGCGTAAAAGTCGCTGAAGCGACGCTAAAACAGGCCGAGTGGCAGTTGACGCAGACGGTGGTTAAAGCCCCGGTGGATGGCTGGGTAACCAACCTCTCCACCCGCACCGGCGATTACGCCACCACCGGCCAGCCGCTGTTCGCCCTGGTGGACAGCCACTCGTTTTACGTGGTGGGATATTTTGAAGAGACCAAGCTACGCCATATCCGTACTGGCGCCCCGGCTCAAATTACCCTCTATAGCGGCGGTGTGACGTTACAGGGTCACGTCGGCAGCATTGGCCGTGCCATCTTTGATCAGAGCGTGGAGACCGACTCGGGGCTGGTACCGGACGTGAAGCCGAATATCCCCTGGGTACGGCTGGCTCAGCGTATTCCGGTGCGTATCGAGTTCGACGAGCTGCCCAGGGATCTGACGTTGGTCTCCGGCACCACCTGTAGCGTCTCTATCGGAACAGCCCGGTGACACTCTCTACGTTCAGCTGGCGTAACACGCCGTGGCTCAAGGCGACCCCTGGGCAGTGGCGCTACGCGCTGCGCAACGGGATTGCTATGTGTCTGGCATTGACCTGCGCCTATTACCTGAATCTGGATGAACCTTACTGGGCGATGACCTCTGCGGCAGTGGTCAGCTTCCCTACCGTCGGCGGTGTCATAAGTAAAAGCCTGGGCCGCGTGGCGGGCAGTCTGTTAGGTGCGACCGCCGCGCTGATTATTGCCGGACACACGCTGAACGATCCGTGGCTGTTTTTATTCTGTATGGCGACCTGGCTTGGGGTCTGTACCTGGGCCTGCGCCCACTTCACCAATAACGTCGCCTATGCTTTTCAACTTGCAGGCTATACGGCGGCCATCATCGCCTTTCCGGTCATCAACATTCTTGATACCACGGAGTTATGGGATATGGCGCAGGCGCGGGTATGCGAAGTCATGCTCGGCATACTCTGCGGTGGTCTGATGATGATGATCCTGCCCAGTACCTCCGACGGGACGGCACTCATTACTGCTCTACAAAATATGCACGCCCGACTGCTGGAGCATGCCAGGCTGCTCTGGCAACCTGACACCAACGATGCAATCCGTCTTGCACACGAAAAAGTCATCGCCCAGATCCTGACCACCAATTTACTGCGCATTCAGGCCTTCTGGAGCCACTACCGTTTTCGCCGTCAAAACGCCCTGCTCAACTATTTGCTCCATCAGCAGTTGCGAATGACCAGCGCAATCTCCAGTCTTCGCCGCATGCTGCTCAACTGGCCCGATCCGCCTGAGACGATCCAGCCGGTCATACAACAGCTGCTGGAGGCGCTGAGCCGTCCGGAGACCGATTTCTATACCGTGGCGCGTATTATCGCACCGCTAAAACCGCAAGAGGGGCAAGATTATCGTCATCACGCCTTCTGGCAGCGACTCCTCTGGTTTAGCCGACTCTACCTGCGGAGTAGCCGCTGGATTGCCATGCTGGAAGCGGCGACACCCATTACCACCTTTAACGTACCGCGCAGCCCGGCGCTGGCCCGGCACACTGATAACCTCGAAGCGTTGTGGAGCGGTTTTCGTACCTTCTGCGCACTAACGCTAATCGGCGCCTGGACTATTGCTACGCAGTGGGACGCCGGTGCTGCCGCGCTGACCCTGGCCGCCATCAGCAGCGTACTGTACTCAGTTTCACCCTCGCCGTTTAAATCGCTCAACCTGCTGCTGCGCACGCTGATCTTGCTCTCGCTGTTCAGCTTTGTGGTGAAGTTCGGGCTGATGGTGCAAATAAGCGACCTCTGGCAGTTCCTGCTGTTCCTCTTCCCCTTGCTCACTACGATGCAGCTTCTCAAGCTACAGATGCCGAAACTGGCGGGACTTTGGGGGCAGTTGATCGTTTTTATGGGTTCTTTTATAGCGGTGACCAATCCACCGACCTATGACTTTGCCGATTTCTTAAATGACGATCTGGCTAAAATCCTGGGCGTCGGGCTGGTCTGGCTGGCGTTTGCAGTATTACGCCCGGGCTCTGACGCGCGTAAAAGCCGTCGTCATATTCGTGAATTGCGGCGTGGGTTTGTCGACCAGCTCAGCCGCAGGCCTCAGCGGGATGAGAATGGTTATGAGTCGCTGGTTTATCATCATGTCAGTCAGCTTAATACCAGTCAGGATGCGCAGGCGCGTCGCTGGCTGCTGCGCTGGGGGGTAGTGTTACTCAACTGTTCGCATGTGGTATGGCAATTACGCAGCTGGGAGACACGGTCTGACCCACTCTCCCAGGTGCGTGATGTCTGTATTTCACTTCTGCGGGATGTGATGAGCGAACGCGGTGTGCAGCAACGTCCGCTCTCCACCACGCTTAACGAGTTGCAGCGTATCTGCGATACGCTGGCGCGCCATCCGCAGCCGGCGGCGCAGGATCTGGCTGCGCTGGTCTGGCGTCTACACTGCTCATTATCCCAGCTCGAGCATGCTCCCGCGCCGGGGACGCTGGGGGATCAAATGACGCCGCAGGCGTAACGCGCGCCGCCGCCGCCGAGAGGTTTCGGCTGATCGGACATATTGTCACCCCCCACGTGGATCATCAGCGCTTTGCCTTTCACCTCATCCAGTTTTTTCAGTCGAGGGGCCACCACCGCGTCCGTGGCTTTACCGTCGTTGTTCACGACCAATACCGGCAGATCGCCAAGGTGCCCCATACCGTCTGGCCCTTCGTGCTTACCGCTCTGGTGTGGATCAAGGTGTCCCCCCGCCGCTTCAGCCGCCGACGGTTTTCCCTCTTTCATCGCTGGCTGGCAGGAGCCTTTCGCGTGAACGTGGAAGCCATGCTCGCCCGGAGGAAGGGCGTTAAGCGCGGGGGTAAATTCCAGCCCTTTATCCGTTTCGGTGATGGTCACCGTACCGATTGACTGACCTACCCCCTGAGGTGTGACAAGGTTCATCTCAACTTCGTCGCTGGCGGCTTGCGCTCCTGCGCTGACCACCAGCGCCAATATTGCCAGAGTAAAACGCTTCATATGACCTCCTCAGGTTATTTTTTGCCCCTTAAGTTTATACGAGGGGCAAGGATTTCACCGGAAAGTCAGATAAATAGAGATTTAGGGGACGTCGTAACCTAAAGCAGCTTTACGAATGCGGAACCATTGCTGACGTGTCATCTTAAGCTCTTCAGCGGCAATGGCCGAGCGCACGCGTTCGATTTTGCCGGATCCGATAATCGGCAACGGGCGTGACGGCAGGCGAAGCACCCAGGCGTAGACCACCTGTTCAATCGATTGTGCATTCAGCTCGCGCCCCACCTGCGCCAACTCATCGCGCAGCGGCTGGAACTGTTCGTCATTAAACAGACGACCGCCACCCAGGCAGGACCATGCCATTGGACGCACACGTAACTGTTGCAGTTGATCGAGGGTACCGTCCAGCAACAGGGGCTGATGTACCGGCGAAATCTCTACCTGGTTGGTCGCCAGAGTGAAAGGCACACGAGACTGCAGCAGCGCGAACTGCGCTGGGGTAAAGTTCGAGACGCCGAAATGGCGCACTTTGCCGCTCTGGTGAAGTGCCAGGAAAGCCTCTGCAACCTCGTCAGCATCCATTAAAGGGTCCGGGCGGTGGATCAGCAACAGGTCGATATGGTCGGTCGCCAGATTTATCAGCGACTGCTCAGCGCTTTGCACAATGTGGTCGCGATCGGTGATGTAGTGACCCAGGGCATGCTCGGGTTTGGCGGTGGTGGCGATACCGCATTTGGTCACCACCTCCATCCGCTGACGCAGCGACGGCGCCAGCTTCATCGCTTCGCCAAACGCCGCTTCGCATTGATAACCGCCATAGATATCCGCGTGATCGACGGTGGTGATCCCTAAATCAAGATGTTCTTCAATAAAGCTCACCAGCTGGCGGGCGGACATGTTCCAGTCCATCAAACGCCAGTAACCCATCACAAAACGCGAGAATTCCGGCCCCTGCGGGGCGAGAGTAATACGCTGAACCATTGGATTTTCCTCAACATAAAGATGAGATGAGTATACGCATTTTGCAGGTTAAAACAGTGAGGGTTGCTGGGGTTCTTCGGCATCGGGCGGCCTGTTTGCGCGTAATTTGCGCAGCAGACGTTGGCGACAGAGGCGCAGTACCTCCTGCTTTTGCGCGTCGCTCAGGGTTTGCCAGTTAAAGCGCTCCTCCCGGCTACGCATACAGCCCCGGCAGAATCCACGTTCATCCGACTGGCAGATACCCCGGCACGGGCTCTGAACGGGAAAAAACTCCAGTTGTTCTGCCACACCCACCTCCCGGCCCAATGAATAGAGTAAAGTGAAGACCTTAAGCCGGGGTTACGCAAGGCGTCAATATCAGAAATGTGGGGCTAAGGTTTCACTAATCTTTGCTCCTTATACTCGCGTCATCACAACAATGAAGGGTTTTACTGATGATGCGCCTTTTTAATAAGTTACAGTGTAACGATACCCGGTTTACGCTCGGCTGCGCGCTCTTTTTTACACTTTTGAATGCCCTGTTCATTCATCGTAGCTGGGCCATTATTGCGCCAGCCCGACTGCATGAATATCTCTTCGCGTTCTCGATTCCAGTGGTGCTGTTCTGCGGCTGGGTAATCGTTTTTAGCTTTTTAAACATCCCGCTGATTCGTAAACCGCTGCTGGTGCTACTGACGCTGGGCTGCGCCGCGGCGACTTGGTTCATGTTTACCTACGGGGCGGTTATCGATCAGAACATGATGGTGAACGTCTTCGAGACGAATTCACAGGAAGCGACGGCGTTGATTACCCCGCAGTTGGTGCTATGGCTGACGGTGGCCGGGCTGGTGCCGGCTGTGGTGTTGGCGATGGTTCGCATCCGCCCTGCCCGCTGGTGGCATGTGCTGGTGATGCGTCTGGCGTCGATCCTGGGAAGCCTGTTGATTATTATTTTGATTGCCGCCCTCTTCTATAAGGATTACGCCTCGCTGTTTCGCAATAACAAAAGCATCGTCAAGATGGTCACGCCGGCGAACTACGTGAGTGCGATAGTGAAATACAGCAAAGCGCGCTGGTTTGAAGGCGATCAAACCCTGATTCGGCAGGGAGAAGATGCCCATAAAGGGCCGGTTTTGCTGGCTCAGCATAAAAAAACCGTGCTGGTGCTGGTGCTGGGCGAGGCCTCACGGGCAGAAAACTATTCGCTCAATGGCTATGGGCGTGAGACGAATCCGGAACTGAAAAAACAGAACGTGATTAACTTCCCCCAGGCGTCGTCCTGTGGCACCGAAACTGCCGTTTCTGTACCCTGCATGTTCTCCGGAATGCCGCGCAAGCAGTATGATGCCGATCTCGCCCATCATAAGGAGGGGCTGATGGACGTGCTCGCCCACGCGGGTGTGAATCTGTTGTGGCGCGATAATGACGGAGGCTGTAAAGGAGCCTGCAATCGTGTGCACTTTACCGATATGACCCAGTGGAAGCAGGATCAACTCTGCAAAGACAGTGTCTGCATTGATGACGTTGATCTCTATCGTCTGGATAAAGTACTGGACGGTCTGAAGCAGGACAGCGTGCTGGTTATTCACCTGATGGGTAGCCACGGCCCGGCCTATTATCGGCGCTATCCGCCGCAGTTCCGTCGTTTTACGCCCACCTGCGATACCAATGAAATTCAGAACTGCGATCATCAGGCGCTGCTTAATACTTACGACAACACCATTCTCTACACCGATAGCGTGGTGAGCAAAACGATTGATGCGCTGAAGGCCCGACAGAACAGCATGAATACGGCGCTGATCTATCTCTCCGACCACGGTGAATCGCTGGGAGAAAACGGCCTCTATCTGCACGGTACCCCGTATATGCTGGCACCGTCGCAACAGACCCATATTCCGTTTTTGTTCTGGCTATCGGCGGATTATCAGAAAGGCTTCGGCATTGACGAACAGTGCGTGCGCCAACAGGCGCAGACCGAGGCCGTATCGCAAGATAATCTGTTCTCCACGGTGCTCGGCATGATGAATGTGCAAACCTCGGTGTATCAGCCTCAAAGCGATTTGCTGAACCCCTGTCGACGAACATAACGCTTGCATTAGACCGAACGGTCTACTACATTGGGGCCATGAACAGAAACACTGAACACGATACCCGCGAACACCTCCTGGCCACCGGTGAAAAGCTCTGCATGCACAGGGGATTTACCGGCATGGGGTTGAGCGAACTCCTTAAAACTGCCGATGTGCCAAAGGGGTCGTTTTACCACTACTTCCGCTCGAAAGAGGCGTTTGGGGTGGCATTGCTCGAGCGGCATTACGCTAATTACCATCAGCGCCTTGCTCAACATTTTACGGGCGGCGCAGGTAATCATCGTGATCGTGTGCTGGCGTATTATCAAGAGACGCTGAACCAGTTTTGTTCGCAGGGCATAATCAGTGGATGCCTTACCGTGAAGCTCTCTGCCGAGGTGTGCGATCTTTCAGAGGATATGCGCACAGCGATGGACAAAGGGGCCAGCGGGGTGATTACCCTCCTCGCTCAGGCGTTGTCTGCGGGGCGTGATGAAAAATCACTGAGCTTTATTGGCGAGCCGTTGACCCAGGCACAAGTGCTCTACTCCTTGTGGCTGGGGGCGAACCTGCAGGCCAAAATATCGCACAGTGCCGTACCGCTTGAGAGCGCGCTGGCGCACGTCCAGAACATCATTATCACGCCTGGTGGTTAACAGGCGTTTTTATTTCGCACTTTACTAGACGACCGGTCTACTCAGGAGACGCTATGTCAGCTTCAAAATTGTTTACCCCACTGAAAGTCGGTGCCGTGACCGCGCCAAACCGCGTATTTATGGCCCCGCTGACCCGTCTGCGCAGCATTGAGCCGGGTGATATCCCGACGCCGCTGATGGGCGAATATTATCGCCAGCGCGCCAGCGCAGGTCTGATTATCTCCGAAGCAACGCAGATTTCCGCCCAGGCGAAAGGCTATGCCGGTGCACCGGGTCTGCACAGCCCGGAACAGATTGCCGCGTGGAAAAAAATCACCGCAGGCGTACATGCTGAAGAGGGACGTATTGCCGTTCAGCTGTGGCATACCGGGCGTATTTCGCACAGTAGCATTCAACCTGACGGCCAGGCGCCGGTATCGGCCTCAGCCCTGAACGCCAGCACCCGCACCTCGCTGCGCGACGAACAAGGCCGCGCTATCCGCGTGGATACCACTACGCCGCGCGCGCTGGAGCTCGAAGAGATCCCTGGTATTGTGAATGATTTCCGACAGGCGGTGACAAACGCCCGTGAAGCCGGCTTCGATATGATCGAGCTGCACTCTGCGCACGGATACCTGTTGCACCAATTCCTCTCCCCGTCTTCTAACCAGCGTACCGATCAGTACGGCGGCAGCGTTGAAAACCGCGCGCGCCTGGTGCTGGAAGTGGTCGATGCTGTGGTAGCTGAAATCGGTGCTGACCGCGTCGGTATTCGCGTATCACCGATTGGCAGCTTCCAGAATGTGGATAACGGCCCGAACGAAGAAGCCGATGCGCTGTACCTGATCGAAGAGCTGGCAAAACGTGGCATTGCCTATCTGCACATGTCCGAGCCTGACTGGGCCGGTGGCCAGCCTTACTCTGAAGCATTCCGTGAAAAAGTGCGTGCCCGTTTCCAGGGCGTCATTATCGGTGCGGGTGCGTATACACCTGAGAAAGCGGAAGATCTGATCAACAAAGGTCTGATTGATGCCGTTGCTTTTGGCCGCGATTATATTGCTAACCCGGATCTGGTCGCGCGTTTGAAACATAAAGCAGAACTCAACCCGCAGCGTCCGGAAAGCTTCTATGGCGGCGGTGCTGAAGGTTATACCGATTACCCAACTTTATAAACGGCGCATTGATAGCGGCGACACTTCGCCGCTATACTAAAACATCGTTTCTGTTCAAGATGATAAAAAGTTAAGAGGATATTATGCGCTTACTTCATACCATGCTGCGTGTTGGCGACCTGCAACGTTCCATCGAATTTTACACCAACGTGCTGGGCATGAAATTGCTGCGCACCAGCGAAAATTCGGAGTACAAATACTCCCTCGCCTTTGTCGGTTATGGCGAAGAGAGCGAAGAAGCGGTCATTGAGCTGACCTACAACTGGGGCGTGGACAGCTATGAGCTGGGCACCGCTTACGGTCATATCGCGCTGGAAGTGGACAACGCAGCAGAGGCGTGCGAGCGCATCCGTGCCAACGGCGGTAATGTCACCCGTGAAGCTGGCCCGGTTAAAGGCGGCACCACCGTGATTGCGTTTGTTGAAGATCCAGACGGTTATAAAATTGAACTGATTGAAGCCAAAGACGCCGGTCGCGGTCTGGGCAATTAATCCCCCGGGCGCGCTACGCGCCCGTTGTTTTACTGCATCCCTTCTCAAAATTTGCCATAATGCGCACTGCTTTTTCCCCCTTTTAAGAGACCCAGATGTCCGATATCGCTCAATTTTCCGGTCTGTGTGACCGTTTTCGTGGCTTTTATCCTGTCGTCATTGATGTAGAAACCGCCGGATTTAATGCTAAAACCGATGCGCTGCTTGAGATCGCCGCGATCACGTTGAAAATGGATGAACAGGGCTGGTTGATGCCGGACGAGACGCTGCATTTCCACGTGGAACCTTTTGAAGGTGCCAATCTGCAGCCAGAGGCGCTGGCCTTTAACGGCATCGACCCGCACAATCCGCTGCGTGGCGCGGTAAGCGAATACGACGCTCTGCACGCCATCTTCAAAATGGTCCGCAAGGGGATGAAAGACCAGAACTGTAATCGCGCCATTATGGTCGCCCATAACGCGACCTTCGATCATAGCTTTATGATGGCTGCCGCCGAGCGCTCTTCCCTGAAACGCAACCCGTTCCACCCGTTTGTGACCTTTGACACCGCGGCCCTGAGCGGACTCGCGCTGGGTCAGACGGTGCTGTCTAAAGCCTGTATTACCGCGGGTATTGAATTTGATGGCAGCCAGGCACACTCAGCCCTCTATGATACTGAGCGTACCGCGGAGTTGTTTTGCGAGATCGTCAACCGCTGGAAACGCCTGGGCGGCTGGCCGCTGCCGATAGGCGACAGCGAGGAATAAAAAAAGCGACCGTAAGGTCGCTTTTTTGCATGGCGAGAGACGTTACTCTGCGCTCGGCTCTTCCGATTTGTACTTGGCAGCGGTCTCTTTGATGAGCTGCTGCAGTTCACCGCGCTGATACATCTCGATCAGGATATCGCAGCCGCCAACCAGTTCACCATCAACCCACAGCTGTGGGAAGGTCGGCCAGTTTGCGTATTTCGGCAGCTCGGCGCGAATGTCCGGGTTCTGCAGAATATCAACGTAAGCAAAACGCTCACCACAGGCAGAAAGCGCCTGCACTGCTTGTGCGGAAAAACCACAGCTTGGCAGCTTCGGAGAACCTTTCATGTACAGGAGAATCGGGTTTTCAGCGATTTGCTGCTGAATTTTTTCAATAGTGGTGCTCATGTCTTGCTTCCTTTAACTTCTGTTACGGCAATCGTCTGTCATTGTAGCGTTTCAGAACGACAACGGAAAATAACATTTTCGTCACGTTATCTATTGTATCGCGCTACCGATAAAGCTGCATTCTAAAAGTAACAAAACCCTGTTCTGTCCAGGGTTTTGTTCAGCGAATGTACAATACGCTCACTTTATGGTGATTTTTTTTGCGCTCGCTAACGAAACGTCGTTTTAGCGGTGAAAGTTTATTAACTTTGTCCCTTTTTATGGATTAGAATCGACGGGCTTTGTAAATCACACGCGGGTATTATTGTTGCCCGGAATTATTAGGGGATTGCCCAGTGGCGCGGATAAATAAAATCTCGATCACGCTCTGTGCTTTGCTGTTTACGACACTGACTTTCACCTCAACGGCGACCGCCTCAGAGCAGGCGCGGACCTCGGCCGTGCAAAAAAAACATCTGGTGAAAGTGACGGAACCCAAGAAAAAGAGCAGCAGCAAAAAAACCACGAAGAAAGAGAGCAGTAAAAAGAGCAGTAGCAAAAAAAACCTCGCAAAAACGCAGACCGCCTCCTCCAGTAAAAAAAGTAAAACCTCTTCCCGCACCGCGCCCAAAACCGCTTCTCGCGTGGTGACTGAAAAATGCACCGTCCGAAAAGGCCATAAAACCCGCTGCGTCAAAACCAGCAAGCCCACGACGCTTGCCGAGGCGCATAAAGTGCGGATGCAGAAAGCGCAAAAGACGGCAATGAATAAACTGATGGGCCAGATTGGTAAACCTTATCGCTGGGGTGGCAACTCGCCACGTACCGGTTTCGATTGCAGCGGTCTGGTCTGGTATGCCTATAAAGATCTGGTGAAGTTCCGTATTCCACGTACCGCCAATGAGATGTACCACCTGCGCGATGCCTCGCCGGTCAATCGCGGCGAACTGGAGAGCGGGGACCTGGTCTTCTTCCGCACTCAGGGTCGCGGTACCGCCGATCACGTGGGGGTGTATGTGGGCAATGGGAAGTTTATTCAGTCTCCACGTACAGGTCAGGATATTCAGATCACCTCCCTGAGTGAAGATTACTGGCAACGCCATTATGTGGGTGCCCGCCGCGTCATGACCCCGAAAACCATTCGTTAACGCCCCACCCCGCTGCAACTGCAGCGGGATTTACAACGCTTTAACCCCACTCCGCTATTTGCTACCCTAACCCTACACTCAATAAGGTTATTGGGTGCGCAAATAAAATAAGGAGTGAAGCAATGTCGTTCGAATTACCTGCATTACCATACGAAAAAATGGCGCTGGAACCTCATATTTCGGCAGAAACCCTCGAATACCATTACGGTAAACATCATCAGACCTATGTCACGAACCTGAACAATCTCATTGCGGGTACGGCTTTCGAAGGCAAATCCCTGGAAGAGATTATTCGGACTTCCGAAGCGGGCGTTTTCAACAACGCAGCGCAGGTGTGGAACCACACTTTCTACTGGCACTGCCTGGCACCAAATGCGGGCGGAGAACCAACAGGTGAACTGGCACAGGCGATTGCTGCAAGCTTCGGCAGCTTTGCTGATTTCAAAGCAAAATTTACCGATGCGGCGGTGAAGAACTTTGGCGCAGGCTGGACCTGGCTTGTGAAAGAGGCAGACGGCAAACTGGCCATCGTTTCAACCTCAAACGCCGGCACGCCGCTGACCACCAGCGCAACCCCGTTGATGACCGTGGACGTGTGGGAACATGCGTATTACATCGACTACCGTAACGCGCGCCCGAATTATCTGGAACATTTCTGGGCGCTGGTAAACTGGGACTTTGTGGCGAAGAATTTCGCTGCATAACGAAAACGCAGAAGGGTCACCCCTTCTGCGCTAGTATCTACTCCGCAACGCAGACCTGTTCAGGCTGACGACGACCCGACAGCAGCACCAGAAGCAAGCCAAAACCGGCTATCACCGCTCCCATCACTGGAACCACGCTGTAGCCCATTCCGCTGGAGATGACCGCACCACCCGCTGCCGCACCAAGCGCATTCCCGAGGTTAAACGCCCCGATATTCACCGAAGAGGACAATCCCGGCGCTTCGCTGGCAACCCGCATCACCCGCATCTGCAGTGGAGGCACCACGGCAAAGGTAGCGGCGCCCCATACCACCATGCTGATGGCTGCACCAATTTCACTGCGCGCCAGCCACGGAATGGCAAGCATGATGACAATCAGCAGCAGTAAAAAACCTTTCAGCGTGGCGGTGACCGAGCGATCCGCCAGCTTGCCGCCCAGATAGTTGCCAATGGAAAATCCGACGCCAATCAACACCAGCATGGCGGTGACAAACGCGGGTGTCGCATGGGTAATATCGCGCAACACCGGTGAGATATAGGTATAAAGGGTAAACATTGCCCCGGCACCCAGCACGGTGGTTAACAGCGCAGAAAGCACTTGCGGACGCAGTAACACCGCCAGCTCTTTACGCACCTCCGGACGCTCACCCGCGCTCCCTTTCGGTAAAGAGAAGTAGAGGGCGACCATCGCCACCATACCTAACCCGGCCGTGGCGAAGAAAGACATACGCCAGCCAATGGTTTCCCCCAGCCAGGTAGCTGCCGGAACGCCGCCGATATTGGCGATGGTGAGACCCATAAACATGGTCGCCACGGCGCTGGCCTGCTTATGTTTAGGTACCACGCTGGCCGCGACCACCGAGCCGAGGCCGAAGAACGCCCCATGATTAAGGCTGGTCAGGATGCGCGAGAGCATCAGGGTGCTGTAATCCGGCGCTACGGCAGAGAGCACATTGCCGACGGTGAAAATTGCCATCAGGAAAATAAGTGCGTTGCGGCGTGCGCGGTGAGAGAGAAGAAGCGTCATCAACGGCGCCCCCACCATCACGCCGATGGCATAAGCACTGATCAGCATCCCCGCCGTCGGGATAGAGACATCTACGCCACGGGCAATTACCGGGAGTAATCCCATGGGAGAGAATTCAGTCGTGCCAATCCCGAAGGCACCTATCGCCAGGGCCAGCAGGGGAAAATTGATTTTCATACGTCAACTCCAGAAACCGTGTCTTGATGCGACACAGAACAGTGAAGGCGAAAGCATGACATCAATCACAAAAAATGAGAAGTTAACAATTGCGCAAAAGATTTTTGCCAGAAGGGTAACAATCAGGAAAGGCAGGAGGGAGATGATACTCCCCCCAGTCACTCAGTGCAGAATCGCGGTAAAACTTGCCGCAACAATCAGACCCAGAACAATGATGGTGGTTGTCAGCGAAAACTTAAGATCGGTATTCATCAATTTTTCTCCTTATAATCCCCCCACGAAAAGTGAGCCTGCTCATTTTTACACAACTTACGCTAAAAATCTTGCAGGATTTAGTGCGATATCCGTTTTTGCTCTTCCCCTTTTGGTCAAGATCAGACAAAATTCCAGGCTTAATTTATTAGCGTACCGGCCATTGACCCCCTCCTGACGTCCTGTGTCGTTTTCCCGGCGTACCGCAATTCAGATTGCGCAATTAGGGTGAGAGAAGGCAATCGTTTACCTTTCGGTTTTTCAGGAGTTTAGGATATGGTCTGGAGTGACATCTAATGGCAACAATCAAAGACGTAGCGAAACGAGCAAACGTTTCCACTACAACCGTATCACATGTAATTAACAAAACGCGTTTTGTCGCTGAAGAGACGCGTAATGCCGTCTGGGCGGCGATCAAAGAGCTGCACTATTCACCGAGCGCGGTCGCTCGCAGCCTGAAAGTGAATCACACCAAATCTATCGGCTTGTTAGCAACCAGTAGCGAAGCGCCCTACTTTGCCGAGATTATCGAAGCCGTGGAGAAAAACTGCTTCCAGAAGGGCTATACCCTGATTCTTGGCAACGCGTGGAATAACCTGGAAAAGCAGCGGGCCTATTTATCGATGATGGCGCAAAAGCGTGTCGACGGTCTGCTGGTGATGTGTTCAGAGTACCCGGAACCCGTGCTGACGATGCTGGAAGAGTATCGCAATATCCCGATGGTGGTGATGGACTGGGGTGAAGCGAAAGCTGACTTTACCGACTCCGTTATCGATAACGCCTTCGAGGGGGGTTACATGGCGGGGCGTTATCTGATTGAACGCGGACACCGTGAAATCGGCGTTATCCCCGGCCCGCTGGAGCGTAATACCGGCGCCGGACGTCTGGCTGGGTTTATGAAAGCGATGGAAGAGGCGCTGATCACCGTGCCAGAAAACTGGATTGTGCAGGGCGATTTTGAGCCCGAGTCCGGCTATCGTGCCATGCAGCAGATCCTCTCCCAATCTCCGCGCCCGACCGCCGTGTTCTGCGGGGGAGATGTGATGGCGATGGGCGCGCTCTGCGCTGCAGACGAGATGGGACTGCGGGTGCCGCAAGACATTTCGTTGATCGGGTATGATAACGTGCGCAACGCGCGCTTCTTCACCCCGGCTCTGACCACCATCCATCAGCCTAAAGATTTCCTCGGTGAAACCGCGTTTAACATGCTGCTGGATCGCATCGTCAATAAGCGAGAAGAGTCGCAATCAATTGAAGTGCATCCCCGCCTTATTGAACGCCGCTCGGTGGCCGACGGCCCGTTCCGCGATTATCGCCGTTAATCCTCCTGCGGAGCCAGCGCGTCTGGCTCCCGCAACCACTCCCTGTTCATCGTTTCGCTATCCCCAAGATAATCCAGCAGCCAGGCCAGCGCAGGCGACATGTCATTCTGTTGCCATGTCAGGCAGCAGGCCGCATCCGGGAAGGGATTCTCAAGTTGCAACGCCACCCATTTGCCGGCATCGATCCAGGGGCGGGCAAAATGGGCGGGAACCATCCCCACGCAGAGCCCGGCAGAGAGGCAATCGGCAGAGGATGCCCAGTCCGGGGCAACGATTCGCCGCTGGTTATCCAGCAGCCAGGTAATGCGTTTGGGTAATGAGCGGGAGGTATCTTCCAGCACCAGCGAGGGCCAGCTGCGCAAGGTATCATCGCTGAGCGGCCCTGGCATCGCCGCCAGCGGATGGTGGCTTGCCACCACGCAGTACCAGCTGAGGGTTCCCATATCGCGAAACGCCCAGCGCCCACCCACGGGGATGGCCTGAGTCGCGCCGATCGCCATCTCTACCCGGCCATCGGCCAGCGCATCCCAGACGCCATTGAACACCTCCTGCGAGACGCGCAGCTCCACATCAGAAAAGTGGCGATAAAAATCGAGGATCATCTGGCGGGTACGCTCGGGGCGGACGATATTATCCACGGCGATAGAGAGGTGCCCGCGCCAGCCATTCGCAATCTGCTGGCACTGCTCGCGGGTGATCTGCATTTTTTTGATAACAGAGCGCCCTTCTTTCAAAAACCATGCCCCTGCCGGGGTCAGTTCCACGTCACGGTGGCGGCGTTCAAACAGCGGCACCGCCAGCCACTCCTCCAGCTGGCGCACCGTATAGCTGATGGCAGAAGGCACGCGATGCAGCTCTTGCGCTGCGCCGCTAAAGCTGCCGTTACGAGCTACCGCATCTACGACTTCAAGGGAATATTCTGACCACATTTTCTGCCTGCAAATTTTTTGAATGCAACCGCCAAATATTAGCGTTTCACAAGCGGTATTGCACTCTCTACACTCAGCGGCTGCCACACCTGCATACAAAATGGGGAAAACCATCGTGACACCCGGGAAAGGATTTTTAGTCTGGCTTGGCGGCTTAAGCGTGCTGGGCTTTCTTGCAACCGATATGTACCTGCCCGCTTTTGCGGCGATGCAGGAAGATTTACAAACGCCAGCCGCTGCCATCAGCGCCAGCCTGAGCGTGTTCCTGGCCGGCTTCGCCTTTGCGCAGTTGCTCTGGGGGCCGCTCTCCGATCGCTTGGGTCGTAAACCAATCTTGCTGACCGGTTTAGCGATTTTCGCTGTCGGCTGCCTCGGCATGCTATGGGTGCGCGATGCGACCTGGCTGCTGGTATTACGATTCGTGCAGGCCGTGGGCGTATGTGCTGCGGCGGTCACCTGGCAGGCGCTGGTGACAGACTACTATCCGGCGTCCCGTACCAACCGTATATTTGCCACCATTATGCCGCTGGTCGGGCTCTCCCCTGCTCTCGCCCCGCTGCTGGGCAGCTGGCTACTGGCTCACTTTGACTGGCAAGCCATCTTTGCCGTCTTGTTCGCGATTACGCTGTTGTTGATGCTTCCGGCCTTCACCCTTAAACGCCGTAGCGTGCAGCATGTTAGCGCCGCCGCACCCGTCACCTTCACTACGCTCCTGCGCACCCGCGCGTATCGTGGCAACGTGCTGATTTATGCCGCCTGCTCCGCCAGCTTCTTCGCCTGGCTGACCGGTTCGCCGTTTATTCTCAACGAAATGGGTTACAGCCCGGCCGTAATTGGCCTGAGCTATGTGCCGCAGACTATCGCCTTTCTGGTTGGCGGCTATGGTTGCCGCGCAGCCCTGCAAAAATGGCACGGGCATCAGATGCTGCCATGGCTGCTGGTGTTGTATGCCCTGAGTGTGGTTGCCACCTGGGGGGTCGGTTTTATCCCCGGCGCGAACCTCGTGGAGTTGCTGATCCCGTTCTGTCTGATGGCGGTGGCTAACGGCGCGATCTACCCGATTGTGGTAGCGCAGGCGTTGCGTCCCTTCCCACAGGCCACCGGGAGCGCAGCGGCGCTGCAAAATACATTGCAGCTGGGGCTCTGTTTCCTGGCGAGCCTGCTTGTCTCCTGGCTTATTGCGACACCGCTGCTGACGACCACCAGCGTGATGCTGGCCACCGTGGCGCTGGCGGGGCTGGGCTATCGGATGCAGTATGTAAAAGCATCAGAGCAGCACGAAACGCTGCAGCCAGAATCCTCAGAAGCATAGTGCCGCCAGACATTATGTTAAAAATCAGTTATTAGCCTGCTAACAACTTTCTGTTGAAGGAGGCTTTTTTCAGGCCTATACTGAGTTCGCGGTCTAATAATAACGATACTTATTATGTAGTAACGGGAGCCGGAGCGCTCCCGTTTCACCATGGAAGGCCTTTCGGCAAGGGTCACCTCCCTTCCTCTGTTCTACGTCGGATACTAGCCTCGCGGGAAAGCCGTGAGATTTCTCACAAACCAAAAGAGCGTCTACGCTGTTTAAAGGTTCTGATCACAGCGAGTGATGGAGAAGCTATGAGTTCATCGTGTATAGAAGAAGTCACCATCCGGGACGACAACTGGTTCCGGATCGTCAATGAAATGCTAAGCCGCGCGGGCATCGCGATTAACGGCACGGCCCCCTCTGATATTCAGGTTAAACACCCGGACTTTTTCAAACGTGTCATGCGGGAAGGTTCGCTGGGTCTTGGCGAGAGTTATATGGACGGCTGGTGGGAGTGCGAACGGCTGGATATCTTTTTCACTCGCGTTCTCCGCGCCGGACTGGAAAATCAATTACCCAGTCATCTGAAAGATACGCTGCGCATTGCCACTGCCCGCCTGCTCAACCTTCAAAGCAAAAAACGCGCCTGGATCGTCGGAAAGGAACATTACGACCTCGGAAACGATCTCTTTACCCGCATGCTTGACCCCTTTATGCAGTATTCCTGCGGTTACTGGAAAGAGGCAGACTCTCTTGAACAAGCCCAGCAGGATAAACTGCAGCTTATTTGCCAGAAATTGCAGCTGGAGCCCGGCATGAGGGTGCTGGATATCGGTTGCGGCTGGGGTGGGCTGGCCCAGTATATGGCGCAGCACTATGGCGTGAGCGTCGTGGGGGTGACTATCTCTGCCGAGCAGCAAAAAATGGCACAGACGCGGTGCGAGGGGCTGGATGTCACGATTTTACTGCAGGATTACCGTGAGCTGCGCGATCAGTTTGACCGCATCGTTTCGGTAGGGATGTTCGAGCACGTGGGGCCCAAGAACTACCGCACCTATTTTGAAGTGGTCGATCGTAACCTTAAACCTGACGGGTTATTTCTCCTGCATACCATCGGCTCGAAAAAAACGGACCTGAAGGTGGATCCCTGGATCAACAAATACATCTTTCCGAATGGCTGTTTACCCTCTGTACGCCAGATTGCTACTGCCAGCGAACCGCACTTCGTGATGGAAGACTGGCATAATTTCGGCGCAGATTACGATACCACGCTAATGGCATGGTATTCGCGTTTCCTCGCCAGCTGGCCGGAAATTGCAGACAACTATTCAGAACGGTTTAAACGGATGTTCAGCTATTATCTGAATGCCTGCGCAGGGGCTTTTCGCGCTCGTGATATTCAGCTGTGGCAGGTGGTCTTTAGCCGCGGCGTTGAACACGGCCTGCGGGTCGCCCGTTAAAAAATACCCCGGCTTGCCGGGGTATTTTTTTATGCTTCATCAACAGCCTGTTTTATGGCTGCCTCTTTTGCCGCCAGGACCCGCTCAACGGTGTCAACCACCGCCTGGGTTTGCGGATCGATTTCAATATTGACACGATGGCCCAATTTTTTATTCGCAAGCGTGGTGCGTTGCAAAGTTTCCGGGATTAAGTGCACGCAGAAGCGGGTTGGGGTCACTTCACCCACGGTCAGGCTAATACCATCCACGCCGATAAAGCCTTTATAGAGGATGTACTTCATCAGCGTCGGATCCTGTACCTTGAACCAGATCTGACGATTGTTTTCAGAGGTAAGGATCTTAGAAATCTCGGCGGTAGTCATAATATGACCAGACATCAGGTGGCCGCCAATCTCGTCGCTGAATTTCGCAGCGCGCTCGACGTTCACCCAGTCGCCTTCCACCAGCTCACCCAAGTTGGTAATGCGCAGCGTCTCTTTCATCAGGTCGAAGCTGATCAGATTGCCGTTGATCTCAGTTACCGTCAGGCAGCAACCGTTGTGTGCAACCGATGCCCCCGTCTCCAGCCCGTCGAGCATGGTGTCGGGCAGCGCCACGACGTGGGTACGGAAGTTCGGTTTTTCATCGATAGACACCAGTTTTGCGGTGCCCTGCACAATACCAGTAAACATGCGTACAACTCCTCCAGGATCGGTACGGTGATTCCACCGTTAATCGCATCACAATAACAGTTGGAAATAGAGGTTGCCAGCACCCTGCCCTATCTGACGTTTTTTTCACTAGATAAATGGCTAAACCCCGCTACAATAGCTGAAATTCCCTCTATTTCTTCTTCTTGCTGCCAGTTACGGCGGCTTTTTTAGTCTCTCAAATAACAACAATATCAAAGGTGTTCACGTGCAGAAGTACATGAGTGAAGCGCGTCAGTTATTAGCCCTGGCGATCCCGGTGATACTCGCGCAAATTGCCCAGACCTCGATGGGTTTTGTCGATACAGTGATGGCGGGAGGCTACAGCGCCACCGATATGGCCGCCGTCGCCATCGGCACCTCTATCTGGCTGCCGGCCATTTTATTTGGTCACGGCCTGCTATTGGCATTAACGCCGGTCATTGCGCAGTTAAATGGCTCTGGACGCCGGGACCGCATCGCGCATCAGGTACGTCAAGGATTCTGGCTGGCGGGATTTGTCTCGCTCTTGATCATGGTGGTGCTGTGGAACGCGGGGTACATCATTCATGCGATGCGCAATATCGACCCGGCCCTGGCAGATAAAGCGGTGGGCTATTTGCGGGCTCTGCTCTGGGGAACACCCGGCTATCTCTTCTTCCAGGTGGCTCGTAACCAGTGTGAAGGACTGGCAAAAACCAAACCGGGCATGGTGATGGGCTTTATCGGATTGTTGGTGAACATTCCGGTGAACTACGTCTTTATTTATGGCCATTTTGGTATGCCTGAACTTGGCGGTGTGGGATGTGGCGTCGCCACCGCGGCGGTCTACTGGGTGATGTTCTTCAGCATGATTTCCTACGTGAAGCGTGCCCGTTCGATGCGTGATATTCGCCATGAAGTGCCGTTTAGCAAACCGGATAAAGCCATCATGATTCGCCTGATACAACTGGGCCTGCCTATCGCACTGGCTCTCTTTTTCGAAGTGACGCTGTTCGCGGTTGTCGCCCTGCTGGTTTCGCCGCTCGGGATCGTGGACGTGGCTGGTCACCAGATTGCGCTTAACTTCAGTTCATTGATGTTCGTGATGCCGCTGTCGCTGGCCGCAGCGGTGACTATCCGGGTGGGCTTCCGTCTTGGCCAGGGCTCCACGCTGGAGGCGCAAACGGCGGCGAGAACCGGCATTGGCGTGGGCGTATGTATGGCGGTTTTCACCGCCCTTTTCACCATTATCCTGCGCGAGCAGATTGCCCTGCTTTATAACGATAATCCGGAGGTTATCACCCTGGCCTCACATCTGATGCTGCTGGCAGCGATTTATCAGATCTCGGACTCTATTCAGGTGATAGGCAGCGGTGTGCTGCGGGGTTATAAAGATACGCGTTCTATTTTCTTTATTACCTTTATTGCCTACTGGGTTTTGGGCTTGCCGACCGGCTATATTCTCGCCCTCACCGATCTGGTGGTGGATCGGATGGGGCCTGCCGGATTCTGGATGGGCTTTATCATCGGGCTAACCTCAGCGGCCATTATGATGATGCTGCGAATGCGTCACCTGCAGCGCCAACCGTCCCAGGTGATTTTACAGCGCGCCGCCCGCTAAGTGCACAGTAGCCGCCTGCGGGCGGCTACTTTCTCTTCATTTTGCGCGGGAATGAAGCAATCGCGTGAAATCCGAAAGAAATTTGCAGTTTACCTCTTGCCACCTCCCGCCTCTGCCGCTAATATTCGACCCCGTTGTCACACACAACAATGCGTTCATAGCTCAGTTGGTTAGAGCACCACCTTGACATGGTGGGGGTCGTTGGTTCGAGTCCAATTGAACGCACCATCTCTTCAGTGCGTCCGTAGCTCAGTTGGTTAGAGCACCACCTTGACATGGTGGGGGTCGGTGGTTCGAGTCCACTCGGACGCACCATTCTGTTTTATCTCGTTCATTCCCAGCTTTTTACCTTAAACCTTGTGATGTCTTTAGCTCATCCTGTAGCGACGGGTTAACGCGCTCTCCCCTGCCCGGTTTGCTGATTAGCTAACCCCCAACGGTTTCGTTGACAATCTTGCCTCCGCCAATGCGTTGTCACACTCAGGCCAGGCGGTCAATGGTGTCGAAAAAACAGGCCTCCGTCATGATCACATTCTCACATTCGCTCTCTGGCTGACACATTCATCCCCTGTGCTGACCGGCTATTATGGTTTTGCCTGTTTCAGCAGGCCGTAACGAGCAATAAGTTGTTGCAGATGCTGCTCCGTCAGGCTCTGGTGCGCCGCAGGCCATGGTTCGCCTTTGGGTAAGACAGAGAGCTGGCGCAGCTGTTCTTCTGCCGGGATGGCGCGGTTAAACGACTGCATAATGGCAAATACCTGCGTTTTAAGTTCGCTGACGGTCATATACTTGCCGCGCTTTTCATCCAGCGCACTGAGCTGGTTCGCCAGGTTATGTAGCCCCGTCATCCCCTGATACCAGCCGTTCAGGCCGGACGTGGGTAACGCCTGTGCCGCAACCTGCTGCTGCCACTGCGTCGCCAGCGGTTTTGCCTGCTCAGGCCACAGCGTCAGCGCCTGCTGCACCAGCTGTCGGCTATAGCTAAAGGCCCAGTCCGGCTCTAATTGCCCCAGCCTTGCTAATTGCCGCTTCGTCTGGCTAATCCCCCTTTCAGGCAACAGCAAGCTCGGCGGCAACGTCTTCAACTGCGCCGGAGCAAGCGCGACGGGCAAGGGTGCCAGCGAGGCGGCAAGCTGCGCCTGTAGAGGATCCGGCTGGTGCATCGCCTGCCATCCGCCTACGGTGCCGCCTGCCATGACCAGCATAGTCAGCATTCCGGCGATAAATGGCTTCCACCTCTTTGCGGCTTGTGAGGGGGCGTGCACATACTCGATATGAGGTTGCGGCTCCGGCTTTACGACGTAGACCCTTTTCACAGGATCTGTTGGTTTACTATCGCGAGCGGGGGGCTCTACGTCACCCGGCTCGGCAACAGGAGAGGGGTAAACCGCCCCGGTCGCACCGTCGCTCTTTTCCAGCCGTATCACCGCGTTATGCAGTAACGTGCGCAGCGCAGTCAGATGACCGCCATGATTTAATTCCCGGCGCTGCAATACCTCTTCCAGCGCTTTCAGATGCGCTTCGACCTGGTACATTTGACTGAGGTCGGTGTATCTCAGGGTCAGGGTGCGCATCCCCTGTTGAAGTCGTTTACTGAGCGTGCTGAGGATTTCCACTCGCGCATTAGCAGGATGCGGCCAGAGGTGCTCCCACTGCCAGGAGACCAGCGCCATCAGAACCGTTAACCCCTCGTTCATGCCGGACAACCCGGCATTATGCGTACGGGCAAGCGTATACCAGGCGGCGGTCTGCAACTCGACACCATTATACTCAAACAGCGAAAGGCAGCGTTTCTCGATATAAATCCAGTCGACATCCGGGCGCGCCGGATGGGTCAGTTTGTTGATTTCATCGCGCAGGGCAACATATTCCGCAAGCGTGCGCGGATCGCCACCGGTTTTGAGGTGGCGTTCAGGAAAGGTTGGCATAGTCATTTCCGACAGAAAGAGCGCTAAATTGCGGCGCGAGCGTCCAGGTACTGCTGCTGTTTAAGATGGCGGATTAAGACCCTGCCTTCCGGCATAAACTCGGTACCGTAGCGCACCAGCCCAATGCCCTTTAGTTCCGCATCAATGGCGTAGCGCAGCTCGCCAGGCTGCCTCTGATCCAGCATCACTACGGTGATTTTGCTCAGGCGCGGCTCGTATTTCAGCAGCACGGCGGAGAGCGTCGCGATCAACTGGTGCGCGGTGCCGGGCATCCCCTGGAGGATTCTGGTCATATCAGGCAGGCCGTAGTCCGGCAGATGTGCCAGCGTCCCGGCGCGGCAGTTGAGAATGCGCTGCATGTTGTCCAGCACCGACAGGATGAGCTGATTCTCCTCGCTGACGCTGTTCAGGCCGAAGCCGCCGGCGAAGTTGCCGAAAAGCGTTTCATACAGAGACGGACGTGGCATTTCACTCCTCCTTAAGCGGTTGCAGGGTCAGGCGATTATTGCTGGCTTCAATAATGCGGGGTTTATCCGGGTCGAGGTCGTCACGGGTGAGGACCAGACGCCATGTATCGTTCTCCTGGTCCGGCGACATAAACATCCCCGCCACCGCGACAAACTGTGCCGCCTCTTCCAGCGGCATGTCCAGCGTCATGGATTCTCCTGGACGAAGACGGATATCTTTTTCGGCTACCAGGTCCGCTTTAATGGCCTGGCTGTCATCGGCAAACAGCGACGGATAATCGGTGCTGTCGAAAGCCTTGCGGTCTTTCAACTGGTAAATGCGTACGACCGTCGCCAGCGACGCCCCTTTCGCGTTGTTATTTACCCCCAAGCGCGCCTGAATATCCAGATGCAGGGTTTTAACCTGTTGGTAAAAAATGGAGCGGGTCATTGAGACCGTCCCGTCTTTTACCGTTTGCGTCAGCCCGCAGCCGGTTAAGGCCGTGGCGAGTGTTAATGCCAGCAGCGTAGCGGTGGTGTTACCAGCGGTAATCGCCATCTTCATCGCTCTCCCTTCGGTGAATATTTTCCTGAACGCGCTGATAACGGCCCAGGTGAATGGTGATAACGTCATTAATGTTTTGCTGCGCATTGAGCGGCCGCAGTACCGCCGTCCGTCCGATCTGGCTCCCCTGGACGTCATTGCACGCCAGCCGGGCATCCGGCAGCAGATGCCGCGCTACGCACAGCTGCATCCGCACGTCCAGATGCGATCCCAGATAGACATGCAGCAGCGCCATCAGATCGCCGTGCAGCTCCCCGCCGGGTAGCCAGCCGCGCACCTCTTCGGGGTTATCTGAGGTCAACTGCAACAGCACCTGACCATTCACGTCCGTTCCGTGCGTGCCCATGACAGGGCGAATCCGCAGGCCAATCGGCCGCTGCGTACTCATGGTGAGCGGATGCTTCAGCTCGATGCGGCAACGGTCGTGGGGATACACCGTCGCACGGGTATCCGGTGCCAGGAGTTGAACCAGCGCAGCGATCCCCTCCGCCGTGCGCCCCGGTAGCAACATGACCGGCAGCAGCGCCAGAAAGCGCGACAGCGGCGTGGCGGTATTGTCCGCACAACCGGGTAGACGACGTAGCAGGATGGCTGGATTTTCCATGAGATTCTCTCTTTGTCAGTTCCGGGCACGCTACCGCCCCTCGCTGTTGACTTACCAAAGCGCATCAGGTCAGGCAGGCAGATTGTGTGTTCTTTGCTGAGCGTCCGCGGGGCAGGCGCTCAGCAAAAACGGCGGACAGGGGCCCCTGTCCGCAACGAAATTAAGCGGTAGTACGTTCGTTCCACGAATCGGAATGAATGATGTTGCCGTCTTTATAGGTCCAGGTGATTTTCTCGTAGCGCAGCTCAATCTGTTCCAGATGGTTGTGCTTCTCGAACGCCGGGTCCTTGATGTCGTGCATTTTTGGCGCAACCTTCACCAGCTTCACGTTTTCCAGTTTTGTGTTGAAGTACTCCACTTCCTGGCCCGCGTCGTTGATTTTGTACCACTTGAATTCAGCCGATTTCAGGGTCTGGCCGGTGGTCACCGCCTTGTACAGGTACGGGCTGGAGGAGTCGATTTCCTTGGTGAACAGGAAGGGGGTGTGGATACGCGTGCCGGTCAGCTTGCCGGTGTTGTTGTCGGTCGGGATGTACAGGTTATGCTCCTGCGCCACCACTTCGATGCTGCCCTCACGGTCTTTCACATCCACGGAACCTTTAATGTCCGCGCCGCCGTCGTCCTTGAGCCACAGATAAACAGGAATTGCCATGTTATTTCTCCATTTCATTTTTTAATGCGCCATCATCCTGCAATGACGCATGGGGGTTGCCCGGTAACTTGCAGGCGTTCGCCTGCGGCACCAGGCTGATTTCGACACGGCGGTTCAGCGCCCGGCCTTCCGGCGTGTTATTGGTTGCGACAGGCCGGCTTTCGCCGTAGCCCTGCACTGCAAAACAGCTCTCCGGCACGTCGCCGGTGTCACGCATCCAGTCGCGCACCGATTCCGCGCGCTTAAGGGAAAGCACCTGGTTGGATTTGTCGTCGCCGGTGCTGTCGGTATGGCCCGCCACCACAATCAGCCAGCCGGGCTTCGCCTTAATGCCCACCAGCGAGTTGACCAGCAGCTTCGTGGAACCCGGCTTCAGCGCCCACCTGCCGGTGTCGAACAGCGACATGCTGTCGAGGCGGATCGTCTGCGGTCCCTGCACGATCTGCTTGATGATCGGACGAGGCGGAGGTGGCGGCGTCCAGTCGTTTATGGCTGCCTCCGCTGGCGGGATCAGACGCATCCCCTGATACAGCCCCAGACCGTAGCGCAGCGGCTCGCCGCGACGCAGCCAGTCATCAAGCAGGCGGCTGTCGGCGCGAAGACGCTGCTGAGCCTGCAGTTTTGGCTCAGGGGGCGTACCGCTAAGGCGGTGATAGACGGCAAGGTGATCGCCAACGCTGCGGACCAGCCGCTGGTTGTTAATAAAGGAAGCCAGCATCGCCAGCGCGAGGAAAAGAAAACAGACACCCCCAGCCAGACGTATATCCTGCATCCGGCGACTGACACCCTGGCGGCGCGGCAGATACGGAAGAAGGACATCCGGGAGAGAGAGCATTTCCGACACGGGCGCACTGTCCGGGGCGAGCGTGGTGATCTCCCCTATTTGCTGCTGCCAGAGATTATCCGCAACGGCAGAGACCGGCGTCAGACTGATACCGCAGGCGCAGAGTGTCAGGGCCGGAAGTTCGGCCTGTCGGGTACTCAGCGGCGGGTTAATATGACGATCTATCAGCGCCAGTACGCTGTTCAGCCAGAGCGCGTGGTAGAGCCGGAAAGCGTGACCGGCGGCCTCACGCTGCCAGTCCTCAACCGGAAGTGGAAGATGGCTGCTCTGACGCACCCGCACACCCGGCAGGTCCGGCGTCACGGTAAACCAGCGCTCCTCTTGCGGGCATTCGCCGTCCGGCGGTGTTACCCAGACTGTGTTCCAGACTGGCGGCAGGCCATTCAGCCACGCGCGGCACTGCACAATACTTCGCCGCCATCCGCGCAGGGACTGCGCCAGCCCCTCTTCTGAATGATGCTGCTCCGGCACAACCGCCAGCAGCACCGAAACCTGGGGTATCAGGTCAGGACGGACGTTCGCCAGATGCCGGGCCAGCAAAGGCAGTTGCTCAGCATTCTCTACCCGCAGATACCAGCCCTGGCGCGTTTCCCTATGCGCCAGGCCCTGCGAAAACAGCGATGCGGTATCGCCACAGACGAATACCACTGCCCCCTGAAATTCCTCGGGCGGTAGATTGTTCTCTTCGCGCTGTTCACGGGCCGCAGATAGACGCCGAAACCGTCGCCACTGCCGCCATAGCACCGCGCCGCCCATCACTAAAATACACAGGCAGAGGGCAAACCGACTCCCGCCGGAAAGCGGCCAGAAACCCAGGACCAGCCACAGCGCCAGTACAGTAGCGAGCATCGTCAGTACTACCCGGGATAATTCACGCATCCCTTATCCCTGCCCTGCAATATGTGACACCATCTGCGCCAGTACTGAGGAAAAGGTGAACCACAGCGCCACCAGCACCACAAAGCCTGCCGCCCAGCCCAGCCAGTAGAGCCTGCGTCCACTGCGCAGCCCTGGTGCCTTGACCACCACAGGCGAATCCTGCGTCAGGGTAAAGGGCGGGACATGCTCGCTGAGCGCACGGATCACGTCCTCGCGCCGCTCGTCATTTTGCGCACGGTATTCGCCGACAAAACCGAGCTGTAACGTCCGGTACAGGCAGGTCAGTACCGCAACATCCGGCGCGGGTTCCCGCAGGATGAAGCGGATGCGCTCCCACAGCTCTTCACCCGCGTTCAGGGTGCTAAAAAACCGGGCCTGCAACGGATCTTTACGCCACCTACGGTAGCCATCATCCTGCCTGTCACGGTTGAGCACGCTCTCATCCAGCAGGGCGCAGTAGGCATATAACATCCGGTCACAGCTCAGCTCGCTGAAGCCCGCCTGAGTCAGAGATTCGCGGGCATCCTTCACCCACCGGCAGGCGCGGCGGTAAAGCGCCTCGCCGTCCTGGATCTCATGGCCACTTCGCAACTGGCTGACCATCAGCCAGCCTGGATAAAACGTTTGGTTGATCAGATCAGTATCCGGGGTATTCATGAGCGCAGCACCGCAAAGAGTTCAAGTTTCACGTCACCCAGCGATTGTGGCGTGTAGAAGGTGCAGTTTCCTGCTTCCAGCATGGCGCGGGCCGCATCGGTGGACAGGTCAAGCGCAAAGTACTGGTTCTCCAGACGCAGCGGGATAGCCGCAGGGACATGGCTCAGCGGTTTAATGACCATGCCGCTGAGGGCGATATTGACCACCTCAGACACATCGTCATGGCTGCCTGCTTTACACAGCTGCGGGAAGCGGGTCTGCAGTTCGTGGTTTGGCATGGAAGAACGCACGGAGAGATAGAAATCCGCGCCTTCGCGCAGCCGCGCATCGTGCAGTTTTCCGCGCCAGATTTCCTGGTCCTCACCCTGTTCCAGCGCAATGGCGATTACCCGCGACGGCAGGCTGGCCTCCAGAAGATGGTCCAGAAGGGTAAACAGCGGCGGAAACACTCGCTCCGGCGCGTCGTGCCGGTAAGGAGGAATATCGTCGACATTGTGCCCGAGAGAAAACGTCAGCAGGCTGCCGGCAAGCCGTGCCAGCTCCCGATACAGCAGTTCAGGGTGGCGTGTCGGCGTCTGGTGCAGCTCTGTCAGCACGGGCTCGGCGCTATTTAGGGCATTAAGCAGCCAGAACAGGGAAACGTCCGCCACGGCGAAATCCGCCATCCGCTCATTGCTTTCACGTCGCATCGACATCAGACGCTTACGCCGTGCTGACAGGCGGTGCAGGAGATCCCTGAGTTCACCCGTCAGGACGGGACTGGCCTCCAGCGACAGTAGCGGTGGGATAAATTCGGCATCCCGGACCCACTGCCCCTGCGTATTGCGGGTAAGCCTCGCCACCGGGCAGGTCAGATACGCGCTGTTTTCCTGAGTGGACAGCCGCAGCGTCAGCGCATGACGCAGTACCGCCAGATCGCTACGTTCATGACCGGCAAGCTCCTGAACCGTCACCCGCTCAGACATCCAGCGACGAGGACGGGCGCTGTCGCGCCCGTCATCCAGATTACCGCCGTTCGCGCTGAGCAGGGGCAGACACAGCAGCACCTCTACACTCTCCTGCCCCACTGCGGACACATCACATACCGGCGGCAGGTTATCCGCCAGATCCGTGTCCACCAACGTTCCGTCGGCAAAACGTACCGCCAGACGCGTGGCATTGAGGCGGGAGGACGACAGTGCGCTGTCGTCAAACTCAGCG
The DNA here is from genome assembly GCF_017348915.1 of Leclercia pneumoniae. NCBI lineage: Bacteria > Pseudomonadati > Pseudomonadota > Gammaproteobacteria > Enterobacterales > Enterobacteriaceae > Leclercia > Leclercia pneumoniae. The sequence continues at coordinate 1,904,160 of NZ_CP071383.1, read as the reverse complement.
CACAGCACACCCCAGGGATGCGCCAGCGCCATTCGCGCGACGTTATCAGCAACGTGCGCATCCCAGCGGGCCTGCTGCTGGAACTGTTGCGGGGCCAGAAACGCCCCGTCACTCCATAACGGACGATAAATTTTCATCCCTGCTACCGCCTTACGCTTTCGCTTTCGGCATCTGGCTGACCAGAGACAGGTTCACGTCCATCCCTTCCACCTGGAAGTGCGGCACCGCATACAGACGCACGCGGAAGAAGCCCGGGTTGTCCTCGATGTCTTCCACTACCACCTTCGCATCGCGCAGCGGATGGGATGCCTGCAGCGCGTCGCCCGGATCGGTCATTTCGGTCACCAGACCCCGCACCCAGGTGTTCAGCTCCAGCTCCAGCAGGCGGCGATCCTTGGTGGTGCCGATGTTTTCACGCTGGATCAGCTTCAGGTAGTGGGCAATGCGCGACAGCAGGAAGATGTACGGCAGACGCGCGTTGATGCGGCTGTTGGCGGTCGCATCGGCGGTGTCGTACAGCGCCGGTTTCTGGGCAGAGTTCGCCGAGAAGAAGCAGGCGTAATCGCGGTTCTTATAGTAAGACAGCGGGATAAAGCCGAGATTGGCGAATTCGAACTCGCGGGTTTCCGGGATCATCACCTCTGACGGGATTTTCACCTGGTTGCCGGTGCCCAGATCATACAGGTGGATAGGCAGATCTTTCACCGCCCCGCCCGCCTGCGGGCCACGGATCTGCACGCACCAGCCGTTGTTGATGAAACTCTTCACCATATTGGAGGCGAAGGAGAACGCCGCGCTGGTCCAGAGGTATTTCTCGTGATCCGGGCCTTTCACCTGCTCAACGTAGTTGAAGCTACGCACCGGCACGGTGTCCGGACCGTACGGCAGGCGGCCCAGCACGCGCGGCATTACCAGCCCGATGTAGCGGGAGTCGTCGGTGTCACGGAAGGATTTCCACTTGATGTATTCGGCGCGGTCGAAGTAGTTAGCGATATCCTTAATCGCGGCCACCTCTTCCATGGAGTCTTTCAGGAAGAATGTCGGGCCAACGGAGCCGATAAACGGCATATGTGCCGCGGCGGAGACGTTGGAGATGTTGCGCAGCAGCGCGATGTCCTGCGGGCTGGCGTCAAACTCGTAAGAGGAGATCACCGAACCGATCGGCTCACCGCCCGGGGTATCATATTCGGCGGTGTAGGTGTGCCAGTAGAGGCCGCTCTGGATCAGTTCCGGCGCGTCCTCGAAGTCCTGACGCAGATCGTCTTTGGACACATCCAGAATTTCGGTTTTTACGTTCTGACGATAGTCAGTATTGTCGACCAGTTGTTTCAGGCCACGCCACAGGGATTCGACTTTCTGGAATTCAGGATGGTGCATTACCGCATCAAGCTGGCGGCTAATCTGGTAATCCAGTTCGGCGATATGGTGGTCGATCAAGGTCTTGTCGAGCTTTTCCACCTGCTGCCCGGATTTACGGATACAGTCCATAAAGACCTGCATCGCCGCCGTCAAACGCTCGCCCGCAGACGCATCGGCAAGGGCAGCATCATCCATAAAGGCGTTGATATCGCCAAGATGGGAAGCCGGCGTCAGATTAATTTTTTCGAACAGGGAGGCGTAAACGCTCTCTTTTTCCAGCACCGTAGTATGACCCGGTGCCGCAGCAGTTTCAGTATTGACAGTCATCAGCATGTTCCCGATTAATCCATTAAAAGAGAGGCCCGACGGTTATTTCGGGGCCAGCGCACTCATTTCGTCGCGTAATTCCTGAGACAGAGCCGGATCTTTGAGAATTTTCTCGAGCTCTTTTCTGAAAGTGGCGTTATCAAGGAGATTGGATTTAAGGTCGCGTAATAAATTACGCATTGCCAGCATGGCGCGAAGTTGAGGTATTTGACGAGCAACCTGTTCTGGCTCGAAATCTTTGATATCGGAAAAACTCAGCCTTACATTTTCTGCGGAGTCACTGTTTACCAGCGTATTCTTAACGTTCAGGTTCACCTCTGGATTAAATTCTGAAAGCACGCTGTTGAAATTGTTTTTATTGACGTTGATTTTCTCTCGTTCAGATAATGGCCGGGATTCTTTGCCATTACTGAAATCACCCATGGTGAGGAGTTTAAGCGGCAGTTCGATTTTCTTCTGCGCCCCCCCTGTATGCAGGCTCAATTTTAAATTTATTCGTGCTTTTGGCACTTCATTCTGGAACGTGTCAGCCATAGCATTCCCTTTCCTTGCAAAATGTTTATTGAGTGGATGGGCACTTTATTGCAAAAGCGATAATAGTGTAAACCACTAATAAAGATCAACATTTTAGATCTTAGGGCCACCATAAGAAATTACTTAAGAATTTTCTTCTTCATTGAGAATATGATGAACATTCCGCATGCCTGACAGATAAGAGAAATCAGCCGCTTCGTTTGAAAAGGGTAGACATATAGGCTAGAAATATAAAAATCATTACTTTTATATCGAAATTATCATTATTTATTGATTTAGATCACTCCATTCAACAACGTATCTTTATTATTGCTTTCATGGCGATTATTTCATTAAGAATATTCTTCGGCCTGTTCTTGCAGGCCTGCGCTGAGATTGACTCCATTATCAGACAAAAAATATCGCCCGCATTTTTTGTTTAAGAATTTCAGAGAGGATTGCGCGTTCCTCAATTCTGATTATGCAACGCCGAAGACGAACCGCAGACTATTCTTTTCATTCGATACTGAACGCAAAATCAACAGCGTAAATAAGAGACAGCGTTAACACCACCTACAAAGTATCTCGTCAGGTAAATATCCAGGCAGGTCGCTATTAGCTGAACAGAATATATTGGTAGCCCTAACCGATCGACAGAATGGGGGCGGTGTACGGATTCACCCGGACGCACCATTCTGCTGAATCTCAGTGCCTCTCTTTTTAATCACCCTTTTCGACGAAAAGAAAACGGGCCCGAAAGCCCGTTGGTCGTGATGATTAGCTCAGTGCTTTTTCCTTTGCCCTTGTGGCTTGCTCCAGGTAACGTTGGTATCTTTCCCGAAACCAGACCTTTTGTTCGTCATTCATATTGCCAGTGACGGCACCAATATCAACGGGTCGTCCCATCGCCTGCATCCGGGCAAAACTGCGCGCCAGAAAGTCAAAATTGGTGACGGAATATGGATTCTGTTCGTTCATAGCATCTCCCTCCTGATTGTTGTTTATCGCAAGGTCATATGCTTTCTGAAGTCAGTATTCGCCTGTGGCAGATCATTTTTTACGCACTCCGTGCCTCATTTACGCGCCAGACCTGCCGGGTTTCACATTTTTCGTCCACACTTGATCCAGAGGACTTTTTTCGGCATGGCGTTGAGATAAGGATGCATAAAAAAATGAAAAAAATAGCGATTGTCGGCTCGGGTCCCACAGGGATTTATACGTTCTTTTCGTTACTTGAGGCGAAAGAAGCGTTATCGATTACGGTTTATGAACAGGGTGAAAAAGCCGGTATCGGCATGCCGTACAGCCATGACGATAACTCCAGGATGATGCTGGCCAACATCGCCAGTATCGAAATCCCCCCTCTCTTTATGACTTACCTCGACTGGCTACGTCTGCAGCCTGTTGAACATTTGGCCCGTTATGACGTTGCACGAGACTCCCTGCACGATCGCAAGTTTCTGCCGCGCTTGCTGCTGGGCGAATACCTGCGCGATCGCTTTCTCGCCTGCGTGGAACAGGCGAAAAAACAAGGCTTCGACGTTGAGATAAAAGAGTCTTGTCAGGTTACTGATCTGCAAGCAACACAAGAGGGGGTCATGCTGTGGGAAGATGCGGCACCCGAGCCGCGTAATTATGATTTTGTTGCGATTGCTACCGGGCACGTCTGGCCGGATGAAGAGGAATCTAGCCGCACGTATTTCCCAAGCCCCTGGTCCGGCCTGATGGAAGCAACGGTTCCGGCCTGTCGGGTGGGCATTATGGGCACCTCATTGAGTGGTCTCGATGCGGCCATGGCGGTGGTGATCCAGCACGGGACGTTTTTCGAATCTGATGCACAGCCGTGCCGCTTTGAGCTCGATGATGGCCACGAAGGGTTGAAGGTAGCGTTAATGTCGCGCACCGGAGTGTTTCCCGAAGCGGACTTTTACTGTCCGCTGCCCTACGAGCCCCTTGAGGTGGTCACAGACGCCGCGCTAAAGGCTGAAATCGAACAGGGCCCGGAGGGGTTACTCGACCGGGTCTTTGCCCTGATGGTAAAGGAGATTAGCCTTGCCGATCCGGCCTGGAGTGACCATATCGCGCTGGCGACCCATGATGCAGATAGCTTCTCAAAAGCCTGGTTCGCTGAACGTCGTGAGCATGACCCTTTTAAATGGGCCGAAGAGAATCTGCGTGAAGTCGAGGAGAACAAACGTAACAAGCATACCGTCCCCTGGCGATACGCTATTTTGCGTATGCATGAGCCGGTTCAGGAGATCGTGCCTCACCTGAACGATGACGACAGAAAACGGTTTAAATCCGGCCTGGCCCGGGTCTTTATCGATAACTATGCGGCTATCCCCTCGCAGTCGATTCGCCGCCTGCTTGCACTGCGTGAGGCTGGGATCATCAACATTATCGCGCTGGGCACCGACTACCGTCTGGATATTCAGGAAGACCGAACCATCATCACCACTGACGAGCGGCGCTATGAATTTGATGTCTATATTGACGCACGCGGTCAGCGGGCGCTAAAAACCAAAGATCTGCCGTTCCCACGCCTGCGCGAACAGCTTCAGGCCGTCGGGGACGACATTCCGGACGTGACCGAGAATTACACTCTGCACGATCCCGTCGAAGCACGGGGCCGCATCGCCTTTGGTGCCCTGCCATGGCTGATGCAGGACCGACCCTTTGTGCAGGGTCTGACCGAAAGTGCTGACATTGGTGCCGCCATGGCGAGGGCCATTCTCTCTCCGTCGCAACGGATACGCCGACGCTTAGACTAGCGTCGGCGTGACACAGCGGGAGCGCTATGAGCGACGTTTTTCAGCAACGCTGCTGGCGTAGATAAAGCACAGGGCTATGCCCAGGCAGATCACGGCGCCAAAGCGGTTGAAGGAAAAAGGGATGGCCGCATTGCCCAGCCAGCCAAAATTGTCGATAAGCAGGCTCATGGCCAGTTGCCCAAAAATGACCGCCACCGTGGCTACGGCGGTGCCGATGCGTTGCACCGCTATCACCATAATAATGATGTAAGGGACACCAAACAGCGCCCCGACCAGTTGCCATTTCGGAACATCCAGCAGCGTGACCGGATGAGCGGGTTCAAAGAAGAGGATGAGCAGCGACGTCACCAACGCGCCCACAGAAAAGGTCAGAAACGCGCTCTTGAAGACCCCCACTTTACTGCCAAGCTGCCCGTTAATCGCAGCCTGAATACTCAACATCGCCCCGCCAATCACGGCGAGCATAATCATTACTATCGTCATATCTTACCCCTGCGCGACGAAGATGAGCGCGGCAATGATAAACACCAGCGCAAGAAGTCGTTTACGGTCAATTTTACGGTGCGGCGTACCAAACAGGCCGTAATGATCTATCACCAGGCTTTTGAACACCTGCCCGGCCAGAATACCTATCATCGTTAACGCAATGCCGATCATCGGAGTGGTAACCGTCAGGATAATGACGTAAACCGGCCCAAGAATGCCGCCCAGCAGCTGCCAACCGGGTTGCGAAAAATACGAAGGCGCATTACGTGGACTAAAAAAGAGCATCAGCAAAAACGTTAACGCCGCGCCTACGCCAAATATGCTCAACGTTGCCCATAAATCGCCAACCTCTTGTCCCAGCGGCCCCAGCAGACCGGCCTCTACGGACAGTCCCATCCCTCCGGCAATGACTAACCCGATCAATAAAAATTGCATAATAGTGACTCTTTTGTTGTTCAGGTCCGGAAGGGTACGCGTTTGTATTCATGAGAAAAATGCTACAATCGGATAAACACCTTTGCAGGAACTGCATCAATGACCGATTCGGGTAGTATCACCCTGCGTACTTTGCTCATTTTTATAGAAGTCTATGAAACGCATAATTTTTCCGTGGTGGCACGCCAGCAGGGGATCTCGGCTTCACAGGTGTCGCGGGTGATCCATCAGCTCGAAGATGCCCTCGGTCAGCAGCTCTTTTATCGCAACACGCGCTCAATCATCCCCACCGAAAATGGTCATCTGTTTATCCGCTATGCCCGAGAGATGACTCGTAGCCTCGACGAGGCGCGTCGGGAGCTAGCCGCCAGAACCCAGCAGCCCACCGGTCTGGTGCGTATTAACGCTCCGGTGTTTTTCGGCCAGCGGCACGTTGCCCCTGCCCTGCCGGGCCTGAGCGAGCGCTATCCGGGACTGGATATCGAGCTCATTCTGACCGACGACTATATCGATCCGCATAAAGACGCTGCTGATGTGATCTTTCGCATCGGCGCTCTCACCAACTCGTCGTTTCACGCCCGTACCTTCGGACGCCAGGTGTATCATCTGGCCGCCGCCCCCGGATATCTCCGCCGCTCTGGCACGCCGGCGAGCCCTGACGACCTTTCATCTCACCGTTGTCTGGTGTACCGGGGTTCTTCGGGTCCTAACCGCTGGTTTTTTCGCGCGATGGGCGCTGACTGGACACACTACCCTGTGTCGCCCTTGATGACCTCTAACAATGCGGAGGCTTTGCTCATCGCCGCGCTGGGGGGGATGGGATTGGTGCTGTTTCCGGACTGGCTGATTGGCGATAAGCTGCAAAGCGGGGAACTTGTTGCGCTACTGCCCGAACTTGAGGCGACCATCAATACCGAGCCGCAACTGATTTCGGCACTTTATCCCGATGCGCGTCATCCTTCTCTGAATGTCAGGGCGGTAATTGATTACTATCTGGAGGCGTTTGGCTCGCCTCTCTACTGGCAGAGGGGATAAAAAAACGCGGCCTGAGCCGCGTTTAGATTATTCGCAGTAAACGTCCGGATTATCCGAAAGCGAAACGAACGATTTGCTGTTTTTATCCAGCGCATGAATCACACCGCTTTCAATATCGTAGACCCAGCCATGCAGGCGCAGCGCGTTGTTACGCAGGCCGACCGCGACAGACGGATGGGTTTTAATGTTATTAAGCTGCGCAATGACGTTTTCCTGCACCATTGCGTTCACTTTATCTGTCTCGTTTTCCCAGCTTTTCTTATCCACTACCGCTTTCGCCGCGTCTGAGTAACGTAACCAGTGGGCGACAGCCGGCATCGGCTCCAGATCCTGGTTGGCGGCGATGGCTTTCATCGCGCCACAGTTGGAGTGGCCGCAAATCACGATATCGGTCACGCCCAACGCAACCACCGCATATTCGATGGTTGCTGACACGCCGCCCGGCTCTGGGCCGAATGACGGAACGATGTTGCCCGCGTTACGAATCACAAAGAGCTGTCCCGGTTCCTGCTGGGTGACCAGTTCCGGTACCAGGCGGCTGTCGGAGCAGGAGATAAAAAGTGCTTTGGGGTTCTGGCTGGAAGCCAGGCTGCGGAACAGTTCTTTACGTTGTGGGAAAATTTCTTTCTGAAAGTTGAGGAAACCCTCAATGATATGTTGCATAGCACTGTCTCTTTTTCGGTTTTAATGACTGCATGACAAAGATCACAGTTTTAAAGTGTACCACCGGCAGGTAAAACCGGAAGGGGAATTAAGCGAGATGACACGTTTTGCAAGAAAATCCCCGGCCAGGCCGGGGAAGGAAAATCAGAACTGGTAATTGAGGCTGACCGAGAAGTGACGGGGATCGCCATAGACGGCGGAGTCATCCAGGTATGAATAGTATTCACGATCAAACAGATTGCTGACGTTCGCCTGCACCGCTAGCTGTCGGGTCAGCTGATAGCGAGCAAACAGATCCACCAGCGGATAGCTGCCCTGATGGAGGCGCTGCGTCTCGCCATCAGGCCCGGTCACGTCTTTGTAGACCCGGTTTTGCCAGTTCACGCCGCCGCCGACTGTCAATTCCGGCAGCATCGGAAGCTGGTAACGGGTAAAAAGCTTGAGCTGCGTTTGCGGCGCATAGCTGTTAAACCGGCCGCGCTTATCCCGCGCCACGTAACGCGTCGCGCTGAAGGTGAGCTGCAGATTATCGGTGACGGCACCGTTAACTTCCAGCTCAGCCCCTTTGCTCACCGCGCCTTCCGTCTCCTGATAGGCCTGCTCGCTGGAGCCGTTAACAAACTGGCCGCTGATCGCCTCGGCGGCATGCTCCTGCTCAATGCGGAAAATGGCCAGATTGGTCGTCAGGCGGCCATCCGCCCAGTCGGCTTTCAAACCAGTTTCGTAGTTTTTGCCGGTCACCGGCGAGAGCCATGCGCCGCGGGTGTCGCGTTTTGTCTGCGGTGAGAAGATTGAGGTATAGCTGGCGTAGCCCGACAGACTGTCGGTGATGTCATAAACCACGCCGCCATATGGGGTGAGGTTATATTTACGCATCTCACCGCTGCTGCCGATGGTGTTGTACTGGGTGTAACGCGCCCCCAGAATCAGCGACAGCGGATCGGTGATCGACAACCGTGCTGCGGTGTAGGCAGATTTCTGCCGGACAACATCATCCGCATTCTGATACCAGTCGCCCCAGGTCGGTTCTGCCACGCTGCCGTCCCAGTTATTGCTAAAAATGCCCATCAGCTCGCTGTCCAGCGGGCCATCGCGGCTTTCGGTCGCATTGTGTTGGCGGCTATAGCTGGCTCCCGCCATCAGCTGATGCTGGCGTCCCAGCAGCTCGAAGGAGCCGCTGAGATACGCATCCCAGGCGTCGAGCTTACGTTCGCCGCGATCTTTACTGCCCCAGCCGGTGGTGCCTTCGCCGGTGTTCACATCGGGGTTGCCCATCACATACAGCAAGGTATCGTTAAAGGTCTGCTCTCCGTGCGTCCCGTTAAGGCGGAAGGTCCAGCCATTATCCCAGGCGTGGGTGAGGGTCGCGAAGACCTTACGTGATTCAACTTCATAACCCGTCCAGTCGGCCGCCGTGTTGGTACTGCGGTTGTAATGGGTTCTGGTACCATTGCTATAAAGACTCGGCAGGCCGCCCCAGGTTGGATTAGCGGTATTGTTCTGTTGATAATCCCAGCCCAGCGATAACGTTGTGCGTTCGGTCAAATCGGCATCCACCACGCCGTAGAGGAATTTCTTTCTTTTATGGTAGCGATCCAGCCAGCTGTCTTGATCCTGATACCCCGTCACCACTCGCCCGCGCAGGCTGGCGTCGCTGTTAAGCGGTGTGGCGAGATCGGCGACGTAGCGCTGTGCATTCCAGCTGCCGTAGCTGGCGCTAATATTCGCTGCGGGGGTTTTCGAGGCAGCTGTTTTTCGCACCATGTTAATAGAGGCCCCCGGATCGCCAGCCCCGGTCATGAGCCCGGTCGCCCCGCGCACCACTTCGATGCGATCGTAGATGGCGGTATCTCCCGCCGCGTCGCCGTAGTTCCACGCATCGCCCGTGGCGGTGGGGATGTCATCGTAAGAGAAGCTTGTGATCGCAAAGCCGCGCGAATAGTAATAACTACGCTCGCTGTCGATGGCCTGGGACGAAACGCCCGTGGCGTTGGTTAAGACGTCATCCACCGACTGGAGGTTTTGATCCGCCATCCGCTGGGTGGTTACCACGCTCACCGCCTGGGGGATGTCACGCGGTGCCAGCACCATCTTCGTGCCCGCCCGCGTGGTTTTTACCGCATAGTCTTGCTGTGACTCAGCCGTGCTTTCGCCGCTGCCATACACCACCATATCTGCTTCGTCAGCGGCATATGCCGGCTGCACCAGCGCATGGATTGCCACCGCCAGCAGAGAAACTGTAAGCGGTTTAAGTGGGATCGACGCGGCGAGTTTCCTGCCACGCTTTCTGCGTAGAAATGTCATCTTGTGCCCTGCCCTTTATCGTCTTTTACGCCAGCGTCTAATGCCCGCTGAGCGCCAATGCGAATAGTAATGAGAACTATTTGTTTTATTATGGGGAGGGCAATGTAAGGGATATGTCAGCAAATGTATAGCGCTCGTCAACAATCTCGCCATGCAGTGCATGTGTGAAACGTCTCGCGTAACCGCACAGATTGCGACGTGCAGTTTGCCTGTCACCTGCCTATACTGAGCCGATGATCAAACTGATAAAGCAGGTGATGTATGGAAATCGATCTCGATAATCTGGTCTTTAGCGGGCTGGATGAGGCAGAAGAGCGTAACGCAGAGCGTCTGGAAGATGCTAATAAAAAAGCTCAGGAAATTATCGCGGACAACGACTGCGGCGATGCCTGCAAGATCTAAACGAAATGCCCCGTTACCTCGGGGCTTTTTATTACTTATCGAGGCCTTCAATGGCTTGCTGAGCGCAGGCTTCATCAAGATGGCCTCCCGGTGCGCCGCCGATACCGATGGCACCAATCACCTCCTTCACCGGTAGCCCACCCGCCAGCAGCAAGAAGCCAGGAACATCACGCATGTTTTGTGCCCCGGCATTGTTTTGCGCCGCCTCCATCACCTTGCCCGAGGAATTTTTGGTGCTCAGGGCAGTCCAGGCTTTCATCTCACTGGCCTTAACCGTATGCGGACCCGCGTTATCCGTGCGCTGGACGGCTTTTACCACCCCTGCGCGATCAACCACGGTCACCGTGACCTGATAGTTTTTGGCCATGCAGGCCTGAATGGCCGCCGTCGCCAGGGCATTGGCCTGGGTTAATGAGAGGCTCTTCTGCGCGACAGACTGCGCCTGTGCCGATACGCTTACCAGACCCGCGATCAGGGCCGCTGCCATTATTCTCTTTTTCATTGCTCATTCTCTTGTGAGGGGAAACAGGCACAGAGTACGAAAGCGCGCGATGAAAAGTTATTCGGTTGATTACGCAAGCCACCTGGTAGTTATACGGATTGCAATTTGTCATATTCACGTATGGCCTGCACCAGGCTGGTGACGCCCAGCTTGGCGAAGACTGCCGCCCGGTGCGCCTCTACCGTACGCGGGGAGAGATGCAGCCGCTGCGCCACCTCTTTGTTACTATGCCCTTCCATCAGTGCTTTCAGCACCTCATGTTCGCGGGCTGTGAGCTGCTCAAATAAGATTCGCACGCGCCGGCTTTCCTGCCAGCGCGTCATGCGCGAGGTGCTCTCCTCCAGCGCGCAACCGAGGGTTTCGATAAGCTTATCGGCGTCCAGAGGCTTGGTGAAGAACTCAAACACCCCGTTATGAAATGCCCGGCGACAGGCGTCGATGGTCCCATGTCCGGTCATCAGGATCACCGGCAGCAGCGGCCAGGGCCACTGCCCCTCTTCCAGCCACGTCATTCCCCCTTTCCCCGGCATGCGCATATCCAGCAGCAGGCAGCCGGTCAAGGATGGGTCGCTGCCGTGCCCGGCAATAAAGGCGGCAATGCTCTCGAAGGAAACGACCTGCCAGCCCATATCCGACAGCAAAAAGGCTAACGATTCCCGGATGGCCGCATCGTCATCGATTAAATAGATGTGACTACCCATGTGTTGTCTCCTCCGGATGGGTGAATTGCAGCGCGATCCGGGCTCCGCCTTCGGGCGCATTATGCAGTGAAATCGTGCCGTTCATTCTCTCTACCAGCGACTCCGTCAGGGTCATCCCCAAGCCGATGCCCGCCTGCCGGCCGCTATAAAACGGCATAAAGGCCTTCTCGAGTGCTTCGGGGGTAAAGCCGGGGCCACCGTCGGTTAATGTTACCAGGATATGCTCAGCCCGACGCTGGCTGGCAATATGTACCCAGCCCGCCGGGCGCTCTTGCTGGGCCTGAATGGCGTTGCTGAGCAAGTTATGCAGCACCTGCTCCAGCCATAAACGGTCTGCCCGGATGCTGCGCCCATCAGGGGGAAAATCGTGGGTAATGCGAATATGTTTCGCGCTGCGCTCATGTTGCAGTAAATTGCCCACATGCTGCCAGCACTCGGCCAGATCGACCGCCTGTAAATCCACTTTCTCTTCGGCCACATGTTCACGAAAGCGGTTTAGCAAGGCGCTGATCCGCTGCGTTTGCACCAGGGCTGCGTCCAGTGCCTGCCCTGTGGCATCCAGATTCCCTTGTCGCACCTGTCGCTTTGCGCCCTGTATCCAGGTCTGCGCGGCCGTCAACGGCTGGTTAATTTCGTGGACAATCCCGGCGGTGATCTCCCCCAGCGTATTCAGACGGGCATGCTGATAATACCAGGCGCGGCGTTCGGCATTCTGCCGCTGCAGACGCTGCCAGACGAACAGTCGACCGACCCCGGTCACCGCGCCGCAGAGCAGAATCAGCAGCATGAACGGCCCGGCAGAGACCTGAAACCAGGCCGGCTTTGCCTCGGCGCTCAGCAAGAACGGTTGAGTGTGCTGAGGAAACGGGCGCTGCCAGTGCCAGAAGGCCGTGGTGTCGGGTGCGGCAACAGGATCGGTGAGATACAGGCGCAAGGCGTTAAAACGGTGGCGGGTATCCAGCATGGGTTGCAGGTCAATGCGCACCCGGATTTGTCGCCAGGGATTATAGAGCCAGTATTGATTGCCGCCTGAGGGTTCAACGCGTGCGGCATCGAGGGGACGGTTAGCCGTTTTTTCCAGCGCCACAATTTGCGGAAATTTTTTGCGCAACGCCAGCAGATCTTCATCGCCGCTAAGCAGCGGCAGAACCGATTCGTTTTGGGTGAGTACCGCACCGATGGCTGACCAGAGGGCGCTGAAATCCCGATCGCGATCCCAGTACTGACGGCGGATTTGCTCGGCGTAGAGTAGCGCGCTACAGAGCAGACTAAAGGAGAGCTAGAGCAGGAGGCTACGTCTAATAAAGTTTTTGCTGTTCATCCGGTTAGCTGGCGTGGTGGGTAGACGCCAGAAACCTTAGCAGGTTGTCAGGTTATGGACAAAAGGTGCCGGGGATCCCGGTCACAGAACGCACACCTCGTTCCAGTAAGTTTCCCGCATGAGGCGGTTTTTAACGTTGCGTTTGCGCATGGAACCACTCCGGGTCGATAGTGGCGATGTCCACGCCATACAGGCTGGCGACAGGCAAAATCGACTCAATAATACGTTGCGCACTGTTCTCTGCACGCGTTTCGGGTGTGGCAAAAAACCGCCGTAACGTACTTATCCATTTTCGCATGGTCCTGTTCCTCGTCATTTCAGCCTGCCCTTAGTTAAGCAGCAGAAAGAGGACGAGGGAAATACCAAAACCGGCAGAGGTTTTGCGAAATTCGCACAAACCGGACGGGCAGCGCAAAGCGCCCGCGTGCGTGGTGGTTAGCCTGCCAGCGCTTTAATGACGCGCTCCATCGCTTCGGTGGTCAATTCACTTCGCTTCACGCGCTGGTTCGCCAGGGATGTCCTCACCACCCCGGCAATCACAATATGCTTCGGTTCCTGTCCCAGATCACGCATCTCAAGCACCACTTTTCCTACCACCCGGCACATCTCCTGATACAGCGCGTCGTCTTTGCTCACATTGCCCATCGCTTTCACTCCTTTGCCCGAAAAGGCCAGCTTAAAGCATTCATACCTCTTATACAAAAAAAGCCCGGCGAGTGGCTCACCAGGCTTTTTTAAAATAAATCAGGGAATTAGTTATTTACCGGGATCACCGCGCCTTTATATTTGGTGCGGATCCAGTCCTGGATCTCTTTCGAGTGCAGCACGTCCACCAGCGCGACGATATCTTTCTTCTTCTCATCGCCACGATGCACGGTGATGATGTTGGCATACGGGTTGTTCTCACCGCTCTCTACCGCGATGGGGTCGTGAACCGGATCCAGACCGGCATCAATCGCGTAGTTGGCGTTAATCACCACGGCGGCGCCTTCGTCGTTGTTATACATCTGCGGCAGCAGAGAGGCCTCCACGTTCGGCGTAAACTGCAGTTTTTGCGGGTTTTCCACGATATCGCTAATGCGGGCGGTTACTTTGTCGATACCCGGCTTCAGCTTAATCACGCCCTCTTTCTCGAAAATGGAGAGGATTCGGCCCTCTTCAGACACCGCGTCACGCATGATGATTTTGCCGCCTTCCGGCAGATCCTTCAGCGATTTGTATTTTTTAGAGTAGATACCGATAGGCTCAATGTGGATAGCGCCTGCGCTGACAAAGCCATACTCTTTGTCACCGGCGTGGTCTTTCAGCACGCTGTTCAGATAAGGGATATGCTGGAAATAGTTGGCGTCAATATCCCGCCCCGCCAGCGCGGTGTTCGGCAGAATATAGTCCTGGAAAGGTTTAATCTCCAGGTCGATACCCTGCTTCGCCAGAATCGGCTTAGCCTGCTCCAGAATTTCCGCATGCGGGGTGTTAGACGCGCCCACGGTCAGGGTGTCGGCCCAGGAGGCAAAGCTCAGGGTGCTCAGGGTTGCGGCGGCGATCAGCGTCAGTGTTTTTTTCATGATGTTGGTTCCTGTGTGTTATTCGTGATTATCTTTTATCTAACAGTGAAGTAATGACATCGCCGCAGAACTGGATAATGAAAACGATGATTAAAATGGTCACCGTTGCCACCAGCGTGACGTCACCATGGTTGCGCTGGAATCCTTCCAGATAAGCCAGATTTCCTAAACCGCCAGCACCAATCACCCCTGCCATTGCGCTGTAGCTCACCAGGGCAATCAGCGTGACCGTCATGCCTGATACCAGCGCGGGTGATGACTCCGGCAATAAAACCCGAAAGATTAATGTGCTCAGTCGTGCGCCCATCGATCGCGTGGCTTCAATAACGCCTTTATCCACTTCGCGCAGGGCGATCTCCACCAGACGCGCATAGAAAGGGGCCGCCCCGACAATCAACGCCGGCAATGCGGCGTTAGCGCCAAGAATGGTGCCCACCACGGTTTTGGTGAAGGGGATCAGCAGCACGATCAGAATGATAAAAGGAATCGAGCGGAAGACGTTCACCACGATGGAGATCAGGCTATAGACCGTGCGGTTCTGGAACATACCGCCGCGGGCGGTTAAAAAGAGCGCCAGTCCCAGAATCAACCCCAGCGCAAATGTCGCCACGCCGGATAAGGCGGTCATGTACAGCGTCTCCTGGGTGGCGGCCCAGAGCTGGTCCCACTTCAGGTGTGGGAAGAGATTTTCAGCCATGTTTAACTACCTCGCCTTCAATATCGCTTTGCTGCAGGTCGGCGAGGATATTGTTAAGTTGTTCTTCCGTTGCAACGACATGCAGCCAGAGCTGTCCGAAGACGCCGTGGGCGGTTTGTGTCATTTTGCCGTGCAGAATGTTAAAGGGCAGGCCATAGCGCAGGGTCAGCTCCCCAACGATCGGCTGATGGGTGCTGTGACCGGTGAAGGTCAGTTTGATTACCGTGCCTTCCAGCGCGTTTGTCAGTTCCGGATTGAAGGTCTCCTCTTCTGCATACTGGCTTACCTGACGCACAAATTGCTGCGTGATCGCCTTTTGCGGATGGGTAAAGACCTGTAGCACCTCGCCCTCCTCCACCACTTTGCCGTTTTCCATCACCGCCACGCGGTCGCAGATTTTGCGCACCACGTGCATTTCGTGGGTGATCAATACAATGGTCAGCTTAAAGCGACGATTGATGTCCAGCAGTAGATCGAGGATCTGATCGGTGGTTTGCGGGTCAAGCGCCGAGGTGGCCTCGTCGCAGAGCAGCACATCCGGATTATTGGCCAGCGCCCGGGCAATGCCTACGCGCTGTTTCTGCCCGCCGCTCAGTTGGGATGGATAAGCATTTTCACGCCCTTTTAATCCCACCAGTTCTACCAGCTCGGCGACGCGCGCAGCGATCCTGGCTTTGGATACGCCGGCAATTTGCATAGAGAAGGCGATGTTCTCACTCACCGTGCGCGACCAGAGCAGATTAAAGTGCTGAAACACCATGCTGATCTTCAGACGTGCCTGACGCAGGGCCTCGCCTTTCGCCGCGGAAATCTCCTGCCCGTTAATGGTCACCGTGCCTGTAGTCGGTTTTTCCAGTCCGTTTAGCAGGCGAATCAGCGTACTTTTACCGGCACCGCTGTAGCCAATGATGCCGTAAATTTGCCCCTGCTCAATCGCCAGGTTGACGTCGTCAACGGCGGTCAGCGAGACTTTTCCGTCATCAAAAATCTTCGAAATATTCCTGAGAACTATCATTCTTATACTTATCCGTTAGCATTTAGCGGTTTAGCAGTATGGATGTCCAAATGATAGTAATCAGCCGTGATTATCTTTGAAATGACCAAAAAGGAATTTCATATAATTTTGAGTTATAAACGGCAGTTTGATTGGGGAGAGCGGGATAGCTGCATTATGGAAAAGGTGAGCTATTTTCCGCAAATGCACCTCTGGTTCGCCTTTTACCCGGATTCAGGGGCCAGAAAGGGCGGCGTATCGCTGGAAAAGCAGCAAATCTGGCCAATTTGCGGTTAGGTTTTTCGTTGCCGCAACATCCGCCTGGGCAAGCTTAACGCGTTGATAACAATCCTTTGTGAATCTGCACATATAATTTTTGAAACGCTGTTTTCATTTTCCTTTTGCGCATACTTAGGCGTATAATGCGCGCCTAATCCCTGATGAATGGTTTCAGCGCTTGGAATACAAAAAACAACGCATACAACTTTCCCTCTCCTCCTGGGCTGAAACACAGGCACACTTTCTTCTGCACGCTCAATTGATGTCACCTATCCTTACTGCGTGCCATAAAATCATTCGCAACACAGGTTTGACTCTGAGGCCCAGCGCCCCCGGAGCGAGATTTCCATATCCTTCTCAACTTAAAGACTAAGACTGTCATGAAAAAGACGAAAATTGTTTGCACCATCGGCCCGAAAACCGAATCTGAAGAGATGCTGACCAAAATGCTGGACGCCGGCATGAACGTTATGCGTCTGAACTTCTCTCACGGTGACTATGCTGAACACGGCCAGCGCATTCAGAACTTGCGCAACGTGATGAGCAAGACCGGTAAAAAAGCAGCAATCCTGCTGGATACCAAAGGTCCAGAAATTCGTACCATCAAACTGGAAGGCGGCAATGACGTTTCGCTGAAAGCGGGCCAGACCTTCACGTTCACTACAGACAAGTCCGTGGTCGGCAACAGCGAAATCGTTGCTGTGACTTACGAAGGCTTCACCAACGATCTCTCCGTGGGCAACACCGTGCTGGTGGATGACGGTCTGATCGGCATGGAAGTGACCGCTATCGAAGGTAAGAACGTTGTTTGTAAAGTGCTGAACAACGGCGACCTGGGTGAGAACAAAGGCGTGAACCTGCCGGGTGTCTCCATCGCGCTGCCTGCCCTGGCAGAAAAAGATAAGCAAGACCTGATCTTCGGTTGTGAGCAAGGCGTTGACTTCGTGGCGGCCTCTTTCATCCGTAAACGTTCTGACGTCGTTGAAATCCGTGAGCACCTGAAAGCGCACGGCGGCGAAAATATCCAGATCATCTCCAAAATTGAAAACCAGGAAGGTCTGAACAACTTCGATGAGATCCTCGAAGCGTCTGACGGCATCATGGTTGCTCGTGGCGACCTGGGCGTTGAGATTCCGGTTGAAGAGGTAATCTTCGCGCAGAAGATGATGATCGAGAAGTGTGTGCGTGCACGTAAAGTGGTTATCACCGCGACGCAGATGCTGGACTCCATGATCAAAAACCCACGCCCAACCCGCGCTGAAGCAGGCGACGTGGCTAACGCCATCCTCGACGGTACCGATGCCGTTATGCTCTCTGGCGAATCCGCAAAAGGTAAATACCCGCTGGAAGCGGTCTCCATCATGGCGACCATCTGTGAGCGTACCGACCGCGTGATGAAGAGCCGTCTGGACAACAACAACGACAGCCGTAAGCTGCGCATCACCGAAGCCGTCTGCCGCGGTGCGGTAGAGACCGCTGAGAAACTGGAAGCGCCGCTGATCGTTGTGGCAACCCAGGGCGGCAAATCTGCGAAAGCTGTACGTAAATACTTCCCGAACGCCACCATCCTTGCACTGACCACCAACGAAACCACAGCACGTCAGCTGGTGCTGAGCAAAGGCGTGGTTCCGCATCTGGTGAAAGAGATTGCTTCTACCGATGATTTCTATCGTCTGGGTAAAGAAGTGGCTCTGCAGCTGGTTGAGTGCGGTCTGGCACAGAAAGGCGACGTTGTGGTGATGGTTTCTGGCGCGCTGGTACCATCAGGCACCACCAATACCGCATCTGTTCACGTTCTGTAATAATTACTGTCCGAATTAATTAGTTTAAAAAGCGCTCTTCGGAGCGTTTTTTTTATTTGTGCCATCGACCATAGTCATTAAAAAATCAAATCGGGTTTTTCTATTTAATACGCACTTTTACTAAGATGAATCCGATTAAAATATTTTGTTTTAACAGCATTTTTTGGCTGATATAGCCGATTTCGATGCTTCTTTGAGCGAACGATCAAAAATAGGCGGATTCCCAACAAAAAAATATTCTCAACCTAAAAAACTTTGTGTAATACTTGTAACGCTACATGGAGATTAACTCAATCTAGAGGGTATTAATAATGAATCGTACTAAACTGGTACTGGGCGCGGTAATCCTGGGTTCTACTCTGCTGGCAGGTTGCTCCAGCAACGCTAAAATCGATCAGCTGTCTTCTGACGTTCAGACTCTGAACGCTAAAGTTGACCAGCTGAGCAACGACGTGAACGCAATGCGTTCCGACGTTCAGGCTGCTAAAGACGACGCAGCACGCGCTAACCAGCGTCTGGACAACCAGGCTACTAAATACCGTAAGTAATAGTAGCTGTTAATAAAATGGCGCACATTGTGCGCCATTTTTTTTGCCTGCGATTCCCCTTCCCTACTGCGTAACCTGCTCGCGCGTCTCCTCAACAGAGGTCACCGGCGTGCGCTGATTCTGCACCGACTGCACAGTGTGATTCGCTGAAGGCGTGGCCCCTACCGACACGGCGACCGGAATGCCTGCCCTGCGTGACATTGCTTTATCCACCAGCGCTTTATCGCTACCGCTCTCAGCAACAAAGGACGCAAAACCAGCAGACTGCGGAATAGGCAGGATCTGTGGATTATCACCTTCAATAGCCGCCAGCGGGCGGTGCACCTCAACATAGCGTCTGCCGTCCGGCTCGACGGCGAATTTCACCGGCTCATTGATGATCTGCACCCGGGTGCCGACCCGAACCTGCGAGAAGAGCGCTTTAATATCCGGCGCATTCATACGCATACAGCCAGAACTCACGCGCAGGCCTACGCTGTCGGGTGCGCTGGTGCCGTGAATCAGGTATTCGCCGTTACCCACCCCCAGACGCAATGCGAAGCGCCCCAGTGGATTATTTGGCCCTGCCGGGACCACGGGCGGCAGTTTTATCCCCTGCGCCAGTGAGCGCGCCCGGATGCCGGCTGGTGGCGTCCAGGTGGGATTGGGGATCTTCTGGCTGATGCGGGTCGTGGTGACCGGCGTCTCCAGCCCCAACTGGCCTATCCCCAGAGGATAAACCTGCACGCTATTCTCCCCGGGGGGGAAATAATAGAGCCGCAGTTCGGCAAGATTAACCACAATTCCTTCGCGCGGCGTATCGGGCAGTAACATTTGCGATGGAATAGTAATCACCGTGCCCGGAGCCGGATAAACCGGGGCAATGGTGTTATTGGTTTCGAGAATTAAGTGCGCAGCAGTATTAAACCGGCGGGCGATTGCCTGCAGATTTTTATCGCCTTCCTGAATAGTGTAAGTCTGATTCTGTCCTATTAGGCGACTGCCCGCAGGCGGCAATGGATAATCTACCGCTCTGGCGCTATTTACCGCGCCGAGCGACCCAAGAAGTAAAAGTGTAATCAGAGACGCGCGCTTCATGCTGATATTCCTTATTCACTGACAGGACGTCAGAAAGCTGAAAACCAGCGAGGCGGGAACCGCCTCGCGAAACAGAATGAATGCTGTCTGGTAAGTTTAGCTAATGTTGGCGGCTTTGGTGCGGATAGCGCGAATCATCGCTTCCAGCCCCTGGGAACGGGACGGCGTTAAGTGTTGAGTCAGCGCCATCTGTTCAAACCACGGGCGCACATCGAAAGCCAGAATGTCCTGCGGGGACATCTGGTGATAGAGAATAAACACCACGGCGATCAGCCCCTTCACAATGGCCGCATCGCTATCGCCCTGCAGTTCTATCACCCCCGCCTCGTTCTGGTGCATCAGGATCCAGACCTGGCTCTGACATCCCTGAATAATATTGTCCGGGTTATGGGCTTCCGGACTAAGCTCAGGCAGTCGCTGCCCAAGCTCAATGATGTACAGGTACTTCTCTTCCCAGTTTGCGCAACGTGTAAAGTTACGCAGTAATTTATCTCTGTCTGGCAACGCGGCCATCTCTTGCCTCCCTGTTAACCTAACAGCTGGTGGATGCGTTTGAGTCCCGCCACCAGCCTGTCGATCTCTTCTGTGGTGTTATACATGACCAGCGACGCGCGGCACATGGCCGGAACCTGATAAAAGGCCATCAGCGGCATTGCACAGTGGTGCCCGGTGCGCACCGCAACGCCGTAATTGTCGAGGAAGCTCCCCACATCATAGGCGTGATGTTTACCCAGGTTAAAGGCAATCACCCCTTTGCGATCTGCCGGTCCATAGAGAACCAGATCCGGCACCTCGGCCAGGGCGTGCAAGGCGTAATCCATCAGCTTCTGCTCGTACGCGGCAATCTTCTCCAGACCAATGGCTGAGACATACTCTATAGCAGCCCCAAGACCAATAATGCCGCCGGTGTTTGGCGTACCCGCTTCAAAGCGCCAGGGCGCTTTAGCGTAGGTCGTCCCCTCGGTGAGGCTGACGGTGGCGATCATCGACCCGCCCCCTTCCCACGGCGGCATAGCCTGCAGGATATCCTCCTTCACGTAGAGCACGCCGATCCCGGTCGGTCCGTAGAGTTTATGTCCGGAAAACACATAAAAATCGCAGTCCAGCGCCTGGACATCGGTACCCTGGTGCATCACCGCCTGGGCACCGTCCACCAGCACCTTCGCCCCCACCTGATGCGCTTTCGCTACAATCTCCGCCAACGGGTTTTCGGTCCCCAGAACGTTAGAGATGTGCGTCACCGCCACCAGTCGGGTACGTTCATCAAGCAGCGCATCCAGCTGCGCCAGCTGCAGCGTACCGTCCTGGTTCAGCGGGATCACCCGCAGTTGGGCCCCCACGCGCTCACAGAGCATCTGCCACGGCACGATGTTGGCATGATGTTCCATCTGAGTGATGACAATATTATCCCCGGCATGAACCGAGGCGCTGCCCCAGCTGTTAGCGACCAGGTTGATCCCTTCGGTGGTGCCGCGCACGAAGACCAGCTCTTCCGGCGAACGGGCGTTTAAAAACGCCGCCGCCTGGTTGCGCACATTTTCCATGCGCTGAGTCGCTTCTGCACTGAGGGTATGGATACCCCGGTGTACCGCCGCATAGCCGTGTCGGTAAAACTCCGCTTCGGCATCGATCACCTGCGCCGGCTTCTGGGCGCTGGCGGCGCTGTCGAGATAGGCGAGCGGCAGACCATTCACTTCACGGGTCAGGACCGGAAAATCCGCCCGTACTTTCTCCACCGGAAAATTCATGCCTTACCTCCAGGCAAGCGCTGACCGATGCGGGCCAGGACTTGCTGTTTTACCCCTTCGTCACCAATAGCTTCTGTCAGCTCAGCGGCAAAGGCGTAGATGATCATCTTTTCGGCAGCCTGCTGGTCAATACCGCGCGAACGGAGATAGAACATCTGCTCATCGTCGATACGGCCCACGGTTGCCCCGTGGCTGCACTTCACATCATCCGCATAGATTTCCAGCTGCGGCTTGGTATCCACCTCAGCCAGGCGCCCCATCAGCAGATT